>NZ_CP087203.1:614163-921245 GCF_026016325.1 Pseudomonas sp. B21-056
TTCGATGGAAGCCACGATCATCGCGCCCACCAGCACCACGGCCATCGGCCCGCGCTCGGTGTCGAAGATGCACGCCACGCGTTCGTTGCGGGCGAACAGTTCCGGAACGTTTTCGGCGGTGGTCTGGTTGACCGAGAAGATGCGGCCCGGAATGTAGACCATTTCCCGCAGGGTGCCGGCCAGGGGCATGTGCACGCGGTGATAATCCTTGGGCGACAGGTAAATGGTCGCGAAATCGCCGCCCATGAACGGCGCTGCATTGGCCGAGTCGCCACCCAGCAGTTCCAGTACGCTGAAACTGTGGCCCTTGGCCTGGAATACTCGGCCGTGCTCGATCGGGCCAAGCTGGCTGACGGCGCCGTCGGCCGGGCTGAGGATCGCGCCCGGTGTTTCATCCAGTGGTCGCGCGCCTTCTTTCAAGGCGCGGGTGAAGAACGCGTTGAAGTGCTCGTAGGCGGTCAGGTCTTCCACCAGGGCCTGGGACATGTCCACTTGATAACGCTTGGCGAACCACTGGGTGAACGCGTTCTTGAACCAGCGCACGCGGCATTCGGCGATGCAGCCGGCCAGGCGTGACAGCAGGTGGTGGGGCAGCAGGTACTGGGTGATGATGAACAAACGGTTTTTCATTAAATGTCCTTAGGAACCTTCAAAGCTCGATCGGGGTGTCGGGGTGGTTGCCCCATTCGCCCCAGGAACCGGCGTAGCCCTTGACCCGTGGGTAACCGAGCGCCTTGGCCACCAGATAGGTGAAGCCGGAGCGGTGGTGGGTCTGGCAGTGGGTGATGATTTCTTTGTCGGGCGTGATGCCCAGTTGTTCGAGGATCTGCGGCATGTCCTGACGGATACGCAGGCTGCGCGCCTTGTCCATGCCGGCCGTCCATTCGAAGTTGACCGCGCCGGGAATGTGACCGCCCCTGGCTGCCACGACTTTCTCGCCGGAATACTCCAGCGGGCCGCGTGCGTCCCAGATCGCCAGGTCGGCGGCACCGAGACGGCTTTGCAGGTATTCGCGGGTGGCGGTGGGTTCGTCGTGCAGCGTCAGCGTCAGCGGGCCGCCGGCGGGTGCGGGCACCTCGGTGGACACCGGCCGGCCTTCGTCCAGCCACGCCAGCAGGCCGCCGTCGAGGTAGTGGTACTTCGAATGGCCGATCACGTCCAGCAGCCAGATAAAGCGCCCGGCCCAGCCGCCACCTTCGTCGTCATAGACCACGTAGACCGCCTCCGGGTTGTGTCCGAGCTCGCCGAACAGTGCCTCGAGGTCGGCTTTGGCCGGCAGCAGGCCCGGTGCCGGCGGCTGGCCCAGTTGCGTGCGCTTGGGATCGACGAAACGTGCGCCAGGAATGTGGCCGGTGCTGTAGCGGGCGGCACTGGTCAGGTCCACCAGAATCAGTTCGCCGGCGTCGAGGCGCGGGAGCAGGTCGCTCGGCTCGATCACCAGCGGCAAGCCAGAGAAGTCAGGCATGTGAGGTCTCCAGGGGCGCAAAAGGAAGGGATTGTAGCAAGTTCAGCGGCCACGGTTGGTAAAGGTGTGCAGGGCCCGTTCGATGCACTGCACGGTTCTGCCGAAGGCTTGCACCGTCACGTCCCCAAAGGGCCCGCCGCCCTGGTCCACGGCCACCAGCATGATCACCCGGCCATTGCAGGTCAGGGAGCGCAACAACATGTGTTCGCCCTTGAACAGGGCACGCAGGCCCGGAGGCAGCAGTGCCGAGAACTGCGCATTGTTCTCCGGGTTCAGGCGGACCTGGGCCTGCTGCGCCAGCAACCGCTGCAACACCTTGCTCTGGTCGATGGAGAAGCTCATGGCCGCCACCTCAGGGGGCAGGCCGGCGATCTGGTGTACGCGCACGCTGGTCTGGCTGCGGTCGGCCATCAGGATCATTACCCGGCGCATGCCGCACGCCACCAGCGCATCCCGTGCCGAGGTAGTCAGGTGCATGGCGTTGCTGAAGGGGCTTGGCTCCACCAGCAGCGCCGCGCATTGCTTGCGCCACAGGGCCAGGTCTTCGGCGCTGGGTTGCGCGACGGTTGCCCTTTCGGCCTGGACGCGACGGCTGCCGGGAGGCCAGAGCAGTGCCACGGCCGGGTGCCAGAGGTCCGGCATGGCGTGGTGACGGGCGCTGTTGGCGGCCTGCTGGTGCAACTGTTGCTGGAGCTCATCCATGGGCATCTGCAGGTACAGGCTGGTGAGGTATTGCCAGCGGACGTTGTGGGGGCAGTCCCAGGCCTGGTGTGCCGAAAGCGCCAGGCCATTGGCCAGTAGCACGGTGTTGGCCGGCTGGTTGAGCCAGCGTCGCAGGGTCGGGTCATCGTCCAGACGATTCTGCTGGCGCAGCGGGTGTTCGCTGTCCCGGGCGATGCGCAACACCTTGACCAACTCTCGGCGCTCATTGAGCAGCAGGCGATAGCCCTGAGCCACCCAGATCGGCAGGCGCCAGGTCTCCACCAGCGCAAGGCAGATCTTCAGCAAGCTGACGCCGAACAGTTCGCGTTCCACTTTGCTGGCCGACTGGCCTTTATGGATCACCCGCATCTCCCATTCCCCCAGCAATCGCGGGTGAGTCAGGGCCAGCGGCCAGAGCGGTGACAGGAACAACAGGCTGCCCCAGTGGATGTCCTGCCACAGCCGAGCCAGGCGGCTGGCAAAGAAGCCATTGGCCTGTTGCGTGGCGTGTTGGCTGATCAATTGCAACTGGCGCAGGGCGACGGGTATCTCCTGCTCCGGCAGCGACGGTAGGCGGGCGAGCAGCTCTTCGGTGCGTTTGAGGCCGAGGCGGTTGATGGCCACTTCGAGGTTTTCTACAGGTTCTGCAAGGCTGCCATGGGTGTGATGGTTGGCTTCGCGGATGACGCTCAGGGCCAGGGCAGGACTGTCCTGCATGAGCTCGGCGATGTCACGCAGCGAGCGGCGGCTATCGGCGACGGCCTTGCAGACCTGGTCATGACTGGCCTGAGGCACCGGCAAATGCACGCCCTCGAGCAGTTTTACCCAGCCTTCGAGGGTGGTCGGTCGTGGGGTCGGAACCTTCGTTTCGTTAGCCATGGCTGGACGTGATCATCGCATGCTGCAACGTGGCAAATTGGCTTTTCGCCAGAACTGGCTATAGTCTGGCGCAGTTTTGCCGATAAGTAGAAGAAGAGATTTTCCAGCTTCCGAATATGACCTTGAACCCGACTTAAATAAGTACTTTCAATCTATGGCTAAAATTATCGGCATCATTGTCGTGTTCGCGAGCGTGCTCGGCGGATACGTGCTCTCCCATGGCAAGATTGCCGCCCTGATCCAACCCTTCGAGGTGATGATCATCGGTGGTGCGGCCCTTGGCGCATTCCTGCAGGCCAACCCCGGCTACATGACGATGCACGTGCTCAAGAAGTCCCTGGGCATGTTCAGTTCGCGCTTCAGCCACACCTTCTATCTCGAGGTGCTGGGGCTGATCTACGAGATCCTCAACAAGAGCCGCCGCGAAGGCATGATGGCGATCGAGGGTGATATCGAAGACGCCGCCGCCAGCCCGATCTTCGCCAAGTACCCCGCGGTGCTCAAGGACGCCCGCATGACGGCGTTCATCTGCGATTACCTGCGTATCATGTCGTCCGGCAACATGGCCCCTCATGAGCTCGAAGGCCTGTTCGACATGGAACTGTACAGCCTCAAGGAAGACCTCGAGCATCCGTCCCACGCCGTGACCGGCATCGCCGACGCCATGCCCGGCTTCGGTATCGTCGCGGCGGTACTGGGTATCGTGGTGACCATGGCTTCCCTGGGCGATGGCGACCAGAAGTCCATCGGCCTGCACGTGGGCGCGGCACTGGTCGGTACCTTCTTCGGTATCCTGGCGGCGTATGGTTTCTTCGGTCCGCTGGCCCATTCCCTGGCCCATGATGCCAAGGAAGAACTCAACACCTACGAGGCCATCAAGGCCTCCCTGGTGGCCTCGGCTTCGGGCATGCCGCCTTCGCTGGCCGTGGAGTTCGGTCGCAAGGTCCTGTACCCGGCGCACCGTCCAAGCTTTGCCGAGTTGGAACAAGCGGTTCGCGGTCGTTAAGCCATGGAGAACAACCAGCCGATCATCATCAAGCGTGTCAAGCGCATAGCTGCTGGACACCACGGGGGCGCCTGGAAAATCGCCTTCGCCGACTTCGCGACGGCGATGATGGCGTTCTTCCTGGTGCTGTGGCTGCTGTCCACCGCGACCCCGGAACAGAAGATCGCCATCGCCGGTTACTTCAAGGACCCGGTCGGCTTCTCCGAAAGCGGCACGCCCTACATCATCGACCTGGGCGGCTCGCCGACCCTCGCACCGGAAAATACCCTCAACCCCGAGGTCAAGTCCCAGCCGCAGCCTGACAAGGTGACGGTGGATTCCGAGCAGGTCGAAGGCATGGCCGAGCAGGTCGAGCGCGAACGCCTCGAGCTGCTGTTGCAGGAGTTGCAGAACAAGGTCGACGAGAACCCGCAGCTACAGAAATTCAAGGACCAGATCCTGTTCGAGATCACGCCGAACGGCTTGCGCATCCAGATCACCGATGCCGAGAACCGGCCGATGTTCGATTCCGGCAGTGCGCGCCTGAAACCTTATTTCGAAGACATCCTGCTGGCCATGGCCGACACCATCAAGGCGGTGCCGAACAAGATCAGCATCAGTGGCCATACCGATGCCAAGCCATACGTCGGCAAGGGTGACTTCGGTAACTGGGAACTGTCCGCCAACCGCGCCAACGCGGCACGTCGTGCCCTGGTGGCCGGCAGTTATCCGGACGAGCAGGTGGCGCGGGTGGTCGGGTATGCCTCGTCGGCGTTGTTCGACCGCAAGGATCCGTTCAACCCGGTCAACCGGCGTATCGATATCGTGGTGTTGACCAAGAAGGCCCAGAAGGCCATCGAAGGTTCGCAGACCGACGATCCGGCACCCGACGCGACCCAGGGCCACGGCGCCCCGGGCGAAACACCAGCGCAGACGCCGGGTGCTGCGGTTGATCCGAACGCCTTGCCGGCCGATCAGCAACCCGTACCGGCCCATGAGTTGCGCGAGCGTCTGAACCTGTTCGACGACGCCGCGCCGAAACCGCCGGGAACGCCTGCGCAGTGACCCACAAAAAAGCCGACATCACTGTCGGCTTTTTTGATTCAGCTGGATCCGGCTCACACTCACTTCAATCAATAACTGCTTTCCGGCAAGCTGGCGATGATCGAGCGATAGCTGTTCATCCGTTGCTGCTGCACGCGGCCTTCTTCCAGTGCCTTGAGCAAGGCGCAGCCGGGTTCGCGGTCGTGCTTGCAGTCGCGGAAGCGGCAGGTGCCGATCAGGTCGTTGAACTCGATGAACCCGGCTTCCACATCGGCCCGGCTGACATGGCCCAGGCCGAACTCACGGATGCCCGGCGAGTCGATCAGCTCACCGCCGCCAGGGAAGTGGAACAACCGTGCGGTGGTTGTGGTGTGGGTGCCTTGGCCGGACAGCTCGGACAACGGCCCGACGCGGGTTTCGACCTCCGGCAGCAGGCTGTTGACCAGCGACGACTTGCCGACGCCGGACTGGCCGACGAACACGCTGATGCGCCCGTCCAGTTGCCGTTGCAATTGTTCCATGCCGTTGCCGTGGTGGGCCGAGACTTCCAGCACCGGGTAACCCAGTTGCCGATAGACCGCCAGCAAGGCGTTCAGCGCTGGGGCGTTCTGCTCATCGATCAGGTCGAACTTGTTAAGCAGCAGCAACGGTCGGATACCGGCATGTTCGGCCGCCACCAGGTAGCGGTCGATCAGGTTGGCGTGGGGCTCGGGCAGCGGGGCGAACACGATGACGATCATGTCGACGTTGGCCGCCACCGGCTTGAGCTGGCCCCGGCTGTCCGGACGACACAGCTCGGTGTGGCGCGGCAACTGTGCCACGATCACGCCAATGCCCTGGTTGCCGGCCCGCCAGACCACCTGGTCGCCAGTGACCAGCGCCGGTAGGTTTGCACGCAGGTGGCAACGGAATACCTGGCCGGCCAGTTCGCCTTCACGGGCCTCGACCTCGACCTGCACACCGAAGTGCGCGATCACCAGGCCGGTCTGTTCAGGACCCAGGTCGCCGCCTTCCAGGGCTTGCACCGCACTGGACTCGCGTTTGGCGGCGCGGGCAGCGCGCTCGCCCTGGATCTTTTCGATGCGCCAGTTCTGACGACGATTGAGTTGGCGTTTGGCCATGGGTGTTCCGTATTAAAAATGCAGCGATTAGGTAAAACGGCGGCGAGTTTAGCACGCCCGCAGGCTTGCCTAGGCTAAACTGCGCAGCTACTCCGAGGAGCCCTTCCTATGCAAAATCCGCAGAACCTGATCTGGATCGACCTGGAAATGACCGGTCTGAACCCCGACACCGACGTCATCATCGAAATGGCCACCATCGTCACCGACAGTGACCTCAACACCCTGGCCGAAGGCCCGGTGATCGCGATCCACCACAGCGACGAGATCCTGGCCGGCATGGACGACTGGAACACCCGCCAGCACGGCGGCTCGGGCCTGACCCAGCGGGTACGCGAGAGCAAGATCAGCATGGCCGAGGCCGAGGCCCAGACCATCGCCTTCCTGGAACAGTGGGTGCCAAAGGGCAAGTCGCCGATCTGCGGCAACAGCATCTGCCAGGACCGACGCTTCCTCTATACCCACATGAAGTCCCTGGAAAGCTACTTCCACTACCGCAACCTCGACGTCTCCACCCTCAAGGAACTGGCCGCCCGCTGGGCACCCGAAGTGCGTGACAGCTTCCAGAAGGGCGGCAGCCACCTGGCCCTGGACGACATCCGCGAGTCCATTGCCGAGCTGCAGCACTACCGCAAGCATTTCATCAAGTTCTGAGGGCTCCCTGTAGGAGCTGCCGAGCGAAGCGAGGCTGCGATCTTTTCCCTGACAATTACGTCGTGAGCGAATGTCCGGAAGATCAAGATCAAAAGATCGCAGCCTCGCTTCGCTCGACAGCTCCTACGGGTGCGTTCTCCTGCAAGGATCGTCGTCAATGTTGCTGATGCTCTATCTGATCGCCATCACCGCCGAAGCCATGACCGGCGCCCTGTCCGCCGGGCGGCGGGGCATGGACTGGTTCGGCGTGGTGCTGATCGCCTGCGTCACGGCCCTGGGCGGCGGTTCGGTGCGTGACGTGCTGCTCGGTCACTACCCGCTCACCTGGGTCAAGCACCCGGAGTACCTGGTGCTGACCACTGCAGCGGCGATGCTGACGGTGTTCCTGGCGCGCTGGATGCGCCATCTGCGCTCGATGTTCCTGGTGCTCGACGCCGTGGGCCTGGTGGCGTTCACGCTGATCGGCTGCATGACGGCCCTGGAAATGGGCCATGGCATGTTGGTGGCGTCGGTCAGCGGGGTCATTACCGGGGTGTTCGGCGGCATCCTGCGGGATATCTTCTGTAACGATATTCCGCTGATCTTCCGTCGCGAGTTATATGCCAGCGTCTCGTTTGCCGCCGCATGGTGCTATCTACTCTGCGTTTATCTGCAATTACCGAGTGAACAGGCGGTGCTCATCACCTTGTTCGGCGGTTTCCTGCTGCGGCTCCTGGCGATCCGCTTTCACTGGGAAATGCCGAAGTTCGTCTATAACGACGAGATCTGACGTTCAGCGTGCTGGCGCAGCGCCCATTCCACATGCTCGCGCACCAGGTCCGAGGGGTGATCGCGCCGTGCTTCCAGGGCCTGCATCACTGGAATCGTTGATGGCGCATTGCCCAGGCCTACCGCCAGGTTGCGCAGCCAGCGTTCATAGCCCGCACGGCGCAGCGGCGAGCCTTCGGTGCTCTTGAGAAAGGTTTCCTCGTCCCACAGGAACAGTTCGGCCAGCCCGGCATTGTCCAGGTTGTGGCGTGGCTTGAAATCGTTTTCTCCGGACGGCCGGGCGAAACGGTTCCACGGACAGACGATCTGACAGTCATCACAACCGAACACCCGGTTGCCGATCAACGGGCGCAGTTCTTCAGGGATGGCGCTTTTCAGCTCGATGGTCAGGTAGGAAATGCAGCGGCGGGCGTCCAGTACGTAGGGGCCGATGAAAGCATTGGTCGGACAGATGTCCAGGCACGCGGTGCATTTTCCACAATGTTCGCTGGCGTGGGGCGGGTCCACCGGCAATGGCAGGTCGACAAACAGCTCGCTCAGGAAGAAGTAGCTGCCGGCCTTGCGGTTCAGCACCAGGGTGTTCTTGCCGATCCAGCCGAGGCCGGCCTGTTCGGCGATGGCTTTCTCCAGGACCGGTGCGCTGTCGACGAAGGCGCGGTAGCCGAAGGGGCCGATGACCGCCTGGATTTTTTCTGCCAGTTGCTGCACGCGTTTACGGATCAATTTGTGGTAATCGCGGCCCAACGCATAACGCGAGACGTAGGCTTTTTCCGGTTGGCCGAGCATCTGCGCCATGTGCGTGTCGCCCGGCAGGTAGTCCATGCGCAGGGACACCACCCGCAGCGTGCCCGGCACCAGTTCCTCGGGGTGCGAGCGCTTGCTGCCGTGGGCGCCCATGTAGTCCATTTCACCGTGGTAGCCCGCATCGAGCCAGCGCTGCAGGTGTTGCTCATGCTCGCCAAGGTCCAGTCCGCTGATGCCGACTTGCTGGAAACCCAGCTCGCGGCCCCAGTCCTTGATGGATTGGGCGAGGGCGGGGAGATCGGTGGGAATGGCAGGCATGAGGCGAGAGAAACCGGAGCTGAGATGCGTATAATTCTGCCAGACATCGGAGCCCGAAGACGCATGCCGCACACTAAAGATGATTTTCCCGACGCGCTGTACAGTGCCGCGCAGGTCCGGGCCCTTGACGCACAGCTGATTGCGGCAGGCACCACCGGCTTCGAATTGATGCAGCGAGCGGCCCGCGCCACCTGGCGAGCGATCGTCCGGCGCTGGCCGGATGCTGGCGAACTGACCGTGCTCGCCGGCCACGGCAACAACGCCGGCGACGGTTACCTGGTGGCGACCCTGGCCCGGCGTGGAGGCTGGTCGGTGCGGGTCCTGACGGTGGGGGAGCCCCGCCGTCTGCAGGGTGACGCCGCCAACGCCCACGCCGAGGCTGTCGCGGTGGGTGTGCCGGTGGAGCCGTGGTCGGACGAGTCCGAATTGCGTGGCGTGCTGCTGGATGCATTGCTCGGTACGGGCTTGAGTGGCGAGGTGCGCGAGCCTTATGTCCGGGCTATCGACACGATCAACGTCAGTGGCCTTCCGGTCGCCGCGGTGGATATCCCCTCCGGGCTGTGTGCCGATACCGGTCGGGTGCTGGGCACGGCGGTGTCTGCTGACCTGACCGTAACTTTTATTGGTTTGAAGCTCGGCCTGTTCACTGGCGATGCGGCGGACCGGGTCGGTGAGTTGGTATTCAACGACCTCCACGCCGATCCGGACCTCGTTGAAGCGGCGCCGGTCAGTGCCCGACTGCTCTCACCCCATAATCTGCCGCGTCTGACGCCTCGCGTGCCTACTTCCCACAAAGGCTCCTTCGGGCACGTCCTGTTGATCGGCGGCGACCGGGGGTTTGGCGGCGCTATTCAGATGAGCGCCGAAAGCGCCCTGCGTTGCGGCGCGGGCATGGTTTCCATGGCGACCCGCAGCGAGCATGTCGGCGCTGCGCTGACCCGTTTGCCAGAGGTCATGGTGCAGGGCACCCATTCGGCGAACCAGTTGATGGGTTTGCTCGAGCAAGCCGATGTGTTGGTGGTCGGGCCGGGGTTGGGCCAGGCGGCGTGGGGCCGCAGCTTGCTGTCGGCGGCGGCCAATGCGCCGTTGCCACAGGTGTGGGACGCCGATGCGCTGAATCTGCTGAGTGCCGGTGCGGTCAGCCTGCCCGAAGATTGCGTGATCACCCCGCACCCGGGCGAGGCCGCGCGGCTTTTGGGGATCTCCACGGCCCAGGTGCAGGCTGATCGTCCGGCAGCGGTTCATGCATTGAGCAAAAAATACACAGCCACGGTGATTCTCAAGGGCGCTGGCAGTCTGATTGCCAGCCCGGACGGTCGCCTGGCTATTTGCAGTCAGGGCCATCCGGCCATGGCCACCGCTGGTCTGGGGGATGTGCTGGCCGGGGTGATCGGCGCCTTGCTCGCCCAGGGGCTGGCGGGCTTCGAGGCCGCGTGCCTGGCCGTCTGGCTGCACGCCAATGCCGGTGCGCAAGCCGGCCGGTCGGGCCGGGGGCTGGCGGCGACTGACCTGATCCCGGCCATTCGTCAGTTGTTGGAGGAGCAATCACCTTGTCTGAAGTAACCCTGTACGTGGCTGACGAACAAGCCATGACGGAATTGGGTGCCCGCATTGCGCGCATCACGGCGGGCCATGGCCTGGTTTTTCTCGTGGGCGACCTCGGTGCGGGGAAAACCACGCTGTCCAGGGGCATCATTCGCGGCCTCGGACACGTCGGTGCGGTAAAAAGCCCTACGTTCACCTTGGTCGAGCCCTATGAGGTCGGCGACATTCGCGCCTTCCATTTTGACCTGTACCGACTGGTGGACCCCGAAGAGCTGGAATTTCTCGGCATTCGCGATTATTTCGAAGATGACGCCTTGTGCCTGATCGAATGGCCCGACAAGGGTGCAGGCTTTTTGCCAAAGCCTGACCTGACCATTACCATTGGCGCGCAGAACGGCGGGCGTTCGCTGAAACTGACGCCGCAAGGCTCGCGAGGCGAGTCGTGGTGTGCCGCGTTGGCACTGGAAAACTAATTGATGATGGGGTTTGGTATGCGCTTTCGCGCGGTGGTTGCTGTCGTAGGACTGTTGCTTACGGCACTGGCCGTCGATGCTGTGGCTGAGACAAAGGTCAACAGCGTTCGCCTCTGGCGAGCGCCGGACAACACTCGGCTGGTGTTCGACCTGACAGGGCCGGTGCAGCACAGCGTATTCACCCTGACGGCCCCGGATCGCCTGGTGATCGACATCAATGGCGCATCCCTTGGCGCGCCACTGAACGTGGCCACTGCCAACACGCCGATTACCGCGATGCGGTCGGCCCAGCGTACGCCGACCGACCTGCGGGTGGTCATCGACCTGAAAAAAGCCGTGACTCCGAAAAGTTTCACCCTGGCCCCGAATGCCCAGTACGGCAACCGGCTGGTGGTGGACCTGTTCGACAACCCGGCCGACGCCGCGCCACCCCCACCGGCGCCGACCAATGTCGCCACGGTACCGGCGGTGCCGGTCACGCCGACCGAGCCTGCGATCAAGCTGCCACCGGCTCCGGCCGGCAAGCGCGACATCATTGTGGTGATCGACGCCGGTCACGGCGGCGAAGACCCGGGTGCCTCCGGTTCGCGCGGCCAGCATGAAAAAGACGTGGTGCTGTCCATCGCCCGCGAGCTGCAGCGCCAGATCAATGGCATGAAAGGCTTCCGTGCCGAACTGACCCGTACCGGCGACTATTTCATTCCATTGCGTGGCCGTACCGAAATCGCCCGCAAGAAAGGCGCCGACCTGTTCGTTTCCATCCACGCCGACGCAGCCCCTTCGGCGGCGGCCTTCGGCGCCTCGGTGTTTGCTTTGTCCGACCGGGGCGCGACTTCCGAGACCGCCCGCTGGCTGGCCGACAGCGAAAACCGTTCCGACCTGATCGGCGGTGCCGGCAACGTCAGTCTCGACGACAAGGACCGCATGCTGGCCGGTGTGTTGCTCGATTTGTCGATGACCGCCTCGTTGACCTCGAGCCTGAACGTCGGCCAGAAAGTCTTGAGCAACATTGGCCGCGTCACGCCCCTGCACAAACAGCGCGTCGAACAGGCCGGGTTCATGGTGCTCAAGTCCCCGGACATCCCGTCGATCCTGGTGGAAACCGGCTTCATCTCCAACTCCAACGAGGCCTCCAAGCTGTCGTCGTCCAGCCACCAGCAGGCACTGGCCCGTTCCATCAGCAGTGGCGTGCGCCAGTTCTTCCAGCAGAACCCACCGCCGGGCACCTACATCGCCTGGCTGCGTGATTCCGGCAAGATCGCCCAGGGGCCGCGGGACCATCGGGTCAGCGCCGGCGAAACCCTGGCGATGATCGCCGTGCGTTACCAGGTGTCGCCCGCGACCCTGCGCAGCGCCAACAACCTCAAGAGTGATGAGCTGAAGATCGGCCAGACCCTGACCATTCCCGGCAACGAAGTGGCGTCCAAGCAATGAGCGATGAACTGATTGGCAGCAACGCCCGCATCGAGTTGCTCAGCCCCCGGCTGGCGAACCAGATCGCCGCCGGTGAGGTGGTGGAGCGCCCGGCGTCGGTCATCAAGGAGTTGCTGGAGAACAGCCTCGACTCCGGGGCCAAGCGCATCGATGTGGATGTCGAGCAGGGTGGCGTCAAGCTGCTGCGGGTGCGTGATGACGGTGGCGGTATTTCTTCCGACGACCTGCCGCTGGCCCTGGCGCGTCACGCCACCAGCAAGATCCGCGACCTGGAGGACCTCGAACGGGTCATGAGCCTGGGGTTTCGTGGTGAAGCGCTGGCCTCCATCAGTTCGGTGTCGCGCCTGACGCTCACCTCCCGTACCCGGGATGCCGAGCAGGCCTGGCAGGTCGAGACCGAAGGCCGGGACATGGCCTCACGCGTCCAGCCCGCGGCCCACCCGGTGGGCACTTCGGTGGAAGTGCGCGACCTGTTCTTCAACACCCCGGCCCGGCGCAAGTTCCTCAAGGCCGAAAAGACCGAATTCGATCATCTGCAGGAAGTCATCAAGCGCCTGGCCCTGGCGCGTTTTGACGTAGCGTTCCACTTGCGCCACAACGGCAAGACCATCCTCAGCCTGCACGAGGCCCGTGACGATGCGGCCCGTGCCCGGCGTGTAGGTGCGGTGTGCGGCGCGGGTTTCCTGGAACAGGCATTGCCCATCGAGGTGGAGCGCAATGGCCTGCACCTGTGGGGTTGGGTCGGGTTGCCGACGTTCTCCCGCAGCCAGGCGGACTTGCAGTATTTCTACGTGAATGGCCGGGCGGTGCGCGACAAGCTGGTGGCCCATGCGGTGCGCCAGGCCTATCGCGACGTGTTGTTCAACGGCCGGCATCCGACCTTCGTGTTGTTTTTCGAAGTCGATCCGGCGGTGGTGGACGTCAACGTGCACCCGACCAAGCATGAAGTGCGCTTCCGGGACGGGCGCATGGTTCACGATTTCCTCTACGGCACCTTGCACCGCGCCTTGGGCGACGTGCGTCCGGAAGACCAGCTCGCGGCACCGGCTGCGGTGGCGGGCATGGTTCGGCCGACAGGGCTGGATGCCGGCGAGTTCGGACCACAGGGCGAAATGAGCCTGGCGGCCAATGCCTTGCTCGAACAGCCTCAGGCCCAGCCGACTTACAACAGCCCTGGCGCGGGTGCCGGCAGCGGCTATCAGTACCAGTACACGCCGCGCCCGCAGTCGAACGTGCCGGCGGCCGAGGCCCAGGCGGCCTATCGCGAGTTCTTCAAGCCTTTGCCGGAAACCGGGGCCGCAGCATTGCCCGACGGCCAGGGCGATATCCCGCCCCTGGGTTATGCGCTGGCGCAGCTCAAAGGCATCTATATCCTTGCGGAAAATGCCCAGGGCCTGGTCCTGGTGGACATGCACGCGGCCCACGAGCGGATCATGTACGAGCGGCTGAAGATCGCCATGGCCAGCGAAGGCCTGAGCGGCCAGCCGTTGTTGGTGCCTGAATCCCTGGCGGTCAGCCAGCGCGAAGCCGATTGTGCCGAAGAACACGTGAGCTGGTTCCAGCGCCTGGGCTTCGAACTGCAGCGCCTGGGCCCGGAAACCCTGGCGATCCGGCAGATCCCGGCCTTGCTGAAACAGGCCGAGGCCAATCGACTGGTCAGCGACGTGCTGGCGGACCTGATGGAATACGGCACCAGCGACTGCATCCAGGCGCACCTGAACGAATTGCTCGGCACCATGGCCTGCCACGGCGCGATCCGTGCGAACCGGCGCCTGGCCCTGCCGGAAATGAACGGTTTGCTGCGGGACATGGAAAACACCGAGCGCAGTGGCCAATGCAACCATGGCCGGCCGACCTGGACCCAATTGGGCCTGGACGACCTGGACAAACTGTTCCTGCGTGGTCGCTGATGAGCCCGCTGCCCCCCGCGATTTTCCTGATGGGCCCGACCGCCGCCGGCAAGACCGACCTGGCCATCGAACTGACCAAGGTCCTGCCGTGCGAGCTGATCAGCGTCGATTCGGCACTGGTCTACCGCGGCATGGACATCGGCACGGCCAAGCCGTCGAAGGCGCTGCTGGCGGAATTTCCCCACCGGCTGATCGACATCCTGGACCCGGCCGAAGCTTACTCGGCGGCGGATTTCCGGCGTGATGCCCTCCAGGCCATGGCCGACATCACCGCACGGGGCAAGATTCCGCTGCTGGTGGGCGGGACGATGCTGTATTACAAGGCCCTGATCGATGGGCTGGCCGACATGCCGGCGGCGGATCCCGAAGTACGTGCGCAAATCGAAGAAGAGGCTGCGCGCCTCGGCTGGCAGGCCCTGCACGCGCAATTGGCGGTCATCGACCCGGAGTCGGCGGCACGTATCCACCCCAACGATCCGCAGCGGCTGAGCCGGGCCCTGGAGGTTTATCGGGTCAGCGGCCAGAGCATGACGGCCCTGCGCCAGCGACAATCTGCGCAAAGTACTGAAGCAGCCGCTTCGGGACTGCAACAATTACCCTATACTGTCGCGAATCTGGCCATCGCCCCGGCGAACCGGCAAGTGCTGCACCGTCGAATTGAACAAAGATTCACATTGATGTTGGAACAGGGATTCATCGACGAGGTCGTAGCCCTGCGTGAGCGAAGTGACCTGCATGCCGGGTTGCCGTCTATACGTGCGGTGGGTTATCGACAAGTCTGGGATTATCTGGACGGCAAGCTGACGTCAGCCGAGATGCAGGAGCGTGGGGTCATTGCCACGCGCCAGTTGGCGAAGCGCCAGTTCACCTGGCTGCGTAGCTGGACTGACCTGCATTGGCTCGACAGTCTCGATTGCGACAATCTGCCACGCGCCTTGAAATACCTTGGGACCGTCTCCATATTGAGCTGAGTCCTTGCAATTGCCGTCTACCCTTGGGGGTGTGACGGCCAAAGCCATCTGATTCCGATTTTTATTATTGATCCTTAAAGGAGTGCGGCACATGTCAAAAGGGCATTCGCTACAAGACCCTTACTTGAACACTTTACGTAAAGAGAAAGTCGGGGTGTCCATCTATCTGGTCAACGGGATCAAACTGCAAGGCACGATCGAGTCTTTCGACCAGTTCGTCATCCTGCTGAAAAACACCGTCAGCCAGATGGTCTACAAGCACGCTATCTCGACAGTCGTGCCGGTTCGTCCAATTCGTCTGCCAAGCGCAACCGAATCCGAAGGCGGTGACGCTGAACCGGGTAACGCCTGATAGGAGTCTCCTTTGTTCTTTGAGCGCCACGGTGGTGGTGAACGGGCCATTCTCGTTCATCTGGATGGACAGGACCCTGAGGCGCGCGAAGACCCGCAGGAGTTTCAGGAGTTGGCACTTTCGGCCGGCGCCGAGACCGTCGCGTTTTTCAACGTGCCGCGTCATCGGCCAACCGCCAAATTCCTGATCGGCAGCGGCAAGGTCGAGGAGTTGCGCGACCTGGTCAAGACCGAAGAAGCCGATCTGGTGATCTTCAATCACATCCTCACGCCCAGTCAGGAACGCAACCTCGAACGCGTATTCGAGTGTCGCGTGATCGACCGTACGGGCCTGATCCTCGATATCTTCGCCCAGCGCGCCCGTACCCATGAAGGCAAGCTCCAGGTCGAGCTGGCCCAGCTCGAGCATATGAGCACGCGGCTGGTTCGCGGCTGGACGCACCTTGAGCGGCAGAAAGGCGGTATCGGCCTGCGCGGTCCGGGTGAAACCCAGCTGGAAACCGACCGGCGCCTGTTGCGGATTCGCCTGCGCCAGATCAAGGGGCGCCTGGAAAAGGTCCGCAGCCAGCGCGAGCAGTCGCGACGCGGCCGCAAGCGCGCGGACATCCCGACGGTTTCCCTGGTGGGCTATACCAACGCCGGCAAATCGACGCTGTTCAATAACGTGACCCAATCGGACGTCTACGCCGCCGACCAGTTGTTCGCCACGCTCGACCCGACCCTGCGCCGGCTCGACCTGGACGACCTCGGGCCGATCGTACTGGCCGACACCGTGGGCTTCATCCGGCACCTGCCGCACAAACTGGTCGAGGCTTTCCGGGCTACGCTCGAAGAGTCGAGCAACTCCGACCTGCTGCTGCATGTGATCGATGCCGCCGAGCCGGACCGGATGCTGCAGATCGAGCAGGTCATGGTGGTGCTCGGTGAGATCGGTGCCCAGGACTTGCCGATCCTGGAGGTATACAACAAACTCGATTTGCTCGAAGGCGTGGAGCCGCAGATCCAGCGCGATGCCGATGGCAAGCCGCAGCGGGTCTGGTTGTCGGCCCGGGACGGTACCGGCCTCGAACTGCTCGAGCAGGCCGTGGCGGAACTGTTGGGTAGCGACCTGTTTGTCGGCACCTTGAAGCTGCCGCAACGGTTCGCCCGCCTGCGTGCCCAGTTCTTCGAGCTGGGAGCGGTGCAAAAAGAAGAACACGACGAAGAAGGCACCTGCCTGCTGGCGGTTCGCCTGCCGCGGTCGGAGCTGAACCGGTTGGTCAGTCGTGAAGGGCTGAAACCGGTGGAGTTCATCGAGCAACACACTTTGCAATAAAAGCCTGAGAAAGCTGTGTCAGGCATTCTGTAGCATTGGCCGGCGCGCCGTGGGTGCGTCTTTGCTTTATCAGATGGAGAGCGCTATGGCTTGGAATGAGCCGGGTGGCAACTCGAATAACCAGGATCCCTGGGGCGGCAAGCGTCGTAACAACGGCGACCGCAAGGGGCCACCGGATCTCGACGAGGCCTTCCGCAAGCTGCAGGAAAGCCTGAACGGTTTGTTCGGTGGTGGTAGGAAACGCGGTGATGACGGCAGTGGTCGTCCGGGCAAGGGCGGCGGTTTCGGCCTGCTCGGCATCGGTCTGGTCGTGCTCGCGGCTGTCTGGCTGTACAGCGCGGTGTATGTCGTGGACGAGCAGGAGCAAGCCGTGGTGCTGCGCTTCGGCAAGTACTATGAAACCGTCGGCCCGGGCCTGAACATCTATTTCCCGCCGATCGATCAGAAGTACATGGAAAACGTCACGCGTGAGCGTGCCTACACCAAGCAGGGCCAGATGCTCACGGAAGACGAGAACATCGTCGAAGTACCGCTGACCGTGCAGTACAAGATCACCAACCTGCAGGACTTCGTACTGAACGTCGACCAGCCGGAAGTCAGCCTGCAGCATGCCACCGAGAGTGCATTGCGCCATGTGGTGGGTTCCACCGCCATGGACCAGGTGCTGACCGAAGGTCGTGAGCTGATGGCCAGCGAAATCAAGGAGCGCCTGCAGCGCTTCCTCGACACCTATCGCACCGGTATCACCGTCACCCAGGTCAACGTGCAGAGCGCCGCGGCGCCGCGTGAAGTCCAGGAAGCCTTCGACGACGTGATCCGCGCCCGTGAAGACGAGCAGCGTTCGCGCAACCAGGCCGAAACCTATGCCAACGGCGTCGTGCCGGAAGCCCGTGGTCAAGCCCAGCGCATCATCGAGGATGCCAACGGTTACCGCGACGAAGTGGTTTCCCGTGCCAAGGGTGAGGCCGATCGCTTCACCAAGCTGGTGGTCGAGTATCGCAAGGCCCCTGAGGTGACCCGTGAGCGTCTGTACCTGGACACCATGCAGGAAGTCTTCAGCAACACCAGCAAGGTCCTCGTGACCGGCAACAAGAATGGCCAGAGCAATCTGCTGTACCTGCCGCTGGACAAGATGGTCGAGAGCGGTCGCAACACCAGCACCCCTGCGACCAGCAGCACGGCAGCCGCCAGCAATGAAGCGAATGCTCGCGCCGCGGCGGAGCAGCAACAGCAAGCACGTACCAGGGAGAGTCGCTGATGAGCAATAAATCGCTGATCGCCCTTATTGTCGGCGTCGTCGTGGCGATCGCTGCCTGGAACTGCTTCTACATCGTGTCCCAGACCGAGCGTGCAGTGTTGCTGCAATTCGGTCGCGTGGTCGAGACGGATGTCCAGCCAGGGCTGCATGTGAAAGTGCCTTACGTCAACAAGGTGCGTAAGTTCGACGCCCGCCTGATGACCCTGGATGCACCGACGCAACGCTTCCTGACGCTGGAAAAGAAAGCGGTCATGGTCGATGCCTATGCCAAGTGGCGCGTGAAGGATGCCGAGCGTTTCTACACGGCGACTTCGGGTCTCAAGCAGATTGCTGACGAACGTCTGTCCCGGCGCCTGGAATCGGGCCTGCGCGACCAGTTCGGCAAGCGCACCCTGCATGAAGTGGTTTCCGGTGAGCGTGATGCGCTCATGGCCGACATTACCCGTTCGCTGAACGCCATGGCGGAAAAGGAACTGGGTATTGAAGTGGTCGATGTCCGGGTCAAGGCCATCGATCTGCCGAAGGAAGTGAACCGCAGCGTATTCGAGCGGATGAGCACCGAGCGCGAGCGTGAAGCCCGCGAGCATCGTGCGAAGGGTAACGAGCTGGCCGAAGGCATCCGTGCCGACGCCGATCGTCAACGTCGCGTGTTGCTGGCAGAAGCCTATCGTGAATCGGAAGAGGTTCGCGGTGACGGCGATGCCCAGGCCGCGGCGATCTATGCCAAGGCCTACGGTCAGGATCAGGAGTTCTATGCGTTCTACCGTAGCCTGCATGCCTACCGTGAAAGCTTCGCGCACAAATCCGACGTAATGGTCCTGGACCCGAGCAGCGACTTTTTCCGCTACCTGGAAAAGGCCAAGCCTTGATGCAGCGTTGACCTGAGACACTCCGCCCGGCGGCTAAAACGTCTGGCGGGGTGATCCTTTGGAAAAACGGGTGTATGATGCGGCAGCCGGGAAATTCCCGGCTTTTTTGCGTCTGCACGTTCGATTGCGGTTTTGGTTGCAGGCGTCGGGTTGAACGACTCGACAGGTTTTTCGAGGAAAGTGCGGACGAGGCCGGTTCAGGGCCATTCGTCACGTCGCTCTTGCGCGTTTTTTGCCCAGGCAGCGCGCAAGGCCCAGGCATTTTCTGCTTCACTCAAGGCCGGCCCGGAGGCTGGCCGCCCGGACCATAGGGGAATGGCGTAATGGCAACGGTAGACCGCTGGCTGCTGCCAGATGGCATCGAAGAAGTACTGCCACCGGAAGCTGCGCGTATCGAAGTAGCGCGTCGGCAGGTGTTGGATCTGTTCCAGAGCTGGGGTTACGAGTTTGTCGTCACCCCGCATATCGAGTACCTGGAATCCCTGCTGACCGGCGCGGGCCAGGATCTGGATCTGCGCACCTTCAAGGTTGTCGATCCGCAGTCGGGCCGGCAGATGGGCTTTCGTGCCGACATCACGCCCCAGGTAGCGCGTATCGACGCCCATACCCTGCGCCGTGAAGGTCCAAGTCGCCTGTGCTATGCCGGCAGTGTGCTGCACGCCCAACCGCGTGCCCTGTCGTCTTCGCGCAGCCCGATCCAGCTGGGTGCCGAGTTGTACGGCGATGCCAGCCCGAGCAGCGATGTGGAAGTCATCAGCCTGATGCTGGCCATGCTGCAACTGGCTGATGTACCGGATGTCCACATGGACCTGGGCCATGTCGGCATCTATCGCGGCCTGGCCCGTGCGGCCGGTCTGTCCGGTGAAGTGGAGCAACAGTTGTTCGATGCCTTGCAGCGCAAGGCCATCGATGAAGTCATCAGCTTGACCGAAGGCTTGCCGGCCGATCTGTCCGACATGCTGCGGGCGCTGGTAGACCTGTGCGGCGGCCGTGAGGTGCTGACGGCGGCGCGTGAGCGCCTGGCCCATGCGCCGGCGCCCGTATTGGCGGCTCTGGACGATCTGCTGGCGATCGCCGAGCGGCTGTCGGTGCGTTTCCCCGAGTTGCCGTTGTATTTCGACCTGGGCGAGTTGCGCGGGTACCACTATCACACCGGCGTGGTGTTCGCCGTGTTCGTGCCGGGCGTGGGCCAGTCCATCGCCCAGGGCGGTCGCTACGACGATATCGGTGCCGACTTCGGTCGCGCCCGTCCGGCGACCGGTTTCTCGACCGATCTGAAAACCCTGGTAACCCTGGGGCGTGCTGAAATCGAGCTACCGTCCGGCGGTATCTGGATGCCTGACAGTACGGATGCGGCACTCTGGCAAGCTGTCTGCCAGTTGCGCAGTGAAGGCCAGCGTGTCGTCCAGGCCTTGCCTGGGCAGCCTTTGGCCGCCGCCCGTGAAGCGGACTGCGACCGGCAATTGATTCAGCAGAACGGGCTTTGGCAAGTATTGCCGCTGGCTTCTTGAGTTTTCCTGTCGGCTGCGGCCGGCACCAAGTTTGCGCGAATGAGGACAAGTGTTATGGGTAAGAATGTCGTAGTCCTGGGCACCCAATGGGGTGATGAGGGCAAAGGCAAGATCGTTGATCTGCTGACCGAACATGCTGCCGCCGTAGTGCGCTACCAGGGTGGCCACAACGCCGGTCACACGTTGGTGATCGACGGTGAAAAAACCGTTCTGCACCTGATTCCGTCGGGCGTGCTGCGCGAAGGCGTGCAGTGCCTGATCGGTAACGGTGTCGTGGTTGCCCCCGACGCCCTGCTGCGGGAAATCGTCAAGCTGGAAGAGAAAGGTGTACCGGTGCGCGAGCGCCTGCGTATCAGCCCGTCCTGCCCGCTGATCCTGTCCTACCACGTTGCGCTGGACCAGGCCCGTGAAAAGGCCCGTGGCGAGATGAAGATCGGCACCACCGGTCGTGGCATCGGCCCGGCCTACGAAGACAAGGTCGCCCGTCGTGGCCTGCGCATCGGTGATCTGTTCCACCGCGAGCGTTTCGCCGCCAAGCTGGGCGAGTTGCTGGACTACCACAACTTCGTCCTGGTCAATTACTACAAAGAACCGGCCATCGACTTCCAGAAGACCCTGGACGAGTGCATGGAATACGCCGAGCTGCTCAAGCCGATGATGCTCGACGTCACCGCCGAGCTGCACGAGCTGCGTCGCGCTGGCAAGGACATCATGTTCGAAGGCGCCCAGGGTTCGCTGCTGGACATCGACCACGGCACCTATCCGTACGTCACCAGCTCCAACACCACCGCCGGCGGCATCGCCACGGGTTCAGGCTTCGGTCCGATGTACGTGGACTACATCCTGGGCATCACCAAGGCCTACACCACCCGCGTTGGCTCGGGTCCGTTCCCGACCGAGCTGTTCGACGACGTCGGTGCCTTCCTGGCCAAGCGTGGTCACGAATTCGGCGCTACCACCGGCCGTGCCCGTCGTTGCGGCTGGTTCGATGCCGTCATCCTGCGTCGCGCCATTGACGTCAACAGTATCTCGGGTCTGTGCCTGACTAAGCTGGACGTACTGGACGGCCTGGAAACCATCAACATCTGCGTGGGCTACAAGAACCAGGACGGCGCGGTCATCGACGCACCGACCGACGCTGACAGCTACATCGGCCTGGAGCCGGTGTACGAGCAGATGCCGGGCTGGACCGAATCGACCGTGGGCGCCAAGACCCTGGAAGAGCTGCCTGCGGCGGCCCGCAACTACATCAAGCGCCTCGAAGAGTTGGTCGGTGCGCCGATCGACATTATTTCGACGGGGCCGGACCGCAACGAAACCATCGTTCTGCGTCACCCATTCGGCTGATAACTTGCTGATGTAAAAGACAAAGGACCCTCATTTGGGTCCTTTTTCGTTTATGCCTGCCGACGGCACAACACTTGCTATGCAACTCCATTACTGGCACATCTTGACGAGTGCCATCAATTTAATGGCGTTCGTAGAGGGATTTCCTGTGTCGGCCGTTCTCTCACTGTTACAAAGCCGTTTACTGCGGCCCGTGTTCGTTACCCTTGGTATCGCCCTTTTGGTGCAGGTGCTGGTGGCGGTTGCGCTGACCCGAAGCACGGTCACGGCGCTTGAAACCGATCTGGGCACGCGTCTGGGTGCTGACAGCCAGAAGCTCTCCGGTGAACTGGAGCAGGCCGGGCGTGAGGTCACCTCGAGCCTGGACAGTTTGTCCGCCAATACCCGTCAGCGATTGAACGCCGGCTTATCCACGCGCCTGAAAGATGAGCAGTCGCAGCTGCGGACGACGCTGGAAAAAGCGCTCAAGGACTCCGCCAATGATATGGCGCAGCTCCTGGCTTCCGTCGCCCCCCGCGCCATGTGGGACAGCGACATACCGACGCTCTCCGAATTCGCCCGTCGGGCCCAGCGCAATCCCAACGTGTTGTTCGTCATCTATGACGATGCCAACGGCGAGCACCTGACCCGCTATTTGAACCGGGAAAACGCGATCAACAAGGCCCTGCTGGAAAAGGGCAAGGGCGAGCGGGCGCTGGACAAGGTGCTGGACGCGGCGAAGACCGATCCGTCGGTGTACTACCTCGAGGCGTCGATCAATCCCAATGGCGTGGAAATCGGCAAGGTGCTGATGGGGGTCTCCACCGCTTCGGTGGAGTCCGATCTGAAGGCGCTGGATCAGCGCTTTTCCGCCTTGATCGCCAGCAGTGATCAACTGGTCGGTGACAGCCTCAAGGGTGCCGCCGCCGACAGTGCCACCGCGATGCGCGGCCGCTTGCAGTCGGCACAGGCCACGGCTACGCAGATGCAGACCAATACGTCCAGCACGGTACAGGAAGCGGCAAGTACCTTGCGCTGGCGAATTGGCTTCGGCCTGGCGCTGGTGGGCTTCGGCGTACTGCTGTTGTTGGCCGTGGTGCTGGGGCGTCGGGTGGTCAATCGCTTGAAGTTGCTGATCGTGGCCATGAATGATCTGGCAGCGGGCGAGGGTGATCTGACCAAGCGTGTGCAAATCAACAGCAAGGATGAAATCGGCGACATGGCCTCGGCGGTCAATCGCTTTGTGGATAAGTTGCAACCCATCGTGCGCGAGGCGGGGGATGTTGCCCAGCGCACCGGCGTGGAAATCGGTGCAATGACCTTGCGCAACTCCGGCGCCGATGCGGCGGCCGGGATGCAGCGTGATGAGGTGGCCGAGAGCTTGCGCGCGCTGTCGCAAATGGCTGACGAGGCGCAGTCGGAAAGTCAGGCGATGCAGGCGGCCTTGCAGCAGGTGGTGGAGATTCGCCAGGCTACGGATGAAAATACGCGTACTTCGGCCAAGGTCAGTGGTTTGATCGAGGCGCTGGCCGGGCAGGTGGACACCGGGGCGAAGGTGATCGAGCGACTGGCGCAGCAGAGTGAGCAGATCGAAGTGGTGCTGACGGTGATTCATGGCATTGCCGAGCAGACCAACCTGCTGGCCCTGAACGCGGCCATCGAAGCGGCGCGGGCTGGGGAAACCGGGCGTGGTTTTGCGGTGGTGGCGGACGAAGTGCGGGCACTGGCGAGCAAGACCCAGAGTTCGACCGGTGACATCCAGGCCCATATTGTGGCGTTGCAGCAGGGGGCTCGCGAGGCGGTGGCCGCGATCGGCCAGGCGGGGCGGCAGGCCAGTGAAGGGCTGCTGGTGCTGCGCGACAGTGCTCGTTTGCAGCAGTCGGTGCAGGCTTCCGTAGAGCAAGTGCATGCGGCCATTGGCTTGGCGACTCAGGCGGCGGCTCATCAGGCCCAGGGGGCGCAGGCGGTGCGTGGGCGGGTCGAGACCATTCACGTCCAGGCCGAGAAAGCGGCCCAGGCTGTGGTCGAGACGACGGCCAGCGGCAAGGTGCTCGATAGTCTGGCGGCGCAGTTGAAGGCGAGTCTGGGGCAGTTCAGGGCTTGATCCGGTCCCCTTGTGGGAGCGAGTACATATCCATTCCTTCGGTAACGGCCACTTAAGGTTCCGCTCTTACAGCGGCTCACTTTTGAACAGCGCAAAAGTAAGCAAAACGCTTTTGCCCCACCACTCGGCACCTCGCTTAGGCTCGGTGTGCCCGAACGAAGGCATTGCTCCGTGGGCCCGCCGCGAAGGGCCATCCATGGCCCAGCGCGGCTATCCCGGCATCCATGCCGGGATGCCCACTACGCAATACCTGCGTTCGGCCATCGTGGTTAACGGGGCGCCGAAATCAACGTCCACCGCGAGGCGGCCTTACAGCCGGCCTGACTCTTTCAGGTGTGCGCCAATTCCATTGTGGGAGCGAGCTTGCTCGCGAAGGCGGCCTTACAGCCGGCCTGGCTCTTTCGGGTGTACCTCAATCCCCCTGTGGGAGCGAGCCTGCTCGCGATGGCGGCCCGACAGCCGACCCATACCCTACGGCCTAGCGCTTTTGGAGTTTGCCCAGCCAAAAACGCAAAAACCCGCTTTCGCGGGTTTCTGTGAGATTCAAGACCATGTCTTGAAGCTTGAATTGGTGCCCAGAAGAAGACTCGAACTTCCACGACCTTGCGGTCA
This sequence comes from Pseudomonas sp. B21-056, assembly GCF_026016325.1. Lineage (NCBI taxonomy): Bacteria > Pseudomonadati > Pseudomonadota > Gammaproteobacteria > Pseudomonadales > Pseudomonadaceae > Pseudomonas > Pseudomonas sp. B21-056. The sequence continues at coordinate 638,520 of NZ_CP087203.1, forward strand.
CCAGCACCTGAAGCTGGCGTGTCTACCAATTTCACCATCTGGGCAGCATCTTCAGCGTTGCCGCTGTTGATGTGGCGCACTATACGGAGCGCGTTTTGATCTGTAAACCCCTGTTTTTGTTTTAGTAATTGTGAAAGCGGATTTCAGGAGGATAGAAATGCAAAAACCCGCTTTCGCGGGTTTTTGGAGAGACTGGCAGATCGTTGATCTGTCGCTCGAAATTGGTGCCCAGAAGAAGACTCGAACTTCCACGACCTTGCGGTCACCAGCACCTGAAGCTGGCGTGTCTACCAATTTCACCATCTGGGCAGTATCGGCAACGTGTGTGCGTCGTCGATGGCGCGCACTATACGGAGCGTGTTTTTAACTGTAAACCCCTCTTGATAAAAAAAACGGTAAATTTCACCAGCGGTACCTTTCTTCGCTTGAAGAGCAGGGTAAAAGACCTTTAGAAAGGCTTCGGATGCCTGAAATTTCCCGTTTCATTACGCCTATGCCAAACTAACCCGCATATAGACAAGGTGAAAACTCTCTAATGGCCGATTGGCAGTCCCTCGATCCCGAGGCCGCTCGTGAAGCGGAAAAATATGAAAACCCTATTCCCAGCCGCGAACTGATCCTGGCGCATCTCGCCGATCGAGGTTCGCCTGCCAGCCGTGAAGAGCTGGTCGAAGAGTTCGGGCTGACGACCGAAGACCAGCTCGAAGCCCTGCGCCGCCGCCTGCGTGCCATGGAGCGCGATGCTCAACTGATCTACACCCGGCGCGGAACCTACGCGCCGGTGGACAAGCTCGACCTGATCCTGGGGCGTATCGCCGGTCACCGTGATGGCTTTGGTTTCCTGATTCCCGATGACGGCAGCGATGACCTGTTCATGAGCCCGGCGCAGATGCGCCAGGTGTTCGACGGTGATCGTGCCCTGGCCCGCGTGTCCGGCCTGGACCGCCGCGGTCGCCGTGAAGGCGTGATTGTCGAAGTGGTGTCCCGTGCCCACGAAAGCATCGTCGGCCGTTACTTTGAAGAGGGCGGCATCGGCTTTGTCGTCGCGGACAATCCGAAGATCCAGCAGGAAGTGCTGGTCACCCCGGGCCGCAACGCCAACGCCAAGGTCGGTCAGTTCGTCGAGGTGAAGATCACCCACTGGCCCACCCCGCGCTTCCAGCCGCAAGGCGATGTGGTGGAAGTGGTCGGCAACTACATGGCGCCGGGCATGGAGATCGACGTTGCCCTGCGTACCTATGACATTCCCCACGTCTGGCCTGAGGCGGTCCTGAAAGAAGCCGCCAAGCTCAAGCCGGAAGTCGAAGAAAAGGACAAAGAGAAGCGCATCGACCTGCGTCACCTGCCGTTCGTCACCATCGACGGTGAGGATGCGCGGGACTTCGACGACGCGGTCTATTGCGAAGCCCGGCCGGGCAAGCTGCGCCTGTTCTCCGGCGGCTGGAAGCTGTACGTCGCGATTGCCGACGTTTCCAGCTACGTGAAGCTCGGTTCGGCGCTGGATGCCGAAGCCCAGGTGCGTGGCAACTCGGTGTACTTCCCCGAGCGCGTTGTGCCGATGCTGCCCGAGCAGTTGTCCAACGGCCTGTGCTCGCTCAACCCGCATGTCGATCGCTTGGCCATGGTTTGCGAGATGACCATCTCCAAGTCCGGCGAGATGACCGACTACTGCTTCTACGAAGCGGTGATCCATTCCCACGCCCGCCTGACCTACAACAAGGTCAGCGCGATGCTGGAAACGCCGAAGCTCGCCGAGTCGCGCAAGCTGCGCGGGGAGTACAACGAGGTGCTGCCGGACCTCAAGCAGCTCTATGCGTTGTACAAGGTGTTGCTGGGCGCGCGTCATGTGCGTGGCGCCATCGATTTCGAGACCCAGGAAACCCGGATCGTCTTCGGTTCCGAGCGCAAGATCGCCGAAATCCGTCCGACCGTGCGCAACGATGCGCACAAATTGATCGAGGAATGCATGCTGGCGGCCAACGTCGCTACCGCTGAGTTCCTGAAAAAGCATGAAATCCCTGCACTGTACCGGGTCCACGACGGTCCGCCGCCGGAGCGCCTGGAAAAACTCCGGGCCTTCCTCGGTGAGCTCGGCCTGTCCCTGCACAAGGGCAAGGAAGGTCCATCGCCCAAGGATTACCAGGCATTGCTGGCCAGCATCAAGGATCGTCCGGATTTCCACCTGATCCAGACCGTCATGCTGCGTTCGTTGAGCCAGGCGGTGTACAGCGCCGATAACCAGGGCCACTTCGGCCTGAATTACGAGGCCTATACCCACTTCACTTCGCCGATCCGCCGCTACCCCGACCTGCTCACGCACCGGGCGATCCGCAGCGTGATCCATTCGAAGATGAACACCCCGCACGTCAAGCGTGCCGGTGCGATGACCATTCCCAAGGCGCGCATCTATCCGTACGACGAAGCGGCGCTGGAGCAGCTCGGTGAGCAGTGCTCGATGAGCGAACGTCGTGCCGACGAAGCGACTCGCGACGTGGTGAACTGGCTCAAGTGCGAGTATATGAAGGATCGTGTGGGTGAGTCGTTCCCTGGCGTGATCACCGCCGTGACCGGTTTCGGTCTGTTCGTCGAGCTGACCGATATCTACGTCGAAGGCCTGGTGCATGTCACCGCGCTGCCGGGTGATTACTACCACTTCGACCCTGTGCACCACCGCCTGGCGGGCGAGCGCACCGGGCGCAGCTTCCGTCTTGGCGATACCGTCGAAGTGCGGGTGATGCGCGTCGATCTCGACGAGCGCAAGATCGACTTCGAGATGGCCGAGAAAACCATCGAGGCCCCGATCGGTCGCAAGAAACGCGGTGCCGAAACGCCTGCGCCTGCGGCCAAGACCGCTGCCGAGCCGGCCTCGACCAAATCCGGGCGTCGCGGCCCGGCCAAGGAAAAAGCCGGCGAAGCCTATCGTCCGAGCGATGCGGCGGCGAAAAACGCCGAAGTGCGCAAGAGTCGTGAAATGAAGCAGGCGTTGCTGGCCGAAGCCAAGAAAGGTGGCAAAGCCGCGCCGGGAGGCAAGACCGGTCGGTCGGCCCCCGAAAGCGCCAGCAGCAAACCGAGCAAACACCGTAAAGGCCCGTCGAAAGCGGGCTCGGCCCCGGCTAAAAGTGGCGGTGCCCGTAAACCCAAGGCCAAGTCATGAGTCAGTTGGAAAAGATCTACGGCGTGCATGCCGTGGAAGCGCTGTTGCGTCATCACCCTAAGCGGGTCAAGCAGATCTGGCTGGCGGAAAGCCGCAGTGAGCCCCGGGTCCAGACCCTGGTCGAACTGGCCAACGAAAATCGCGTGGCGGTCGGTCAGGCCGAGCGGCGCGAGATGGACGCTTGGGTCGAAGGCGTGCACCAGGGCGTCGTGGCCGAGGTCAGCCCGAGCCAGGTCTGGGGCGAGGCGATGCTCGAAGAGCTGCTCGATCGTACCGAAGGCGCGCCTTTGCTGCTGGTGCTGGACGGCGTGACCGATCCTCACAACCTCGGCGCCTGCCTGCGTTCGGCGGATGCGGCCGGGGCACTGGCGGTAATCGTGCCCAAGGACAAGTCGGCAACCTTGACACCGGCCGTACGTAAGGTCGCCTGTGGCGCCGCGGAAGTGATTCCGCTGGTGGCCGTGACCAACCTGGCGCGCACCCTGGAAAAACTCCAGCAGCGTGGCTTGTGGGTGGTCGGCACGGCGGGCGAGGCCGAGCAGGACCTGTACCAACAGGACCTTACCGGCCCGACGATCCTGATCATGGGCGCCGAAGGCAAGGGCATGCGTCGCCTGACCCGCGAACATTGCGACTACCTGGTCAAGCTGCCGATGGCCGGCAGCGTCAGCAGCCTCAACGTCTCGGTCGCGACCGGTGTGTGCCTGTTCGAGGCGCTGCGCCAGCGTAGCGTCAAGGCTGCCGCCAAAAAGTAAGGCAGCTGCAAGTCCCTGTGGGAGCGAGCCTGCTCGCGATAGCGGTGTATCAGTCGGCATTTGTGCTGGATGATCCACCGCTATCGCGAGCAGGCTCGCTCCCACATTGTTTTGTGTTGTAGTGATTGTTCAAATAATCACCAATTGCCTTGCACCTGCCTCGACCCTTCTCTACAATTGCGCCCCTTGCTGCGATGGCAGGCACTCATGTGTCTAGCGTCCACAAGTCCATAAGTGTCATTCACTCCTTGTCTGACCGTTTTTAAGCGGCAGGCTACAACCCGTAAGGAGCATTCATGCGTCATTACGAAATCATCTTTTTGGTCCACCCGGATCAAAGCGAGCAAGTCGGCGGCATGGTTGAGCGTTACACCAAGCTGATCGAAGAAGACGGCGGCAAAATCCACCGCCTGGAAGACTGGGGCCGTCGTCAACTGGCCTACGCAATCAACAATGTTCACAAGGCTCACTACGTGATGCTGAACGTTGAGTGCACCGGCAAGGCCCTGGCCGAGCTGGAAGACAACTTCCGCTACAACGATGCAGTGATCCGTAACCTGGTCATCCGTCGCGAAGAAGCCGTCACCGGCCAATCCGAGATGCTCAAGGCTGAAGAAAACCGCAGTGAGCGCCGTGAGCGTCGCGACCGTCCTGAGCACTCTGACAGCGCCGATGGCGATGACAGCGATAGCGACAGCGACAACAGCGATAACGCTGACGAGTAATCCACGGACCTTTTAAGGAGCCAATCACATGGCACGTTTCTTCCGTCGTCGTAAATTCTGCCGCTTCACCGCTGAAGACGTGAAAGAGATCGATTACAAAGATCTCAACACTCTGAAAGCCTACGTATCCGAGACCGGCAAAATCGTTCCAAGCCGCATCACCGGTACCAAAGCTCGTTATCAGCGTCAGCTGGCCACCGCTATCAAGCGCGCCCGCTTCCTGGCCCTGCTGGCCTACACCGACAGCCACGGCCGCTGAGACCGGGCAGTCGACAAGTAGCAAAGGATTGAATGCATGCGCGCCATAGCTGAGTTCATCATGCGCGGTCGTATGCAGGCCACTCTGGTAGTGGCTGGATGTGCGGCATTGCCGTTGTTGTATTGGTTGGGTGCTGCCGCCGGGAGCCTTGTGCTCCTGCGGCGCGGATTGAGGGACGCCTCGGGCGTTCTTGCTCTGGGACTGCTGCCGGCCTTGCTCTGGTGGTTGTATTCCGCGGACCCGCGGGCACTGATGGTGCTGCTGGGGTCTTCGGCGCTGGCGCTGGTGTTGCGCGCCAGTGAATCCTGGAACCGCGTGCTGCTGGTCAGCATAGCGATAGGGGTGGTGTTTTCAGTGGTGCTCGGGGTGGCTTTCGCACCCCAGATCGAGATGCTGTCGCAGGCTTTGGTAAAAATCCTGCCCGAAGCCCTCGGTGATCTCTACCGGCAGATGTCGGCAGAGGAGCAGGCGCGTTTCGCGTCCCTGATCGCACCGGTCCTGACCGGCCTGATTGCGGCCTTGTTGCAAATCGTCAGTGTGCTGAGCCTGATTGTCGGGCGCTACTGGCAGGCGTTGTTGTACAACCCGGGTGGTTTTGGTCGCGAATTTCGCGCCATCCGTTTCCCGCTTGGGCTGGCGATGTTGCTGCTGGCGGGCATGCTTCTGGGACCGAACTTCGGTCCGCAGATGGCCATGCTCACGCCGTTGTGCAGCGTACCGCTGGTCTTCGCCGCCCTGGCCCTGATTCACGGGCTGGTGGCGCAAAAGCGACTGGCCAGGTTCTGGCTGGTGGGGTTGTACGTCACGTTGTTGCTGTTCATGCAACTGATCTATCCGTTGCTGGTGGTCCTGGCCATCGTCGACAGCCTGATTGATTTTCGCGGTCGTATGGCGTCGAAAGACGCCGACAGCGCGAACGGTGAAGGTTAAAAGTTAGAGGATTTTCACATGCAACTGATCCTTCTGGAAAAAATCGCCAACCTGGGCAACCTGGGCGACAAAGTAAACGTTAAGGCCGGTTACGGCCGTAACTACCTGCTGCCTTTCGGCAAGGCCACCGCTGCGACCGCTGCCAACCTGGCTGCGTTCGAAGAGCGTCGCGCCGAGCTGGAAAAAGCCGCCGCAGACCGTAAGGCATCGGCTGAAAGCCGTGCTGCCCAACTGGCCGAGCTGGAAGTGACCATCACTGCCACCGCTGGCGACGAAGGCAAGCTGTTCGGTTCGATCGGTACCCACGACATCGCTGACGCACTGACCGCCTCTGGCGTTGAAGTCGCGAAGAGCGAAGTTCGTCTGCCGAACGGCACCATCCGCAACGTAGGCGAATTCGACGTAGCCGTGCACCTGCACGCCGAAGTTGAAGCCACCGTACGCGTTGTCGTGGTAGCAGCCTAAGCAATACCTGTCGGCTGGCACCCTCGGGTACTAGTCGGTAACATCGGGCACGATCCTGTTTACAGGTCGTGCCCTTTGTCTTTCTGCAATTCCTGATTTTCATAACCCCCTGGGTTTCCCAAAGAATCAAGTGGCCATGAACGAAATCACCGCTCCCGAGCAATACGATCTGCAAACCGCTGCCCTGAAGGTGCCGCCGCATTCCATCGAGGCCGAACAGGCCGTGCTCGGTGGCTTGATGCTGGACAACAACGCCTGGGAGCGCGTGCTGGATCAGGTCTCCGACGGCGATTTCTATCGACACGACCACCGCCTGATCTTCCGTGCGATCGCCAAGCTGGCCGATCAGAACCTGCCGATCGACGTGGTCACCCTGTCCGAGCAACTGGACAAGGAGGGCCAGACCTCCCAGGTTGGCGGCCTTGGCTACCTGGGTGAGTTGGCGAAAAACACCCCGTCCGTCGCCAACATCAAGGCCTATGCGCAAATTGTCCGCCAGCGGGCCACGTTGCGTCAGTTGATCGGTATCAGCAACGAAATCGCCGACAGCGCCTTCAATCCTGAGGGCCGTACCGCCGAAGAGATCCTCGACGAAGCCGAACGGCAGATCTTCCAGATCGCCGAAGCCCGGCCGAAGACCGGCGGTCCGGTGGGGGTCAACGAGTTGTTGACCAAGGCCATCGACCGTATCGACACCCTGTTCAACACCGACAACGCCATCACCGGCCTGTCGACCGGCTACACCGACCTCGATGAGAAGACCAGCGGCCTGCAACCGGCCGACCTGATCATCGTCGCCGGCCGTCCTTCCATGGGTAAGACCACCTTCGCGATGAACCTGGTGGAAAATGCCGTGCTGCGCAGCGACAAGGCGGTGCTGGTGTACTCCCTCGAGATGCCAGGCGAATCGCTGATCATGCGTATGCTGTCGTCCCTGGGGCGTATCGACCAGACCAAGGTCCGTTCCGGCCAACTGGAAGACGACGACTGGCCGCGCCTGACCTCGGCGGTCAATCTGCTCAACGACCGCAAGCTGTTCATCGATGACACCGCTGGCATCAGCCCGTCGGAAATGCGCGCCCGTACCCGCCGCCTGGTGCGTGAGCACGGCGATGTCGCGCTGATCATGATCGACTACCTGCAACTGATGCAGATCCCGGGCTCCAGTGGCGATAACCGGACCAACGAGATTTCCGAAATCTCCCGTTCCCTCAAGGCTCTGGCCAAGGAATTCAACTGCCCGGTCGTGGCCTTGTCCCAGTTGAACCGCTCCCTGGAACAACGTCCCAACAAGCGCCCGGTGAACTCCGACTTGCGGGAATCCGGAGCGATCGAGCAGGACGCCGACGTCATCATGTTCGTGTACCGCGACGAGGTGTATCACCCCGAGACAGAGCACAAGGGCATCGCCGAAATCATCATCGGCAAGCAGCGGAACGGCCCGATCGGCTTTATCCGCCTGGCGTTCATTGGTAAGTACACGCGGTTCGAGAACCTGGCGCCGGGTAGCTACAACTTCGATGATGACGAATGATTTGTAGCGTTTGACAGGCCCCCATCGCGAGCAGGCTCGCTCCCACCCTGGAATGCGTTCCAATGTGGGAGCGAGCCCTGCTCGCGATGGCGCCACCGCCGATTTCCGACCATAGCCGTCGGACTTGATCATTTTTTGTGCTATATTCCGCCCCCGCGATTTTTCATCTTTTATACCGGTCATCGACATGCAAGCAGCCAAGCCGTTATTTGACTATCCCAAGTACTGGGCCGAATGTTTCGGCCCGGCGCCGTTCCTGCCCATGAGCAGGGAGGAGATGGATCAGCTCGGCTGGGATTCGTGCGACATCATCATCGTGACCGGCGATGCCTACGTCGATCACCCGTCGTTCGGCATGGCGATCATCGGCCGGTTGCTGGAAGCCCAGGGCTTTCGCGTCGGGATCATTGCCCAGCCGAACTGGCAGTCCAAAGACGACTTCATGAAGCTCGGCGAGCCGAACCTGTTCTTCGGTGTCGCGGCCGGCAACATGGACTCGATGATCAACCGCTACACCGCCGACAAGAAAATCCGTTCCGATGACGCTTACACGCCGGGCGGCCTGGCGGGCAAGCGGCCGGACCGTGCGAGCCTGGTCTACAGCCAGCGCTGCAAGGAAGCCTACAAGCACGTGCCGATCGTGCTCGGCGGTATCGAGGCGTCCCTGCGTCGCATCGCCCATTACGATTACTGGCAGGACCGGGTGCGCAACTCGATCCTGATCGACGCCAGCGCCGACATCCTGCTCTACGGCAACGCCGAGCGGGCAATTGTCGAAGTCGCCCAGCGCCTGTCCTACGGCCACAAGATCGAAGACATTACCGACGTGCGCGGCACTGCGTTCATCCGTCGTGACACGCCCCAGGGCTGGTACGAGGTGGACTCCACCCGTATCGACCGCCCGGGCAAGATCGACAAGATCATCAACCCTTACGTGAACACCCAGGACACCGCCGCCTGCGCCATCGAGCAGGAGAAGGGGCCGGTTGAAGACCCGAGCGAAGCCAAGGTCGTGCAGATCCTGGCGAGCCCGAAAATGACCCGCGACAAGACCGTGATCCGCCTGCCATCGGTGGAAAAGGTCCGTAACGACGCGGTGCTGTACGCCCACGCCAACCGCGTGCTTCACCTGGAAACCAACCCAGGCAATGCCCGGGCCCTGGTGCAGAAGCACGGTGAGGTCGATGTCTGGTTCAACCCGCCGCCCATTCCGATGACCACCGAGGAAATGGACTACGTGTTCGGCATGCCTTACGCACGTATTCCCCACCCGGCCTACGGCAAGGAAAAGATTCCGGCCTACGAGATGATCCGTTTCTCGGTGAACATCATGCGCGGCTGCTTCGGCGGCTGTACGTTCTGCTCGATCACCGAGCATGAAGGCCGGATCATCCAGAACCGCTCCGAAGAGTCGATCATTCGCGAGATCGAAGAGATCCGCGATAAGGTTCCAGGCTTCACCGGGGTGATTTCCGACCTCGGCGGCCCGACCGCGAACATGTACCGCATCGCCTGTAAGAGCCCGGAAATCGAATCCGCGTGCCGCAAGCCATCCTGCGTGTTCCCTGGTATCTGCCCGAACCTGAACACCGACCATTCCTCGCTGATCCAGCTGTACCGCAGCGCCCGGGCATTGCCTGGGGTGAAGAAAATCCTGATCGCCTCCGGCCTGCGTTACGACCTGGCGGTCGAGTCGCCGGAGTACGTCAAGGAACTGGTGACCCACCACGTCGGCGGTTACCTGAAGATCGCCCCGGAGCACACCGAGGAAGGTCCGCTCAACCAGATGATGAAACCGGGCATCGGCACCTATGACCGGTTCAAGCGGATGTTCGAGAAGTACACCAAGGAAGCCGGGAAAGAGCAGTACCTGATTCCGTACTTCATCGCTGCTCACCCGGGCACCACCGACGAAGACATGATGAACCTGGCGCTGTGGCTCAAGGGCAACGGTTTCCGGGCTGATCAGGTGCAGGCGTTCTATCCGTCGCCGATGGCCACCGCCACGGCCATGTACCACTCGGGCAAGAACCCGTTGCGCAAGGTCACCTACAAGAGCGACGGGGTGACCATCGTCAAGAGCGAAGAGCAGCGCCGCCTGCACAAGGCCTTCCTGCGCTATCACGATCCCAAGGGCTGGCCGATGCTGCGTGAAGCACTGACCCGCATGGGCCGTGCCGACCTGATCGGGCCGGGCAAGCATCAGTTGATCCCGCTGCACCAGCCGGCCACCGACAGCTACCAGAGTGCCCGTCGCAAGAACTCGACGCCGGCCGGCAGCCACAAGGTGGGCAAGGACACCACCAGGATCCTGACCCAGCACACCGGCCTGCCGCCACGTGCCAGCGATGGCGGTAACGCGTGGGACAAGCGCGAGCAGGCCAAGGCCGCTGCGTTCGCCCGCAACCAACAGGCGGCCAAGGAGCGTAAGGACGCGGCCAAGGGCAAAGGGCCGAAGCCGGCGCGCAAGCCGGTCGTACCTCGCTAAAATCGCCCAAGCCCTATCGCAAACGCCAGCCTGAGTGCTGGCGTTTTGCTTTCTAGCGGCAGTGCTACTCCTTTGCTATCGTTGCGCCCGCCCATGCTCCGGGGGCAATGAAACCGGCGATGCCCGTGTGGCGAGGGAGCTTGCTCCCGCTGGGCCTGTAGGAGCTGTCGAGCGAAGCGAGGCTGCGATCTTTCCCCTGCCAATTGAGTCGCAAGCGAAAGATCAAAATCAAAAGATCGCAGGCTTCGCCAGCTCCTACAATTACCGCCGCCGAGCGCAAGCAAGCTCCCTCGCCACAGGGGCCGTGTTGATAAAGCGTTGACCTTCAGATTCCCAAGGACGATTGATATGAGCACCCCGTTACCCGGCATCGGCATGGACTACAGCCCCTCCCAATTCATGGCCCGCCAACGCATCGAAAGCCAGATCAACCTGCCAAGGCTGTTCGCCGCCATTGACGCCGACCCCGGCATCGTCGGCGCGGGGGGGGTGTATATCGATGCTGAGTTCAACGTGGTGACCCTGCGCGAGTTCAAGCCGATCTGCAGCATCAAGCCCAAGCGGATCATCTTGCGCGAGGCGCAGAAGTACATCGCCCCGGCCCAGTTTGCCCAACAGGTACAGGACAATCCTCGGGAGTCGCGTTTGGTCGGGGAGGCAATTAACACCAGTTTATCGTGTGCCGGAGCCGTTATCGGTTGGGTCGTGGTACTTAGCGGTTCTGTTGCCGTCCCGTTTTCAGCAGGCGCCAGCAGTGTGATCGCTGCTCTCGGCTATACGGCTGCCGTCGCCAGTACTGCTCAGTGTTTTGCGAGCGGCTATCGCGTAAGCAATGAAATAAGCAATCCTGCCCGAAATGATCAGCTCGACAGTGAAGAGTGGTATCAGTACACGATGATTGCGCTGGACGCCGCGTCCCTGGTTGGGGTGGGTGCGTCTTCGCTGACGACTCTCAAGCTGGTCAGATTGAATAAAGCTACGACAGGTAAAAGTGTGCGGGAGGTGCTCAGGGGGCTCAATCGACAAGAGCGGGCCAAATTGACCAAGGAGTTGTTGAGTATCAATGACCCTCGTTTGACTTCAAAACTGCTCAAGCTGAAGCAGTTGTCCGGTGAACTCCCCAAACGCTTCACATCGACTCAGCTCAAGCATGCAACGGTCACGCAGATACGGGACGCTTTGGGGGCTGCTATCGGCCTCACCGGAAGCGCAATTTCCGGAAATGTCCGCACCATTGCCGTAGGCCTGTATGAAGAGATTGACCAATGAAGGATCAACCCAGTATCCGCAGTTTTCTATTCAGATATTTTCCCGTTTTCATCGGGGCGATATTGGCATCGATCTTTGCTTTGGCATGTGCGATTCCGCTGTTCTTTGACAGCTATTTTCGCAACCTTCCCCTGGCCGAAGGTGCGAAGTGGTCTTTCCTGAGTGGGATTGCCCTCACCCTTGTCATCGTGCATTGCAATTTCATGATTGCGCGCGGACGTCCTCGCTGGGTGGTGCCGTTGGTAATAGTGCTGGGGCTTTGCTTTTTATGTGTACTGCCTACGATTGAATATCGTCCCAACAGACTGATCTACAGTTTAAGTCTGCTTTTTTCATTGCTTGCTCTGCTCCTTCTCAACAGCAAACGCCATCGGGAAATGCGCAGCAAACTCGTCGAAATTCGCCGCCAGCGTGAACGCCTCACCCAAGCGATAAAGACCTCGCGCCCCCGCCGCTGAGTCGATTCGCTACGATCCCCGCCACATTTATGTGCACCTCTGTGCACAGGAACTCGAGCAACGTCCGGTTTTAGTGCTCTACTGCCTTGAGTAGACGCAGAAAGTGTCCGGCCAGCCTGCATGGCATAAGTCTTGCGCCGCTTTCTATTCCGCCCAGGTTTGCAGGAGGCACGCCGTGTCGATCCATGTCGCATTGCATCACGTCACGCATTACCGCTACGACCGCGCCGTCGAGCTTGGCCCACAGATCGTTCGTCTGCGCCCCGCGCCCCACAGCCGTACGCGGATTCTGTCCTACGCGCTGAAGGTCTCGCCTGAGCAGCATTTCATCAACTGGCAGCAGGATCCCCAGGGCAACTACCTGGCGCGGTTGGTGTTCCCCGAGAAAACCGAAGAGCTGCGGATCGAGGTCGATCTGCTGGCGGAAATGGCGGTGTTCAATCCGTTCGACTTTTTCCTCGAACCCTACGCCGAGCAGATTCCGTTCGCCTATGGAGCCGATGAGAAGCACGAGCTGATGCCGTACCTGGAAACGTTGCCGCTGACGCCGAAATTCAAGGCCTACCTGGATGGTATCGACCGCACGCCGCTGCCGGCGGTGGATTTCCTGGTGGCGCTCAACCAGCGTCTGCACGACGACATCAGCTATTTGATCCGCATGGAACCCGGCGTCCAGACCCCGGAGCACACCCTGGAGCAGGCGTCCGGTTCCTGCCGCGACTCGGCCTGGCTGCTGGTGCAACTGTTGCGTCACCTGGGCCTGGCCGCGCGGTTTGTCTCCGGCTACCTGATCCAGCTGACCGCCGATGTGAAAAGCCTCGATGGCCCGTCCGGTACCGAAGTGGATTTCACCGACCTGCATGCCTGGTGCGAGGTCTACCTGCCCGGCGCCGGTTGGATCGGCCTGGATGCGACGTCCGGCCTGTTTGCCGGCGAGGGGCATATTCCCTTGGCGTGCAGCCCGGATCCTTCATCGGCGGCACCGATCACGGGGCTGGTGGAGCCTTGCGAGTGCGAATTCAGCCACGACATGTCTGTCGAGCGGGTCTGGGAAGCACCGCGGGTGACCAAGCCCTACACCGAAGAGCAATGGCAGGCGATCCAGGCGTTGGGCCGACAGATCGACGCCGACCTGCTGGAGGGTGACGTGCGGCTGACCATGGGCGGTGAGCCGACCTTCGTTTCCATCGATGACCCGGACGGCGCCGAGTGGAACACGGCGGCGCTCGGCCCGGACAAGCGCCGGCTCTCCGCCGAGCTGTTCCAGCGCATGCGCAAGCACTATGCGCCCGAGGGGCTGGTGCATTTCGGCCAGGGCAAGTGGTACCCCGGCGAACAGTTACCGCGCTGGTCGCTCAACTGTTATTGGCGGCGTGACGGCGTGCCGATCTGGCATAACAGCGCCTTGATCGCGGACGAGCAGCAGGACCACGGTGCCGATGGCGAGATGGCCGGGCGTTTTTTGACAAGCGTCGCTGAGCGTTTGAACATTCCTGCGCGCTTCGTGTTTCCGGCCTACGAAGACAACTTCTACTACCTCTGGCGCGAAGGCGCGTTGCCTTCGAATGTCAGCGCCCAGGACCCACGCCTGGACGATGCCCTGGAGCGGGCCCGGTTGCGCAAGGTCTTCAGCCAGGGCCTGGATAAGGTGATCGGTCAGGTCCTGCCACTGGCCCGCACCGCCAAGGGCGATCAATGGCAGAGCGGTCGCTGGTACCTGCGGGACAATCACTGCCGATTGGTGCCGGGGGATTCACCCCTGGGCTATCGCTTGCCGCTGGCATCCCAGCCCTGGGTGACGGCAGCCGAATATCCGTTCATCCACCCCACCGACCCGAATCAGGATTTGCCCGAGCTGCCCGACGCTGAACAACTGGCGTGTCACGGCGAGGCGCTGATCGAACCGGATCGCGTACCGGAAATCGACGTGTCCGCCGACTGGCTGACCCGCACCGCATTCTGCGCCGAGGCCCGCGAAGGTCGCCTGTATCTGTTCATGCCGCCGCTGGAACGGGTCGAGGATTACCTTGAACTGGTCAGCGCTATCGAGGCCACTGCCGAGGAACTGCAATGTCCGGTGTTGCTGGAGGGCTATGAGCCGCCGAGCGATCCACGCCTGGGCAACTTCCGCATCACGCCCGATCCGGGGGTGATTGAAGTGAACGTGCAACCGTCGGCGTCCTGGGACGAGTTGGTCGAGCGCACCGAGTTCCTCTACGAGCAGGCACGACAAACCCGACTGACCACCGAGAAGTTCATGATCGACGGTCGACACACCGGCACGGGCGGCGGTAACCATTTCGTCCTCGGCGGTGCGACGCCGGCTGACTCGCCGTTCCTGCGCCGCCCCGATCTGCTGCGCAGCCTGATCAGCTACTGGCATAACCATCCGTCCTTGTCCTACCTGTTTTCCGGATTGTTCATCGGCCCGACGTCCCAGGCGCCCCGGGTGGACGAAGCGCGTAACGATGCGTTGTACGAACTGGAAATCGCCTTCGCGCAAATGCCGGAGCCTGGTGAGGAGTGCCCGCCGTGGCTGGTTGACCGGTTGTTGCGCAACCTGCTGATCGATGTGACCGGCAACACCCACCGTGCCGAATTCTGCATCGACAAGCTGTACTCGCCGGACGGCGCCACCGGGCGCCTCGGCCTGCTGGAGCTGCGTGCCTTTGAAATGCCTCCCCACGCCCGCATGAGCCTGGCCCAGCAATTGTTGCTGCGGGCGCTGGTGGCGCGGTTCTGGCGCGAACCTTATGCGCCGGCAAAACTGGCGCGCTGGGGCACCGAGCTGCATGACCGGTTTCTGTTGCCCCACTTCATCGAACAGGACTTTACCGATGTCATCGATGAACTGAATGCCGCCGGTTACCCGCTGCGGGCCGAGTGGTTCGCGGCGCACCTGGAGTTCCGTTTCCCCAAGGTGGGCGATTACGCGGCAGGCGGTATCGAGCTGCAACTGCGCCAGGCCCTGGAGCCTTGGCATGTATTGGGCGAGGAGGGCGCAGTCGGTGGCACCGTGCGCTATGTGGATTCATCCCTGGAGCGCTTGCAGGTCAAGCTCAGCGGCCTGGCACCGCAACGGTATCTGCTGACGTGCAACGGTGTGCCGGTGCCGCTGCAACCCACCGGTCGGGTTGGGGAGTTCGTCGCCGGGGTGCGTTTCCGTGCCTGGCAGCCAGCCAGTTGCCTGCAGCCGACCATCCCGGTCCACGCGCCGCTGGTCTTCGATCTGCTCGATACCTGGATGCAACGTTCGGTGGGCGGTTGCCAGTACCACGTCGCCCACCCGGGCGGGCGCAACTACGACAGCCTGCCGGTCAATGCCAACGAGGCCGAGAGCCGGCGGATGGCGCGGTTCTTCCGTCTGGGACATACACCTGGGAAACTGCCGATACCCAATCTGGAGGTGGATGACGAGTTTCCTCTGACGCTCGATCTGCGGCGTTTTCAGGGGGCCTGAACACATAAGGAAACTGAAGAGGTTTACCTGTAGCGAGGGGATTTTCTGTGGTGAGGGGATTTATTGTGGCGAGGGGATTCATCCCCGTTGGGGGCGAAGCCCCCCATAATTAATGCCTGCTACACCGCGGTGCCTGGATTGGGGCCGCTGCGCAGCCCAGCGGGGATAAATCCCCTCGCCACAGAAAATCCTTCTCACAGAGGTATTGCGCCGGTCATGCCGTTCACATGCCCAGCCATGGCATCTATCCGCGCATCACACCCTTGCGCTAGTCTCACCTTTCACTGCCGTCTGCCGAGTTTTCCATGCCTGACCTGCTTGACCGTTACCCGCTGACACCGGGCACCTATCACGAATTGCTGGACGACAGCGGCGCGGTGCGTCCGCACTGGCGACGGTTGCTTGACCAGTTGCAGCGCAGCACGCCGGCGCAGTTGATGCAGCGTCAGGCATTGTTGGCGCGACAGATCCAGGAAAACGGCGTCACCTATAACGTCTATGCCGATCCGAAGGGCGCCGACCGGCCGTGGGAGCTGGACCTGTTGCCCCACGTCGTCGATGCGCAGGAGTGGAAACAGCTGTCGGCCGGTATTGCCCAACGTGCCCGGTTGCTCAACGCGGTGCTGGCCGACCTCTACGGGCCGCAACGGCTGATCAGCGAGGGCCTGTTGCCGGCGGAGCTGGTATTCGGGCACAACAATTTCCTCTGGCCCTGCCAGGGCATCAGCCCGCCGGACGGGATTTTCCTGCATTTGTATGCCGTGGACCTGGCGCGCACGCCCGATGGTCGTTGGTGGGTCACGGCGGATCGGACCCAGGCGCCTTCCGGAGCCGGTTATGCGTTGGAAAACCGCATGATCGTCTCCCGCGCTTTTCCCGATCTGTATCGGGACCTGAAGGTTCAGCACCTGTCCGGTTTCTTTCGCACCTTGCAGGAAACCCTCGCCCGGCAGGCCCCCAGCGATGGCGAGCCGCCCCTGGTGGTGCTGTTGACGCCGGGGCGCTTCAACGAAAGCTATTTCGAACACCTTTACCTCGCGCGCCAGCTTGGCTATCCGCTGGTGGAAGGGGGCGACCTGACCGTTCGCGACGCCACGGTCTACCTCAAGACCCTCAGCGGGCTGCGTCGGGTCCACGCGATCATGCGCCGGCTCGACGATGATTTTTGCGATCCGCTGGAGCTGCGCACCGATTCGGCCCTGGGTGTGCCGGGGTTGCTGGAGGCGGTGCGCCAGGGCCGGGTGCTGGTGGCCAACGCCTTGGGCAGTGGCGTGCTGGAGTCGCCGGGTCTGTTGGGGTTCCTGCCGAAGATCTGCCAATTCCTGTTTGGCGAAGACTTGCTGCTGCCTTCCATCGCCACCTGGTGGTGCGGCGAGCCGCCGGTGCTGGCCCAGGCCCTGGAGAAGCTGCCTCACCTGTTGATCAAGCCGGCGTTCCCTTCCCAGAGCTTCAGGCCGGTGTTCGGTCGTGACCTGAACGAAGAGCAACGCGGCCGTCTGGCGGCACGGATCCAGGCGCGGCCCTACGCGTATATGGCCCAGGAGCTGCCGCAGCTGTCCCAGGCCCCGGTCTGGCAGGCCGAAGACGGTCTGTTGCAGCCGCGGGCCATCGGTATGCGCGTGTATGCGGTGTCCGGTGAGGAGGATTATCGGGTGCTGCCGGGCGGCCTGACCCGGGTGGCGGCCGAGGCCGACGCCGAAGTGGTGTCGATGCAGCGCGGCGGCGCCAGCAAGGACACCTGGGTGCTGGGAGAGCAGGCGCCAGGCAGTGAACAATGGAAGGCCCAGCGCACCGTGGGTGTTCACGACCTGGTCCGGCGGGATCCGTACCTGCCGTCCCGGGTGGTGGAAAACCTGTTCTGGTTCGGTCGCTATTGCGAGCGCTGCGATGACAGCGCGCGTCTGCTGCGGATCATGCTGGCGCGTTATGTCGATGGCGATGATCCGCAGGCCCTGCAATCGGCAGTGTCCCTGGGTGAAAGCCTGATGCTGCTGCCCGAAGAGGGTGAGCTGCCCGAGCGTCTGCTGGCGGCGTTGCTGGGCGACGACTGGTCGTTCAGCCTGCGCTCCAACCTGCAGCGCTTGCAGTGGGCGGCCTCGCAGGTGCGTGGCAAATTGTCCCGGGAGAACTGGCAGGCGTTGGTGGAGTTGCAGCGCGAGGCTCTGGAGCTGGAAACCGAAGAAGCGGATTTCGGTGAACTGCTGGATTTTCTCAACCGACTGGTGATGTCCCTGGCGGCGCTTTCCGGCTTCGCCCTGGACGACATGACCCGCGATGAGGGTTGGCGCTTCCTGATGATCGGCCGGCGCCTGGAGCGCCTGCAATTTCTCAGCAGCAGCCTGGCCGCGTTCCTGCGAGGCGAAGCGGTGTTCGATCAGGCCGGGCTGGAATGGCTGCTGGAGCTGGGCAACAGCAGCATTACTTACCGCTCACGCTACCTGGCGGTCGCCCAGTTGATCCCGGTGCTCGACCTGTTGCTGCTGGACGAGCAGAACCCCCACGCGGTGCTCTTCCAGTTGAAACTGGTGACCCGTACCCTCAAGCGCTTGAACGATGACTTTGGCGCGCCCAGGGAAACCGCATTGCCGGAGTTGGTGACGCGTCTGTCACGCTTTGACCTGCGTTGCCTGGAGAATCCGCTGTTTGGCGAAGCCAGCCTGCGCGCAGCGCTCGATGGTCTGGCCGAGCTGTTGCAGGAAGTGGCCGATGTCAGCGGTCAGGTGTCGGATCGCCTGGCCTTGCGTCACTTTGCCCACGTCGATGACGTCAGCCAGCGCACGGTGTCCGTATGATGAACGCCCGTTACCAGATTCTTCACGACACCCACTACCACTACGACAGCCCGGTGTCCCTGGCCCAGCAGCTTGCCCACCTGTGGCCACGGTCCTGTGATTGGCAGCGCTGCACCGATCAGCAGTTATTGATCAGCCCGGAACCGACGACCCGCCGGGATGAACTGGATGTGTTCGGTAACCCGCTGACCCGCCTGGCCTTCGAGCGGCCCCATGACGAGTTGCTGGTCAACGCCCGCCTGAGCATCGAGGTGCTGGCCCGTCCCGAGCTGGATTTCAACCTGTCGCCGGCCTGGGAGTCGACTTGCCAGGCGCTGACCTACAGCAGCCGGCCGCTTTCCGAGGCGTTGCTGGACGCGTGTCGCTACCGCTTCGAGTCACCCTACGTGCACCTCAAGCGCAGCTTCGTCGAGTTTTCCGAAAGCTGCTTCCCAGCGGGACGCCCGCTGATGTTGTGCATCCGGGCGCTGATGGAGAAGATTTTCGATGAATTCACCTTCGATGCCGAGGCGACCCAGGTGGCGACGCCGCTGGTGGAGGTGCTGGAGCGGCGGCGGGGCGTGTGCCAGGACTTTGCCCACCTGATGCTGGCCTGCGTGCGCTCCCGTGGGCTGGCGGCGCGTTACGTCAGCGGCTACCTGCTGACCCAGCCACCGCCCGGCCAGCCACGGCTGATTGGCGCCGATGCGTCCCACGCCTGGATCTCGGTGTTTTGCCCGGCGCTGGGCTGGGTGGATTTCGACCCGACCAATAATGTGCAGCCGGCCCTGGAGCACATCACCCTGGCCTGGGGGCGGGATTTTTCCGACGTGTCGCCGTTACGCGGGGTGATCCTGGGGGGCGGTAATCACGACCCTGAGGTGCGGGTGACCGTGATGCCGTTGTAGGCGCCGCCGAAGGCTCGGGCCGCGTTCGGACGATCTTTTGATCTTTCGCTTTGGGACTCAAGCGTCAGGAGAAGGATCGCAGCCTTGCTTCGCTCGGCAGCTCCTACACGACCCATTTCGGCTGTACCGAGGGCTGCCATTCATCCAGTGCATCGAGCAGGTCATGGGCTGACTCGCTCACTTGCAGCATGTCGCGATGGGCTGCGCGGACGAAACCTTCGTCGACAATATGGTCGAGGAAAGCGGTGAGTTTGCTGTAGAAGCCATTCACTTCCAGCAGACCCAGCGGCTTGCCGTGATAGCCGAGCTGGCCCCAGGTCCAGACTTCGAACAGTTCTTCCAGGGTACCGAGGCCACCGGGCAGGGCGATGAAAGCATCGCTGAGTTCGGCCATGCGCGCCTTGCGAGCGTGCATGCCGTCCACCACTTCCAGGCGGGTCAGGCCGCTGTGGCCGATTTCCTTGTCCTTCAGGCTTTGCGGAATGATGCCGATGACCTCGCCTCCGGCCGCCAGCGCTGCGTCGGCAACGATGCCCATCAGGCCGACGGCACCGCCGCCATAGACCAGGGTGAGCCTGCGTTCGGCCAATGCCCGCCCCAGCGCCTGCGCCGCTTCACGGTAGGCGGGATCGGTGCCGGTGCTGGCGCCGCAAAATACACAAACAGACGCGATGGACATGCTTAACTCCAGAGTCGATGACCGCAGCAGAGTAAAGCCTGGCCGCTGTTGTGTGCAAAGGGCGCGCAGGCATCACGCCTCGCGCGCGGGTTTCTCGTAGGTGCCACTGGCGCCGCAGGCGTAGGCGGCGAGCAAGCTGCATAACAGGCTGTTGAGGTTCATGACCGGCGCTCCAGTTGAGTTGATGGGGCCGATCATAGGCGGACGTCGTGCGTCTGGCCGGTTGATTGTGTCCATCAGGCTGATAGTCTCAAGTTGTATACAATTTTGATTCAGGTCATAGGAACTTGTCTGAAATTAAGGCAGTCTCCCCCTTTGAAGGAATTTTCTAACCATGCCTTGGAGATTCATGATGTTCGCCAAACTTGTAGCAGTATCCCTGTTGACACTGGCCAGCAGCCAACTGATGGCAGCGGAGTGCAAGACCACCATCGACTCGACCGATCAGATGTCCTTCAGCACCAAGGCCATCGAGATCGACAAGAGCTGTAAGACCTTCACCGTTGAGCTGACGCACTCGGGCAGCTTGCCGAAAAATGTCATGGGCCATAACTGGGTGCTGAGCAAAGAGGCTGACATGCAGCCGATCGCGACCGATGGCCTGGGCGCCGGTATCGACAAGAACTATCTGAAAGACGGCGATGCTCGCGTCATCGCCCATACCAAGATCATTGGTGCCGGCGAGAAAGACTCGGTGACCTTTGACGTGTCGAAGCTCGATGCCGCCGAAAAATACGGCTTCTTCTGCTCGTTCCCAGGCCACATCTCGATGATGAAAGGCACCGTGACCCTGAAATAATCGACGTTGGACGCAGTTCTGTGGGAGCGAGCCTGCTCGCGATGACGGAGTGTCAGTCAACTTCAATACCGGCTGACCTGACGCCATCGCGAGCAGGCTCGCTCCCACAGGGGCTTCTGGTGTCGGCTATGGGGCGTACGGCATCACTCGCTTGTGCTCGGTCTTGCGATAGGTCTCGCAGATGATCCGGGCTGCTTCTTCGCGAATGGTCTGGCCGTGCAAAAAGGCATCGATTTCGCCATAGGTCACGCCATGAGCGGCCTCGTCGGGTTTGCCCGGGGACAGGTCTTCGAGGTCGGCGGTGGGGACTTTTTCCACCAGCGATTCCGGTGCGCCGAAGTCGCGGGCGATGGACCGGACCTGGTTCTTCACCAGGCCGCTCAGGGGCGCCAGGTCACAGGCGCCGTCACCGAACTTGGTGAAGAAACCCATCACGGCTTCAGCCGCATGATCGGTACCGACCACCAGGCCTTGCTCGGCACCGGCGATGGCGTACTGCGCGACCATGCGCATCCGTGCCTTGGAGTTGCCCAGCACGAAATCCCGCGCGCCCGGCGCCTTGCCTTCGAATGCCAGCACCTCCTTGGCCAGGGCCTTGACCGC
This sequence comes from Pseudomonas sp. B21-056, assembly GCF_026016325.1. Lineage (NCBI taxonomy): Bacteria > Pseudomonadati > Pseudomonadota > Gammaproteobacteria > Pseudomonadales > Pseudomonadaceae > Pseudomonas > Pseudomonas sp. B21-056. Next base: position 659,777 of record NZ_CP087203.1, read on the forward strand.
CGGGCCGATGTTGACGGTGTGGCGTTCGTCCGGTTCGATGAAATCCACGCAGGCTTGTGCTTCGTGTTCATCGAACTGGGTTTCGTACGGCAGGCGCACGGCGATGAACTTGTAGGCCGGGTTACCGGTTTTTTCCCGCAGCTCGCGCATGGCGCGCTGGGCCAGCAGGCCGGCGGTCAACGAGTCGACCCCGCCACTGATCCCGAGCACCAGGCTCTTGAGCCCGGAATTGACGAGACAGTCCTGGATGAAGCTCACCCGGCGAGCGATTTCGGCCTTGAGGGCGGCGTCGTCGGCGAACGGTGGCTGGACGTTGAGCTGTTCAGCAATCTCACGCTGTACGGCTTGCATGAATTCACTCCTTGCTTGATGTGCCAGAAAGGTCGGCAGGTACTTGGAAAACGTGTCGCATGTAGGCGACGAAATTCGGGTCCTTGCAGTGGGTCTTGCCGGGCTCGTCTGAAATCTTGGCCACGGGTTGCCCGGCACAGCTGATCATCTTGAGTACGATGCTCATGGGCTCGACGCCCGGGATGTCGCAGGTCAGGTTGGTGCCAATACCGAAGCTGACATTGATGCGACCACGCAATGCACGGAAAATCTCCAGGCATTTGGGCAACGTCAGACTGTCGGAGAACACCAGGGTCTTGCTCATCGGGTCGATGCCGAGCTTGTGGTAGTGGGCGATGGCTTTCTCGGCCCAGATCACCGGGTCGCCCGAGTCGTGGCGCAGGCCGTCGAACAGCTTGGCGAAGAACAGATCGAAGTCGCTCAGGAAGGCGTCCATGGTGATGCAGTCGGTCAGCGCGATCCCCAGCAGGCCCCGGTACTCGCGCACCCAGCAATCGAGGGCGGCGATCTGGCTGTCGATCAGCCGCGGGCCCAGTTGCTGGTGGGCCATGATCCATTCATGGGCCATGGTTCCCAGGGGTTTCATGTCCAGTTCCCGGGACAAGTGCACATTGCTGGTGCCGACGAAACGCCCGGGGAAATCGTGCTTGAGCACGTTCACCACTTCTTCCTGGGTGCGGTAGGAAAACCGGCGCCGGGTACCGAAATCCGCCACTTGCAGGTCGGACAGTTCCTCGGCGCTGGCGTTGGCCGTCAGCCAGTCGAACTTGCGGTACAACTGCTCCCGGGCCTGCTCGAGGATGACATCACGGTAGCGATAGCGATTGCGCACTTCACTGACGATGGCCAGCAGCGGCACTTCGAACAGGATCACATGCAACCATGGCCCGCGCAGGCGGATGAACAGCTCGTCGTTTTCGATGCCGGTGTACACGTAGCGCAGGTTGAAGCGAAACAGGCCCAAAAAGCGCAGGAAATCCGGTTTCAGGAAGCTGATGCGCTCCAGGAAGCTCAACTGATCGGCGCTCAGGCTGAGCTCGGCCAGGCGCTCGATCTGGAAGCGGATCTCCGCCAGATAGGGGCGCAGGTCTTCGCTGTTGCGGCAACGAAACTCCCATTCGACTTCGACGTTGGGGTAGTTGTGCAGCACCGCCTGCATCATCGTCAACTTGTAGAAGTCGGTGTCGAGCAGGTTCTGCACGATGCGATCGGCAAACACACTCTCGCTCATGACGGGTATCTCCAGACAGGTCGCTGCAGCGGGCAGCGTCGGACAGCGGTTTGTAGTGGAAGGGCTAGTGGCGCATAACCCTTGGGGTGATTGCCAGTGTTTTTTGGTCACAGAAGGCTTGGTGGCAGCGGATTATCTGTGGCGAGGGGATTTATCCCCGCTGGGCTGCGAAGCAGCCCCTGAAGCCAGACAACCCGGTGTATCAGGCAGATTGAGTTGTCAGTATTGGGGCTGCTGCGCAGCCCAGCGGGGATAAATTCCCTCGCCACAGGGCTTTGTGCCGGTAGCTCCTACTGTGGTGCATCAGGGTTAGCCATCTGCTCTAGCATCCACTCCACAAACAGTTTCACCTTGGGCACCTCTGCCGAGTGCTCGGGATAGGCCATGTAATAGGCATTGATGCTGGGCATCGCATGCTGCCACGGGATGATCAGTTTGCCGTCTGCCAGTTCTTCCTCCACCAGAAAACGCGGCAGCAGGGCGACGCCGCAGCCGACCTGGGCAGCGCGGATGCACATGTAGAACGTTTCGAAGCGCGGCCCGTGGTAGCTGTGTTCGGTGTGATAACCCTGGTCGGCGAACCAGTCATGCCAGGCCTGGGGGCGTGACGCGTTCTGCAACAACACCAGGTCGGCCAATTGCGTCGGGTCGGTGAAGGGCGTATCCGGCAAGCAGCCCGGCGCGCAGACGGGCACCAATTCTTCGCCAAACAGCTCCAGGGATTCGGTGCCGGGTCGTGAGCCCTGGCCGAAGTAGAAGGCCATGTCGCTGCGTCCTTGCAGCAAATCGTCGGGCTCCTGTTCGCTGCACAGGTCCAGATGAATCTTCGGATGCCGCAGGCGCCAGCCTTTGAGCCGCGGCACCAGCCAGCGGGCGCCGAAGGTCGGCGGTGTGGACACGCGCAGGACTTCGGTGTCGCCGCCATAGGAGCGCAGGTAGTGGGTGGACATTTCCACCTGGGTGAGGATTTTCCGAACCTCCCCCAGGTACAGGTCGCCAGCCGGCGTCAGTTGCAAGCGACGGCGCACGCGGCGGAACAGCAGGTGCTGCAAGAGCTCCTCGAGCTGCGCGACCTGCTTGCTGACGGCGCTCTGGGTCAGGTGCAGCTCCTCGGCGGCACGGGTGAAGCTCAAGTGACGGGTCACCGCTTCGAAACATTGCAATGCCGTAATCGATGGTAGGTAGCGTTTGTTGAGCATGGTGGGGCCTATTTGCGGTTGCTCGATGTAGCCGTTCATGGGCAGCATGAATAAACGGAATGATATCTCGCTTAAAGGTCGTTTGTTGGCAAGACGCGGGCCAGCTACAACTACAGTCCTGATCAGCCGTGTTCGTCCGGCTGCCGATCCTTTGTCTTTCGCTTGAGGAATTAACCATGGTTGCTGCATTGCTTGATCGTCTGGGTGTGAGCCCGGCCCTGTACCAGAACGGCACACAGCCGGTGCATTCGCCCATTGATGGCAGTCGCATCGGCGCCGTGAACTGGGAAGGCGCGGCCGAAGTCGAGCAGCAGGTCAGCCGCGCTCAACATGCCTTCGATCTGTGGCGCCAGGTCCCGGCCCCGCGTCGCGGCGAGCTGGTGCGTCAGTTTGGCGACCTGTTGCGCGAATACAAGGCCGATCTCGGCGAGCTGGTGTCCTGGGAAGCCGGCAAGATTACCCAGGAAGGCTTGGGTGAAGTGCAGGAGATGATCGACATCTGCGATTTCGCCGTCGGCCTGTCCCGTCAACTGTACGGCCTGACCATCGCCTCCGAGCGTCCGGGTCACCACATGCGTGAATCCTGGCATCCGCTGGGTGTGGTCGGGGTGATCAGTGCGTTCAACTTCCCCGTCGCGGTCTGGGCCTGGAACACCACGCTGGCCCTGGTGTGCGGCGACTCGGTGATCTGGAAACCTTCGGAAAAGACCCCGCTCACCGCCCTGGCGTGCCAGGCGCTGTTCGAGCGGGCCTTGAAGAATTTCAGCGATGCGCCTGAGTACCTGTGCCAACTGATCATCGGCGGTCGCGATGCCGGTGAAGCGCTGGTGGATGACCCGCGCGTGGCGTTGATCAGCGCCACCGGCAGCACCCGCATGGGCCGCGAAGTGGCGCCGAAAGTCGCGGCGCGTTTTGCTCGCAGCATCCTCGAACTGGGTGGCAACAACGCCATGATCCTGGCGCCGAGTGCCGACCTGGACATGGCCGTGCGCGCCATCCTGTTCAGCGCCGTCGGCACCGCCGGCCAGCGTTGCACCACCCTGCGCCGCCTGATTGCCCATGAGTCGGTGAAAGAAGAAATCGTCACCCGCCTCAAGGCGGCCTATTCGAAAGTGCGCATTGGCCATCCGCTGGAAGGCAACCTGGTTGGGCCACTGATCGACAAGCACAGCTTCGACAACATGCAGGACGCTCTGGAGCAGGCCTTGAGCGAAGGCGGACGGGTATTCGGCGGCAAGCGCCAGCTCGAAGACCAGTTCCCGAATGCCTATTACGTGTCCCCGGCCATCGTCGAGATGCCGGAGCAGAGCGACGTGGTCCGCCACGAAACCTTCGCGCCGATCCTGTACGTGGTCGGCTACAAGGACTTCGCCGAAGCCCTGCACTTGAACAACGCCGTGCCACAAGGCCTGTCGTCCTGCATCTTCACCACCGACGTGCGTGAAGCCGAGCAGTTCATGTCCGCGGTGGGCAGCGATTGCGGCATTGCCAACGTCAACATCGGCCCGAGCGGCGCGGAAATCGGCGGCGCCTTCGGTGGCGAGAAAGAAACCGGCGGCGGTCGCGAATCCGGCTCCGACTCGTGGCGCGCCTACATGCGTCGCCAGACCAACACCGTGAACTACTCGCTGGAGTTGCCATTGGCCCAGGGGATTACGTTCGACTGAGGTCGGGTGAGCCGGGTCTTTCTTTCATGAAGATCCACTGTGGGAGCGGGCCTGCTCGCGATGGCAATGGTTCAGCTGGCATCTGCGTCGACTGACCCCCGCTATCGCGAGCAGGCTCGCTCCCACATCTAACTAAGTGTTTGTTGGGTTTCTGGTTGGAGTCTGGCAATGCCGTTACGCGAAGAATGTCTGTGGGAAAAACTGACGCCGCAAAGGCCTGAAAACACTGCGCTCAGCGGTGAGGTCACGGTGGATGTCTGTGTGATTGGTGCAGGCTTCACCGGGTTGTCGGCGGCGGTGCATTTGCTGGAACAAGGCAAGCGCGTCGCGGTGCTGGAGGCTCATCGGACCGGGCATGGCGGCTCGGGGCGCAATGTCGGGCTGGTGAACGCTGGCCTGTGGATCCCACCGGACGAGATCGAGGCCGGCTTCGGCGAAGCCGTCGGCAGCCAGCTCAACCGCATGCTGGGGGCCGCGCCGGCACTGGTGTTCAGCCTTGTCGACAAATACAACATCGATTGCCAGTTGCGCCGCGAAGGCACGCTGCACATGGCCCATAACGCCCGGGGCGAGGCGGACCTGCGCAGTCGCGAAGCACAGTGGAAGCGCCGTGGCGCGCCGGTGGAACTGCTCACCGGCCAGGCCTGCATCGAAGCCACCGGCACACCGAAAATCGCCGCGGCCTTGTTGGATCGGCGCGCCGGCACGCTCAACCCAATGGCTTATGTCAGTGGGCTGGCCAAGGCTGCCTCGGACCTGGGTGCTCAGATGTTTGACCACTCCCCCGTGACACGCCTGGAGCGCCAGGGCCAGCGCTGGTCGGTACAGACGGCCCAGGGTTCGGTACTGGCCGAGCAGGTGGTGATCGCCTCCAATGCCTACACCGAAGGCGAATGGACCGAACTGCGGCGCAATTTCTTCCCCGGTTATTACTACCAGGTGGCGTCCGTCCCGTTGACCGGCGAGGCGGCGCAACGCATCTTGCCGGGCGGCCAGGGATCGTGGGATACCCGCCAGGTATTGAGCAGCATCCGCCGCGACAAGGACGGGCGCCTGTTGCTGGGCAGCCTGGGTAATGGCAACCGCAAGCCCACCTGGTTCCTCAAGGCCTGGGCGGATCGGGTACAGCAGCACTACTTCCCCTACCTCAAGTCGGTGGAGTGGGAGTCGACCTGGACCGGCTGTATCGCTTTCACCCCCGACCATCTGATGCGCCTGTTCGAGCCGGCACCCGGATTGGTGGCGGTTACCGGTTACAACGGGCGGGGCGTGACCACCGGAACGGTGGTGGGCAAGGCCTTTGCCGATTACCTGTGCCATGGCGACGCGAAAGCGTTACCGATCCCCTTTGCGCCGATGCAGCCGGTGACCGGGGCGGGTGTGCGCAGTTGTCTGTATGAGGCTGGGTTCTCGCTGTATCACGCGGGCCAGTGCCTGCGGATCGTCATTTGAGTGTTGAAAATTGTTGCCGGAACCGGTTTTTTCCGGCACAGCGTCTAGCCTGTTATGGTGCGGGTTGTAGCAGTTGCGCACCGGCAGTGTGCAGTTCGGTGACGCAGGTTGTTACAGGCTGGTTGCACGCCGTTTCGTGCGATGGTTGCAATGATGGCTCATGGAAGGTTGTACTCATTTAAGCGACAGGTTGCACCTTGCGCGGTTTAGACGGTTGCACGCCCTGTGAAAAAGGGTCCGAAACAGTCGAAATAACAATAAAGCAGCGACTTTTTTCAGAATAAAAAACCGATGGCACGGCCCTTGCTCTGAGCTTTTCAGTGAAGTCGCAGTGCCAACTAAAAAAAAACCTTGGAGCACCACCTCATGTCCCAGACGTTTTACAAGAAAGGCTTTCTGGCCCTCGCCGTTACCGCGGCAATGGGTGTTTCCGCGTTTGCCCATGCAGACTTCAAGATCGGTGTAGCGGGTCCCATGACTGGCGCCAACGCAGCATTTGGCGAGCAGTACATGAAAGGGGCGCAGGCGGCAGCGGACGAAATCAACGCCAAGGGCGGTGTGAACGGCGAGAAGATCGTGCTGGTGAAGGGTGACGACGCTTGCGAGCCGAAGCAGGCGGTGGCCGTGGCCAACCGTTTCGTCGACCAGGACAAGGTGAACGCCGTGGTCGGTCACTTCTGCTCCTCCTCGACCATCCCGGCCTCCGAGGTCTACGGTGACGCCGATATCATGGCCATCACCCCAGGTTCCACCAACCCGGCTGTGACCGAGCGCGGCCTGAATGCGATGTTCCGCATGTGCGGTCGTGACGACCAGCAGGGCATCGTCGCCGGCGACTACATCGTCGACGTGCTCAAGGGCAAGAAAGTCGTGGTGCTGCATGACAAGGACACCTACGGCCAGGGTCTGGCGGATGCCACCAAGGCACAGTTGAGCAAGCGCGGCGTGACGCCGGTGCTGTACGAAGGCCTGACCCGTGGCGAGAAAGACTTCAGCGCCGTGGTCACCAAGATCCGCGCTGCTGGTGCCGACGTGGTCTACTTCGGCGGCCTGCACCCGGAAGCCGGCCCACTGGTTCGCCAATTGCGTGAGCAAGGCCTCAAGGACGTGAAGTTCATGTCCGACGACGGCATCGTGACCGACGAACTGGTGACCACCGCTGGCGGCGCGCAATACGTCGATGGCGTGTACATGACCTTCGGTGCCGACCCACGCCTGCTGCCGGACAGCAAGTCCGTGGTAGACGCGTTCCGCGCCAAGGGCACCGAGCCGGAAGGCTACACCCTGTATGCCTACGCTTCCGTCCAGACCCTGGCCGCCGCTTTCAACGGTGCCAAGTCGAACAAGACCGACGCCGCGGCCGAGTGGCTCAAGGCCAACACGGTGCAGACAGTGATGGGCAAGAAGGAGTGGGACAAGAAGGGCGACCTGAAGATCTCCGACTACGTGGTCTACCAGTGGGACAAGGACGGCAAGTACCATCAGCTGGAAAAACAAAAGTGACATGAGCGGTTGATCTGCCTGGCGCCATGGGTGCCGGGCAGTTCATCACGTCCATGCAGTACCTGCCTTTTTCTCCCGAAAGCTGTGCGCCCACCGTGTAGCCTCGGCGGCTGAACCCCGGTCCGTCGCTGCGGTGTGCGTGCAGTCTTTCAAATCCGTGAGATTGCGTTATGGATGGTATTTTCCTGCAGCAACTGATCAACGGCCTGACCCTCGGGTCGGTCTATGGTCTGATCGCCATCGGCTACACAATGGTCTACGGCATCATCGGCATGATCAACTTCGCCCACGGCGAGGTTTACATGATCTCCGCGTACCTCGCGGCAATCAGTCTGGCTCTGCTGGCTTACTTCGGTATTGAATCCTTTCCGCTTATGATCCTCGGCACCCTCGTGTTCACGGTCGTGGTCACCGGGGTATATGGCTGGGTCATCGAACGCGTCGCCTACAAACCGCTGCGCAACTCCACCCGTCTGGCACCGCTGATCAGTGCCATCGGCATTTCGCTGATCCTGCAGAACTATGCACAGATCAGCCAGGGCGCCCGCCAACAAGGCGTGCCGACACTGCTTGAAGGCGCCATGCGCGTCGACATCGGCACCGGTTTCGTCCAGCTCACCTATACCAAGATCTTCATCCTGGTTGCCGCATTCGCCGGGATGGCCTTGCTGACCTACATCATCAAGTACACCAAGCTGGGGCGCATGTGCCGTGCCACCCAGCAGGATCGCAAGATGGCCTCGATCCTCGGGATCAACACCGACCGGGTGATTTCCTACGTGTTCATCATCGGCGCGGCCATGGCGGCCCTGGCCGGTGTGCTGATCACCATGAACTACGGCACGTTCGACTTTTATGCCGGCTTCATCATCGGCATCAAGGCGTTCACCGCAGCGGTCCTCGGTGGCATCGGCTCCCTGCCTGGGGCGATGCTCGGCGGGATCATCCTCGGGATCTCCGAGTCGCTGTTTTCCGGTCTGATCAACTCCGACTACAAAGACGTGTTCAGTTTCTCGCTGCTGGTGATGATCCTGATTTTCCGTCCCCAAGGCCTGTTGGGTCGCCCACTCGTGGCGAAGGTATAAGTAATGTCTGCTGCCAATAAACCGATTGATATCAAACAGAGCGCCGTCGACGCGATCCTGGCGGGCCTGATCTCGCTGATCGTGTTCGGGCCGATTGTCGGCGTGGTGCTCGACGGCTACAGCTTCAACCTGCAACCGGCCCGCGTCGGCTGGCTGGTGGCGATCGTAATGGTCGGGCGTTTTGCCTTGAGCCTGTTCCTGCAAACGTCCAAGGGCCTGAAGGTGCTCCAGGGCTTCGAAAGTCCCGGTTCCGGCGTGCACGTCCTGCCACCGGACTACAAGTCGCGCCTGCGCTGGATCATCCCGGCGCTGATCGTGATTGCCATCGTGTTTCCGATCTTTGCCAACAAATACGTGCTCACCGTGGTCATCCTCGGGTTGATCTATGTACTGCTGGGGCTGGGTCTGAACATTGTGGTCGGCCTCGCCGGGCTGCTCGACCTGGGTTACGTGGCGTTCTACGCCATCGGCGCCTATGGCCTGGCGCTGGGTTATCAATACCTGGGGCTGGGTTTCTGGACCGTGCTGCCGCTGGCGGCAATCGCGGCGGCGATGGCGGGATGCATATTGGGTTTCCCCGTGTTGCGAATGCACGGTGACTACCTGGCAATCGTGACCCTGGGCTTCGGTGAAATCATCCGGCTGGTGCTCAATAACTGGCTGTCGTTCACTGGCGGTCCGAACGGTATGCCGGTGCCGTCGCCGACCTTTTTCGGCCTGGAGTTCGGTCGAAGGGCGAAGGACGGTGGCGTGCCGTTCCATGAGTTCTTCGGCATCGATTACAACCCCAACCTGAAATTCCTGTTCATCTACATCGTGCTGTTCATCGTTGTGCTGCTGGTGCTCTACATCAAGCATCGCCTGACCCGCATGCCGGTCGGGCGTGCCTGGGAAGCCCTGCGCGAAGACGAGATCGCCTGTCGTTCCATGGGCCTGAACCACGTGCTGGTCAAGCTCTCGGCGTTCACCCTTGGCGCTTCCACGGCCGGCCTGGCCGGGGTGTTCTTCGCCAGTTACCAGGGTTTCGTCAATCCGTCGTCGTTCACCTTCTTCGAGTCGGCGCTGATCCTGGCGATCGTGGTCCTGGGCGGCATGGGTTCGACAGTGGGCGTGGTGATCGCGGCATTCGTGCTCACCGTGGCGCCGGAACTGCTGCGCAGCTTCTCCGAATACCGCGTGCTGCTGTTCGGCGTACTGATGGTGTTGATGATGATCTGGCGACCTCGCGGCCTGATCCGCATCAGCCGTACCGGTGTGACGCCGCGTAAAGGAGTAGCGCCATGAGCGAAGTCGTACTCTCAGTCGAAAACCTGATGATGCAGTTTGGTGGCATCAAGGCCCTCAGCGACGTCAGTCTGCAGGTCAAGCGCAACTCGATCTTCGCCCTGATCGGCCCCAACGGTGCGGGCAAGACCACGGTGTTCAACTGCCTGACCGGTTTCTACAAGGCCTCGGGCGGCAAGATCGAGCTCAACGTGCGCGGTGAGCGGACCAACGTCATCAAACTGTTGGGCGAAGCCTTTCGCCCCACGGACTTCGTCTCGCCGAAATCCTTCGCCAGCCGGCTGTACTACAAGATGTTCGGCGGGACCCACCTGGTGAACCGCGCCGGCCTGGCCCGTACCTTCCAGAACATTCGCCTGTTCCGGGAAATGTCGGTGCTGGAAAACCTGCTGGTGGCCCAGCACATGTGGGTCAACCGCAGCCTGGTGGCCGGCATCCTCAATACCAAGGGTTATCGCAAGGCTGAAAGCGACGCGTTGGATCACGCCTTCTACTGGCTCGAAGTCGTGGACCTGGTGGATTGCGCCAACCGCCTGGCGGGTGAGCTTTCCTACGGTCAGCAGCGACGCCTGGAAATTGCCCGGGCCATGTGCACCCGTCCGCAGGTCATCTGCCTCGACGAACCGGCCGCCGGCCTCAACCCTCAGGAAACCGAAGCGCTGAGCGCGATGATCCGGCTGCTGCGCGACGAGCACGATCTGACCGTGGTGCTGATCGAACACGACATGGGCATGGTAATGAGCATTTCCGACCACATCGTGGTGCTGGACCACGGCAACGTGATCGCCGAGGGCGGTCCGGAGGCGATTCGCAACGATCCGAAGGTGATCGCGGCCTACCTGGGTGCCGATGAAGAGGAACTGGTATGAGTGGACCTATCCTCGAACTCAAGGAACTGGACGTGTTCTACGGGCCGATCCAGGCCCTGAAGAAAGTCTCGATGCACATTGAGGAAGGCGAAACCGTCAGCCTGATCGGCTCCAACGGTGCCGGCAAATCCACGTTGCTGATGTCGATCTTCGGTCAGCCGCGTGCAGCGAGCGGGCAGATCATCTATCAGGGGGTGGATATCACCCACAAGTCGTCCCACTACATCGCGTCCAACGGCATTGCCCAGTCGCCGGAAGGGCGGCGGGTGTTCCCCGACATGACCGTCGAGGAAAACCTGCTGATGGGCACCATCCCCATCGGTGACAAGCATGCCAGCGAAGACATGCAGCGCATGTTCGAGCTGTTCCCGCGGCTCAAGGAGCGGCGCAACCAGCGGGCCATGACCATGTCCGGTGGTGAGCAGCAGATGCTCGCCATTGCCCGGGCATTGATGAGCCGGCCGAAGTTGTTGCTGCTCGATGAACCGAGCCTGGGGCTGGCGCCGATCGTGGTGAAACAGATCTTTTCCACCCTGCGAGAACTGGCATCCACCGGGATGACCATCTTCCTGGTGGAGCAGAACGCCAACCACGCCCTCAGGCTGTCGGACCGGGCCTATGTGATGGTCAACGGCGAAATCCGCCTGACCGGCACCGGCAAGGAGCTGCTCGCCAACGAAGAGGTGCGCAACGCGTATCTGGGCGGACACTGACGCGTATGCTGCAATGAAAAAAACCGGCGAGTGATCGCCGGTTTTTTTATCCCTTCAGAACACCACCGAACCCATGTGGGAGCGAGCCTGCTCGCGATCGCGGTAGATCAGTGATATTTCGATACCTGATGCACCGCTATCGCGAGCAGGCTCGCTCCCACATGGGATTTTGTGTGCAGCAGTGAATTGTGGACAACAATCCCCAGCCCTTATCAAACCGCGACATAAAGTCGCCGCAAATAGTTGTTTTGTCACAGTTTTGACTTGTCCCCGTTTGCTGTGGAGCCGGCTGTGGGTAACGTGGGAGTATCTGGCTGGAAGCCTTTGGATACTTGGCTTGCAGGGGTGTGATCATTTTCTGATCAGGCGTTTTTTGGTGGGCATGGGCGTGGGTTGTCAACCCTTTTCTGAGGGTTGGTGCAGGCTGGTAAATCGGTGGGCAAGCCTGTGGATAAGTCTGTGACTAAACTCTGGAAAGACCGCTCTGAGGGCCGTAGTTGCTGGCTTCGCGCCATCGCCTCTATTGCTTCGGCTTATAGCAGAGAATCCGATCTGCACAACCTCACATGCAGGGTCAAGGGAAAAAAGTTTCCATACATCCCCGCAAAGCCTTATGCACAGCGGCCTGCGACGTTTTGACTTGCCCCCGATTACTGTGGACGTGGCTGTGGATAAGGTGCGGGCAACAGGCTGCAGCCCTTATCCTGCAAGGGCTGAAGGCGTTTGATCGTTTTATGACCAGCCTGGCCTGGGTCAACATCCACGGTGGGCAGTTGCCGCTCGCGGTCGGGCCGGGCATGCTGTGGTCCGACCCCATTCAATGGCTGCCTCAAGCCCAATCAAGGAGAACATGATGTCCAATACCCTGTTTATCACCGGGGCGACGTCCGGTTTTGGCGAAGCCTGTGCCCGTCGTTTTGCCGAGGCCGGCTGGAAGCTGGTGCTGACCGGTCGCCGCGAAGAGCGCCTCGATGCCCTGTGCGCCGAGCTGTCGAAACAGACCGAAGTCCATGGCCTGGTATTGGATGTGCGTGATCGCAAGGCCATGGAGGAGGCCATCGCCAACCTGCCACCGTCTTTTGCCAAGTTGCGCGGCTTGATCAACAACGCCGGATTGGCCCTGGGGGTCGATCCGGCGCCCAAGTGCGACCTCGATGACTGGGACACCATGGTCGACACCAACGTCAAGGGACTGCTCTACAGCACGCGCCTGCTGCTGCCGCGGCTGATTGCCCATGGCCGCGGCGCTGGGATCATCAACCTCGGTTCCATTGCCGGTAACTACCCGTACCCGGGTAGCCACGTGTATGGCGCGAGCAAGGCGTTCGTCAAACAGTTCTCGCTGAACCTGCGCTGCGACCTGCAGGGGACCGGTGTACGGGTCAGCAACATCGAGCCGGGCCTGTGTGAGAGCGAGTTCTCACTGGTGCGCTTCGGTGGCGACCAGGAGCGCTACAACGCGACCTACGCCGGGGCCGAGCCGATCCAGCCGCAGGACATCGCCGAGACTATTTACTGGGTGCTCAACACACCGGCGCACATCAACATCAACAGCCTGGAATTGATGCCGGTGAGCCAGACCTGGGCCGGATTTGCCATTGAGCGTAACAAGACCTGAAGGCAATCCCCTGTGGCGAGGGGATTTATCCCCGTTGGGCTGCGAAGCAGCCCTGAAATCAGCCGACTCGGTGTCAGGTAGATTGAGGTGGGTGCTTTGGGGCTGCTTCGCAACCCAGCGGGGCGGTGCGACGTTTCGCTAAATCCCCTCGCCACAAACAGCCTCAGCCCAGGTAATCGGCCAACCCGCGATAGCAGGTCATCAGGTGATACGGGGTGGTCGAGGGCATGTCTCGGCGGCTGACGAGGCCGTCGGCGTCCAGGCATTCGTTCCAGCCCTTGGCGTGAAGGAAATGCTGTTGCAGGGCCTTCAATTGACGCAGCAACGCGTCCTGACTTCCCGGGCGTAAGGTGAGGGCGCGCAGGTACTCGGCCTGGGCCCAGATGCGCTGGGTAGCGTCGCGGGCGACAGCATCCGGCGCCGGGCCCAGCATGGCGCACACCGCGCCGGACTGTGGGTTCACGCCTTGTTGCTCGGTATAGCCAAAGCTTCGCTCTAGGGCGGCGTGCAATTTGCCGCCCTGCAGCAGGGGCGATGAGGCCAGCAGGAAATACCATTCGAACTGGTGTCCCGGCTCAAACCAGTTATCCACAGCCTTGAGCGGCTTCTCCATCATCACGCCTTGCTTCGGCTCAGTGAAGCGTTTGAACATCCCGTCACACAGGCTCAGCAATGCCTGGCGAACGTTGGCGTCTTCGCGGACCGAGAGCGTGGCGAGGAAGGCTTCGGCCAAATGCATCAGCGGGTTCTGCAACGGGCCGGATCCGAGCGTTGACCAATCGCGCTTGAGGCTGGCTTCGTAGAGACCGTCGCCCGTGGCAAAACGCCGGGCAATGACTTCCAGGGCCGCATTGAGCACCGATTCCACCAACGGCTCGCGAACCTTGCCCCAGTAATGGGCGCAGGCGAACAGGATGAAGGCGTGGGTGTAGAGGTCCTTGCCGCTGTCCAGCGGTGCGCCTTGCGGGTCGATGCTGTAGAACCAGCCACCGTGCTCGGCATCGTGGAAATGCCGTTGCAACGAGCGGAACAGCGCCGCGGCCCGTTCTTCGGCCTCTGTGACTTCGCCGATCAGGCTGGCGAACACATACAGCTGCCGCGCACAGGCCATCGCCCGATAGCGCTGGGGCGGCAGCGGCGTGTGGGTGGCATCGAGGGATTCGTAGGGCAGTGCCAGCTCGGCATTCCAGCCCGGGCCTTGCCACATGGGCACGATCACCTCGTGAAAATGCTGGCGCACCGTTGCGAACAGGGCGATCAATTCAGGCGAGGGAGCGGGGCGGGATGCATCGGGCATGGGCGGGCGTCGTCACGGCAGGGGGCGATTGCGCGATATGGTAGCAGAGTGACCGACTTCAGATAGGTAGCGCCTGTAAGTCTGTCATCGCGAGCAGGCTCGCTCCCACATGGACGATGTACAACCATCAACTGTGGGAGCGAGCCTGCTCGCGATGAGGCCCGCACAGGCGCCGAGAATCAACCGGCCAACAACCAGACCCCAGCCCCCGCCGAAGCCGCCCCCGCCAGCCGCACCAACGGCGCAGCCGCCCGCGGCAACACGCGCACCAGGGCGAAACCTGCGCCATGCAGGGCCGCCGTGGCAGCGACGAATCCCGCCGCATAAGCCCACGGGCTCGACATGTCCGGCAGTTCCAGCCCATGGGCCACGCCGTGGAACAGCGCAAACAGTGCCGTCGCGGCAATCGCCAGGCTCAATGGCGGACGCACCGCCAGCGCCACCGCCAGGCCCAGGGCCAATACCGAGGCGGCAATCCCGCTTTCCAGCGCCGGCAACTGCAGGCCTTCGAAACCTAGCAAGCCGCCGATCAGCATGGTGCCGACGAAGGTGCATGGCAGCGCCCAGCGTGCAGTGCCTTGCTGTTGTGCCGCCCACAAGCCGACCGCCAGCATGGCGAGCAGGTGATCCAGCCCGCCGATGGGATGGCCGAGGCCGGCGATCAGGCCGTTATCACCATGGCCGGGGTGGGCGAAGGCCAGGGCCGGGGTCAGCAGCAGGGCGAGGGTGCCGAGGATGCGTTTGAATGTCATGAAGAAGCTTCCTTGTTGATTGTTCGAAAAATCAGGCGGCAGTCAGCAGGCCCTGGCGTTCGATGAAGGCGATGATCTCGTCCAGGCCCTGACCGGTCTTCTGGTTGCTGAACACGAACGGCTTGCCGTTGCGCATCCGCCGGGTGTCGCTGTCCATCATCTCCAGGGAGGCGCCGACCAGGGGGGCCAGGTCGATTTTATTGATCACCAGCAAGTCGGACTTGCAGATGCCCGGCCCACCCTTGCGTGGCAACTTGTCCCCGGCCGATACGTCGATCACGTAGAGGGTCAGGTCCGACAGTTCCGGGCTGAAGGTCGCCGAGAGGTTGTCGCCACCGGACTCCACCAGGATCAGGTCCAGCCCCGGGAAGCGCCGGTTCAGTTGGTCCACCGCTTCGAGGTTGATCGAGGCATCTTCGCGAATGGCCGTGTGCGGGCAGCCGCCGGTTTCCACACCGATGATCCGCTCCGGCGCCAGGGCTTCGTTGCGCACCAGGAAGTCGGCGTCTTCGCGGGTGTAGATATCGTTGGTGACCACCGCCAGGTTGTAGCGCTCGCGCAGGGCCAGGCACAGGGCCAGGGTCAGGGCGGTCTTGCCGGAGCCCACCGGGCCACCGATGCCGACGCGCAGGGGTTGTGTGTTCATGGTTGTCTCCTAGGAACGGAACAGACGGCTGTACTGGCGCTCATGGGCCATACACGCCAGGGACAGGCCAAACGCGGCGCTGCCGTAATGCTCGGGGTCGATGTTCGAGGCGTTGTGCTGGGCTTGTTGCAGCAGCGGCAGCAGTTCGCTGGTCAGGCGCTGGGCGGCTTGCTGGCCCAGCGGCAGGGTTTTCATCAGCACCGCCAGTTGGTTTTCCAGCCAGCTCCACAGCCAGGCGGCGAGGGCGTCCTGGGGGCTGATGTTCCAGGCGCGGGCGGCCAGGGCCCAGCCCAGGGCCAGGTGGGGTTCGCTGCGTTGTTCGAGGAAGGTCCGGGCGGCGCCATCGAGTTCCGGCAGGCCGCCGAGCAGTTGCTGCAACGAATAGCCCATCTGCCGGCTTTCCTGATACAGCTCGCGGGTTTCCCGGCTGGCGCGGTGTGCTTCGCAGTGTTGCAACAGGATGTCCCAATCGTCGGCCGCGGCGGCGGTGCAATGCGCGAGCAGCAGGGGCGCCTCGAAGCGTGCCAGGTTCAGCAGCAACTGATCGCCGATCCAGCGACGGGCTTCGTCGGAGGTCCTGACCTGGCCGCTATCCACCGCCATCTCCAGCCCTTGGGAATAGCTGTAGCCGCCAATCGGCAATTGCGGACTGGCCAGGCGCAACAGCGCCCAGGCCGGGTTCATGTGCGCACGCCGAACTGATGCAGGCGCGGCGCATAGTTGAAGTCTTCGTCGCCATGCCGCGAATGATGATGACCACCGCCGTAGGCGCCGTGCTCAGGTTGGAACGGCGCTTCGATAGCGGCGACGCTGGCACCCAGTTGTTCGAGCATTGCCTTGAGCACGTAATCGTCCAACAGGCGCAACCAGCCGTCGCCGACTTGCAGGGCGACATGGCGATTGCCCAGGTGATAGGCCGCGCGCGTCAGCTCGAAGCCATTGGCGCAGGTGACATGCAGCAGTTGTTCGGGGCGGGCACAGACCCGCACGATACGTCCGTCTTCGGCCTGGAGGTATTCGCCGTCGTAAAGCGGCGGCTGGCCCCGCTCCAGGAACAATCCCACGTCTTCGCCCTCGGCACTGAAACAGCGCAGGCGACTTTTGCTGCGGGCATCGAACGTCAGATGGAGTTCGGCGTCCCAGCGGGGTTGAGTGTCGATTCTGCGATGGATCACCAGCATCGGAGTGCTTCCAGCAATGAACAGTGCTGTGTTTAGAGCAAGGGGCTTGCCAATCGAAGATGGCGTAGGAAATGGGCGTGGGATGCTTGGGTCAGCCTTGTTGCTCGCTCCGAACCAGTGCGCGACGCAAGGGGCTTGCACTGTATTGTGGCGTGAGGCGAACCTGTGGGAGCGAGCCTGCTCGCGATGGCGGCGGCATCAGTCGACGTCTATGCGTCTGATGCACCGCCATCGCGAGCAGGCTCGCTCCCACAGGGGATTACTCTGTGCTGCCCAGGCCCTGCCAATGCTTGAGGCCGATAAAGATAAACCGCAGTTGCTGGGTGATCTTCGCCTGGGGCGTGAGGTGTTCGGGGGGCGCTTCGGCGGGAGGGTCGGTGATGTCGGGCAGGGTGGCGAACACGCTCTTGACGATGAGGTCGGCCATCACGCTCAGCCCAGCAAGGTCCAGGTGCTGCAGTTTCGGCATCAACGCCAGGTCGGCGGCCAGGTCCGAGCTGATGGCTTCGCGCAGTTGTGCGATGGCCTGGCGTACCGGCAGGGAGCCGCCGTATTGTTCGCGGGCGAGGAACAGGAACTGCGATCGGTTGGCTTGCACCACGTCGAGGAAAATCCGCACCGACGCATCAATGATGCCGCCCATGACGAATTCATTGTGACGCACCAGCCGGATGGTTTCGCGGAAGGTCTGGCCCACTTCGCTGACCAGTGCCAGGCCCAATTGATCCATGTCGTCGAAGTGCCGGTAGAAACCTGTGGGTACAATGCCCGCTGTCTTGGCAACTTCCCGCAGGCTCAGGCTGCCGAACCCCCGGCCGCTTTCCATTAAATGACGGGCCGCATCCATCAGGGCAATTCGGGTCTGTTGTTTCTGTTCGGCGCGGGGCAACATCGCAGGACTGACTTCCGAGTCATGGGAGCGACGCACTTTAGCAAATCGGCTTTGCCAACGTCGAACGGTAGAAAAAGGTAGGTCAGGAAAAGAGGTGCTTGAGAAAGTCAAAAGCCCGATTGCAGGAATCGGGCTTTTTTTCGGGCCACCATGGGCTCAGCTCACTTTGCTGTTGCGTTCGAGGGCTCGCTCACTGCCGTCTTCAACCAGACCTTTTTCTTCCAGGCGACTACGACCACCTTCGGCGAGTTGGCCTTGAGGGGTGTTGTTGTAGCCGTCTTCGGCGAGTTGGCCTTGAGGAGTGTTGTTGTAGCCGTCTTCGGCGAGCTGGCCTTGAGGGGTGTTGTTGTAGCCGTCTTCAGCGAGTTGGCCTTGAGGAGTGTTGTTGTAGCCATCTTCGGCGAGTTGGCCTTGAGGGGTGTTGTTGTAGCCATCTTCGGCGAGTTGACCTTGACGGGTTTGGTTATAACCGTCTTCGGCAACAGTCTGGCTATACACGGAGTGGCTGTCCTTGACCTGTGGTGTAGCCTGCTCGGAAGCTGGCAGGGCGAAAGCGGTGGAGGCCAGCAGTGACAGGGATAGGCTCATCAGTAATTGGCGTTTCATGATCGTTGCTCCTCGGGAGGGCTAAAAAGTGGGTACGAGGGCAATGCTACTCTCGATAAGTCGATATAAAAGTTCATAAACGCAATGGTAATAATCAACGGAATTGATTGTTCTGCGGGAGGGCTCTAGAACGGGCGTTTCCGAGGTACGGTTTCGCACCATGGTGGGTATTTTGTACCCACTGGCGCCACGCAAATGTGCGGAGGCGGTAACAGCTTGCTGGCGGATCGGTCAGGTTTTTTGCCCCGGGTGGTAAACCTGTCGCTCGTTTCACCAGTCCCACTATTACAACGAGCCGACGACAGGTTCGATTTTCAGGTGTTGCGGTACGGACGCCAATTTGTCATCAGGAGCCTTGTGCATGACACGCACTTCAAAAATCCTTGCCTGGAGCCTGGCCAGCCTTGTTGTCTTGCTGGCCGTGTTGGTGCTGGTCATCGTGTTCTTCGATTGGAACCGGATCAAGCCGACGCTCAACGCCAAGGTGTCCGAGGAGTTGCATCGCTCGTTCGCCATCAACGGCAACCTGGCCGTGGTCTGGCAGCGCGAGTCGGAAGAGGGCGGCTGGCGGGCCTGGCTGCCGTGGCCCCATGTGGTGGCCGAGGATTTGAGCCTGGGTAATCCCGATTGGTCGAAGAAGCCGCAGATGGCCACGCTCAAGCGTGTCGAGTTGCGCATCTCCCCCCTGGCCCTGCTGGCCCGGCGAGTGACCATTCCCCGTATCGACCTGACCGAACCCGACGCCAACTTGCAGCGCCTGGCTGACGGACGTGCCAACTGGACCTTCCAGTTCGATCCGAAAGACCCGGACGCCGAACCGTCGAGCTGGGTAGTGGACATCGGCGCCATCGGTTTCGACAAGGGGCACGTCACGCTTGACGACCAGACCCTGAAGACCCGACTCGACCTGCTGATCGACCCGCTGGGAAAATCCATTCCGTTCAAGGACATCGTCGGCGAAAAGGCCGCGAAAAAGGTCCAGGACCAGGGAGCGACCCCTCAGGACTACGGGTTTGCCTTCAAGGTCGAGGGGCAGTATCACGGACAGAACCTCAGTGGCTCCGGCAAGGTCGGTGGCCTGCTGGCCTTGCAGAATGCATCGCAACCCTTTCCCTTGCAGGCCCAGGTAAAGACCGCCGACACCCGTGTCGAACTGGCCGGTACCCTCACCGACCCAATGAATCTCGGTGCCCTGGACCTGCGCCTGAAACTGGCCGGTACCAGCCTGGCTCATCTGTATCCATTGACCGGCGTGACCCTGCCGGATTCACCGCCCTATGAAACCGACGGTCATCTGATCGCCAAACTCCATGAGCCGGAGGGCGCGCTGTTTCGCTACGAAGCATTCAACGGCAGGATCGGCGACAGCGACATCCACGGTGACCTGGCCTACGTCGCCAGCCAGCCCCGGCCGAAACTCAGTGGCACGCTGGTGTCCAATCAAGTGTTGTTCAGCGATCTGGCGCCGCTGATCGGCGCCGATTCCAACGCCGAACAGAAGGCCCGGGGCAGCGCCAGCAAGCAGCCGTCGGACAAGGTATTGCCCGTGGAGGAGTTCCGCACCGAGCGCTGGAGCGCGATGGACGCCGATGTGGAGTTCACCGGCAAACGTATCGTTCATAGTGCGCAGCTACCGTTCACCGACCTCTACACGCACCTGGTGCTCAACGACGGCCAATTAAGCCTCGAACCCCTGCGTTTCGGCGTCGCCGGTGGCCGACTCGATGCGCAGATCCGCCTCAACGGCCAAGCCCATCCCCTCGAGGGCCAGGCGAAGCTGACGGCGCGGGGCTTCAAGCTCAAACAGTTGTTCCCCGGCTTCGAGCCGATGAAAACCAGTTTCGGTGAGCTCAATGGAGACGCTGATATCAGCGGTCGCGGCAATTCGGTCGCGGCCTTGCTGGGCACCTCCAACGGTACGCTGAAAATGCTCATCAACGACGGCGCCATCAGTCGCGAACTGATGGAGCTGGCGGGGTTGAACGTGGGCAACTACGTGATGGGGAAAATCTTTGGCGACAAGGAAGTGAAGATCAACTGCGCGGCGGCGGACTTCGACATCAAGACCGGCCTGGCAACCACTCGCCTGTTTGTGTTCGACACTGAAAACGCGATCATCTATATCGACGGCACGGCGAACATGGCCACGGAACAACTGGACCTGACCATTTCACCGGAGTCCAAGGGCTGGCGGCTGATTTCCCTGCGCTCGCCCCTGTACGTGCGGGGCAAGTTCGCCAAGCCCTCTGCCGGAGTCAAGGCCGTACCGCTGATATTGCGCGGCGCCGGGATGGTGGCGCTGGGTGTGATCGCCGCGCCGGCGGCAGGTTTGCTGGCCCTGGTGGCCCCTAGCGGTGACGAGCCGAACCAGTGTGCGCCGTTGCTCGAGCAAATGAAGGCGGGCAAGGCGCCGGTGACTGTGAAGCCGACGCGGTAAGTCGGGGATTTGCAGGAAGGTTACTGGCCTCATCGCGAGCAGGCTCGCTCCCACATTGATGGCGGACACCTGTCGAGGGTGGGAGCGAGCCTGCTCGCGATGCGGTCTTACAAATCGGCCAGGATATCGGCCATGTCATCGGCATGCTCTTCTTCCTGGGCCAGGATGTCTTCGAAGATGCGCCGGGTAGTCGGGTCTTTATCGCCGATGTACTGGATGATTTCCCGATAGCTGTCGATGGCGATCCGCTCGGCCACCAGGTCTTCGTAGACCATTTCCTTGAGGGTGTTGCCTGCCACGTACTGGGCGTGGGAATTGCGGGTCAACAGGTCGGGGTTGAACTCCGGCTCGCCGCCCAGTTGCACGATGCGCTCGGCCAGTTTGTCGGCATGCTCGGCTTCCTGGTTGGCATGTTCGAGGAACTCGCTGGCCGCCACACTCGCCTTGAGGCCGGTGGCCATGAAGTAGTGGCGCTTGTAGCGCAGCACGCACACCAGCTCAGTGGCCAGTGCTTCGTTGAGCAGGCGCACGACTTCCTGTCGATCGGCGTTGTAGCCCTCGGTCACCGCGCCGTTCTGCACGTTCTGGCGCGCACGTTCGCGCAGGGTGGTTACATCGGATAAGTGCATGTCGCTCATCTCGTTCTCCTGGAGGCTGATCCGGTTGGGGCGTCACGCTCTCGCGGCGTGATCGCTTACCAAGTTGGGAGTGATGAGCGAGGCAAAAGTTTTATGGGATGTGTTAAGGCAACTCCATCGTAGGAGCTGCCGAAGGCTGCGATCTTTTGATTTTCACTTGAGATTCAATGGTCAGCGGAAAGATCGCAGCCTTCGGCAGCTCCTACAATGACGGTGGGGTGTCATGAAGAAGGCATAGACTTTCCCTTTCCCTCCAGCGCAACTCTCTGATCAAGGATGTCTGTCCATGTCGCAACGCTGCACCACCCGCTACCCGTTGGTATTGGTCCCGGGCATGCTCGGATTCATCCGCCTGGTGTTGTACCCCTACTGGTATGGGATCGTTTCGGCGTTGCGCCGGGGTGGTGCGGTGGTGGTGGCGGTGAAGGTCTCGCCGCTGCATTCGTCCGAGGTGCGCGGCGAGCAGTTGCTGGCACGGATCGAGGAGATCCTGCAGCAGACCGGCGCAACCAAGGTCAATCTGATCGGCCATAGCCAAGGCGCCCTCAGCGCCCGCTATGCGGCGGCCAGGCGCCCGGACCTGGTGGCCTCCGTCACCTCGGTAGCCGGCCCCAACCACGGCTCCGAGCTGGCCGACTACCTGCTGGCCCACTACCCGCCGAACAGCCTCAAGGGGCGCATGCTCAGCGCCGTGCTGCGATTGATCAACGCGCTGATGTGCCTGCTCGAAACCGGCTATCGCGGCGCCAGGCTGCCGGTGGACCTTCACGCCTCCCATGACTCCCTTACCACCGCCGGGGTGGCGCGCTTCAATGCGTGTTATCCACAGGGGCTGCCTCAAACCTGGGGTGGTCAGGGGGCCGAGGAAGTCGATGGCGTGCGCTATTACTCCTGGTCGGGAATCCTGCAGCCCGGCAAGACCGACCAGGGCCGCAACCTCTTCGACGGTACGAATCGTAGCTGCCGCCTGTTTGCCCGGACGTTCGTGCGTGAGGCGGGGCAGTGCGATGGCATGGTCGGGCGCTTCAGTTCCCACCTGGGTACGGTCATCGGCGATGACTATCCACTCGACCATTTCGACATCGTCAATCAATCCCTTGGGCTGGTGGGCAAGGGCGCCGAGCCGATCCGGTTGTTTGTCGAGCATGCAGAGCGTTTGAAAGCGGCCGGTGTATAGGGCTGCGTTGTCTACACTGGATTGATCGCCGTCACGGTCGTGCGGCATTCAGGAGAAAACGTCATGAAGATGTTGCGTGTCCCTTTGTTGATGATCGGTTTGCTGCTGTGCTCCCAGGGCTTCGCCGCGACGGCGCAGCAGACCAAGATGACCACCTGCAACGCCGACGCCACCGCCAAGGCGCTCAAGGGTGATGAGCGCAAGGCCTTCATGAGCACCTGTCTGAAGACCAAGCCGCCTCAAGTTCGGGGAGGAACGCCGCAGGAGCGCATGAAGACCTGCAATGCCGACGCTACCGCCAAGACGCTCAAGGGCGACGAGCGCAAGGCGTTCATGAGTGATTGCCTGAAGAACAAATAAGGGAGCCGTGAGCGCCCATCGCGAGCAAGCTCGCTCCCACAATGGACCGAGCCATGCAAATCCCCCGTGGGAGCGAGCCTGCTCGCGATGGAGCCCTTACAGGCGCCACAAAAATCCCCTGAACCCCGACCAAAGTCGGCCGATACAATCCCTAGTGCTGTCAGCGGAAGGCTGGCAGACTGCCGATCCTTTCACGCCGTTTTGTTCTGAGGCTGTATGCCAACGTTTTCTCAGCGTCATGTGTTGTTGGTGATCAGTTGGGTGATCATTTTTGGTGGGTTGTTGCTGGTGTTGCCGCTGCGCCTGTTACCAAGCCTGCTGGCCGGTCTGCTGGTGTTCGAGCTGGTCAACATGCTCACCCCGCAGTTGCAGCGGTTGATCGAAGGCCGCCGTGCCCGCTGGCTCGCGGTAGCGTTGCTGGGCACCCTGGTGGTGAGTGTCCTGAGTTTGATTTTCGCCGGTGCTATCAGCTTTCTGCTGCATGAAGCGGAAAACCCCGGCGCGTCCCTGGACAAGTTCATGACGGTGGTCGATCGCGCCCGTGGACAGTTGCCACCCTTCATCGATGCCTACCTGCCGGCCAGCGCCGCCGAGTTTCGGGTGGCGATCGGCGACTGGGTGAGCAAGCACCTGAGCGATCTGCAACTGGTGGGCAAGGACGCGGCCCACATGTTCGTGACATTGCTGATCGGCATGGTGCTGGGGGCGATCATTGCCTTGCAGCGCGTCCCCGACCTGACCAAGCGCAAACCCCTGGCCGCGGCACTGTTCGATCGCTTGAACCTGTTGGTCAAGGCGTTCCGCAACATTGTCTTCGCCCAGATCAAGATTTCCCTGCTCAACACCTTCTTCACCGGGATTTTCCTGGCGGTGGTGCTGCCGCTGTTCGGCATCAAGCTGCCGTTGACCAAGACCCTGATCGTGATGACCTTCCTGCTGGGGTTGCTACCGGTCATCGGCAACCTGATGTCCAACACCCTGATCACCATCGTCGGCCTGTCGCTGTCGATCTGGGTGGCGGTGGCGGCGCTGGGTTATCTGATTGTGATCCACAAGCTCGAATATTTCCTCAACGCTCGCATCGTGGGCGGGCAGATCAGCGCCAAGTCCTGGGAATTGCTCATGGCGATGCTGGTGTTCGAAGCCGCGTTCGGCCTGCCGGGGGTGGTGGCGGGGCCGATTTATTATGCGTACCTCAAGAGTGAGTTGAAGCAGTTGGGGATGGTCTGATCCAGGAGTGGGTTGTCTGATCTGGCCCCATCGCGAGCAGGCTCGCTCCCACAGTTGACCGAGTTCTTCCAAGAGGAATGCGGTTCAATGTGGGAGCGAGCCTGCTCGCGAAGGCCGCACCGCTGTAGTCAGGTCAGGCCTGGCTCCCGTAGCGTTTCATCGCCTCGATCGCCAACCCGCTGCCGATGCTCCCGAAGATGTTCCCTTCCACATGCCGCGCCTGGGGCAGCATCGCCGAGACGCTGTTGCGCAGGGCCGGGATGCCGCTGGAGCCGCCGGTGAAGAACACCGTGTCGACCTGATCGACGCCGACGTTGGCGTCATTGAGCAGTTGCGTGACGCTGGCGCGCACCCGCTCCAGCAGGCCGTCGATAGCCGACTCGAACAGTGCCCGGCTCAGGTCCACGCTCAGGCCCGGCTCGATCCGGTCCAGCGCGACATGACGCTGATCGGCGTGGGTCAGCTGGATCTTGGTTTCTTCCACTTCCATTGCCAGCCAGTGCCCGGCGCGCTGTTCGATCAGCTTGAACAGCCGGTCGATACCACCGGTGTCCTCGATGTCGTAGCGCATGCTGTTCAGGGCCAGGGTGGATTTTTGCGCGTACACCGCGTTGATGGTGTGCCAGGTCGCCAGGTTCATGTGGTGGCTGGTGGGCATGTAGGCGCCGCTTTTCATCCGGCTGCCATAGCCGAACAGCGGCATCAGGCCCTGCAAGCTCAGTTGCTTGTCGAAGTCGGTCCCGCCGATGTGCACGCCGCCGGTGGCGAGGATGTCGGCGTGGCGGTTGTCGTGGCTGCGGCGTTCGGGTGACAGGCGCACCAGGGAGAAGTCCGAAGTACCGCCGCCGATGTCGACGATCAGCACCAGCTCTTCTTTTTCGATGGTCGATTCATAATCGAATGCCGCCGCAATGGGTTCGTACTGGAACGAGACTTCCTTGAAGCCAATGGCGCGGGCGACGTCCACCAAGGTATTTTCGGCCTCTTGGTCTGCCAGCTCATCGTCATCGACGAAAAACACCGGGCGACCCAGTACCACTTCCTCGAATTCCCGACCGGCGGTGGCCTCGGCGCGTTTCTTCAACTGGCCGATGAACAGTCCCAGCAGATCCTTGAATGGCATCGCCGTGCCCAGCACGCTGGTGTCGTGCTTGATCAGCTTGGAGCCCAGCAGGCTCTTGAGCGAGCGCATCAGCCGACCTTCGTAGCCTTCCAGGTATTCGTGCAGGGCCAGTCGGCCGTAGACCGGGCGACGCTCCTCGAGATTGAAAAACACCACCGAGGGCAGGGTGATCTTGTCATCCTCCAGCGCGATCAGCGTTTCCATGCCGGGGCGCAGCCAGCCGACGGTGGAGTTGGACGTGCCGAAGTCGATGCCGCAGGCACGGGCCGGGGATGCGTTTTTCATGTCTTTCAGGTTCCGGTCGAAAAAACGGCCGCGCAGTGTATGCCAGTGCGGCGCGGATTCGAAGGCCGGTTATCCGCTAATTCGTACACGGCGGCCTTGAAAGATCCCATCCAACCCCCAAACTTGCCGGCATGAGCCGATAAACTTCTGCTGCGCCGCCTGGTCCCAATCTGTGGGGCCGGTCATTCAGGCGCGACATCGATACGGATTGCTTAGATGGACTTCAAAGACTATTACAAGATCCTGGGCGTAGAGCCGACGGCTGACGACAGCACGATCAAGGCCGCCTATCGCAAGCTGGCGCGCAAATACCACCCGGATGTCAGTAAGGAAAAAGACGCCGAGACCAAATTCAAAGATGTCTCCGAAGCCTATGAAGCGCTGAAAAGCGCCGACAAACGCGCCGAGTACGACGACCTGCGTCGATATGGCCAGCACGGTCAGCCGTTCCAGGGACCGCCGGGCTGGCAGAGCCGCGGCGGTTTTGGCGGCGGCCAGGACGCCGGGGACTTTTCAGATTTCTTCAGTTCGATCTTCGGTAATCGCGGGCCGGGGTTCGGTGGTGGACAGTCAGGTCGCAGCGCCGGCCGTCGGGGGCAGGACGTGGAAATGGAATTGCCGATCTTCCTGGAAGAAACCCTGTCGAGTGAGTCGAAAAAGGTCAGCTTCCAGGTGCCGCAGCACAACGCGGCGGGCCAGCATGTCAGCAACACCAGTAAAAGCCTGAACGTGAAGATCCCGCTCGGCGTGACCGACGGCGAGCGGATCCGCCTCAAGGGCCAGGGTGCGCCAGGTATCGGCGGCGGGGCCAATGGTGACTTGTACCTGACCATTCGCTTCGCCCCGCACCCCAAGTTCGATGTCGAAGGCCAGGACCTGATCATCACCCTGCCGCTGGCGCCCTGGGAACTGGCGCTGGGCACCGAGGTGGCCGTCCCGACCCTCACCGGCAAGATCAACCTCAAGGTCCCGGCCGGCAGCCAGAACGGCCAGCGCATGCGCGCCAAGGGCCATGGCCTGCGCAACAAGGCCGGTGAACGCGGCTACCTGTTCGTCCAGCTCAAGGCCGTGATGCCCAAGTCCAGCGACGAAGCGGTCAAGGCATTGTGGGCGGAGCTGGCGAAGAAAGCCGCGTTCGATCCACGGGAACATTTCTGACGGCGGTGGCCTGTATCTATCACCTGTAGGAGCTGTCGAGTGCAACGAGGCTGCGATCTTTTCAAAGTTGATGAAATTCAAGAAATCCAAAGATCGCAGCCTCGTTGCACTCGACAGCTCCTACACAGTTAGGCATTGGGAGAAGCAGACATGAACAACCCGATCATTGAACTGAACCTGAAGGAATTCTGCGAGGCCGCTGCACTGGCGGATGTCCATGTGATTGAAATCGTCGAACACGGCATCCTCGAGCCCCACGGCGCGGCCCCGACGGATTGGCGTTTCACCGACTACGAACTGGTCCTGGCCCGCCGTGCAGCCAAATTGCGACAGGACCTGGACCTGGAATGGGAAGGCGTGGCCCTGGCGCTCGACCTGTTGGAGGAGGTGCAGCAGCTGCGCACCGAAAACCGCATGCTCAAGCAGCGGTTGGGGCGGTTGGTGGGGTAATACACACCCATAGCCAGTCGCAAACCCTGTGGCGAGGGGATTTATCCCCGCTGGGCTGCGCAGCAGCCCCTATTTTTTGCGGTTGCTGCGCAACCGCGCGGGGATAAATCCCCTCGCCACAGGGTGCTGTGTTTACCCATGGCCCTCTTTTCAAGTCAAAACAGAAAATACCGCTGCGCCATCGGCAGCACATCAGCCGGCTCGCACCACAGCAACACACCGTCGGCCTTGACCTGGTAGGTCTGTGGATCGACATCGATGTCCGGCAGGTAGTCGTTGTGGATCAGGTCAGTCTTCTGCACATCGCGGCAACCCTTGACCACGGCGATTCTCTTCTTCAACCCCAACTGTTCCGGTAGCCCCGCCTCGACGGCAGCCTGGCTGAGAAACGTCAGGCTGGTTGCGTGACGCGAGCTGCCGTAGCTTGCGAACATCGGCCGGTAGTGCACCGGTTGCGGTGTCGGGATCGAGGCATTGGCGTCGCCCATCAGGCTCGCGGCAATCGCTCCGCCCTTGAGGATCAGCGTCGGCTTGACGCCGAAGAACGCCGGACGCCACAGCACCAGGTCGGCCCACTTGCCCACTTCAATAGAGCCCACTTCGTGGCTGATGCCATGGGTGATCGCCGGGTTGATGGTGTATTTGGCGATGTAGCGCTTGATGCGGAAGTTGTCGTTGCCTTCGCCGTCCCCGGGCAGGGCGCCGCGCTGCTTCTTCATCTTGTCCGCGGTCTGCCAGGTGCGCAGGATGACCTCGCCGACGCGGCCCATGGCCTGGCTGTCGGAGCTGATCATCGAGAACGCGCCGAGGTCGTGGAGGATGTCTTCGGCGGCAATGGTTTCGCGGCGGATACGGCTTTCGGCGAACGCCACGTCCTCTGCGATGCTCGGGTCCAGGTGGTGACAGACCATCAGCATGTCCAGGTGTTCGTCGATGGTGTTGCGGGTGAACGGCCGGGTCGGGTTGGTGGAGCTGGGCAACACGTTAGGGAAACCACAGGCCTTGATGATGTCCGGCGCATGACCGCCGCCGGCGCCTTCGGTGTGATAGGTGTGGATGGTGCGGCCCTTGAAAGCGCCCAGGGTGGTTTCGACGAAACCGGACTCGTTGAGGGTGTCGGTGTGGATCGCCACCTGCACGTCGTACTGGTCGGCCACGCTCAGGCAGTTGTCGATGGCTGCCGGAGTGGTGCCCCAGTCTTCGTGCAGCTTCAAGCCGATGGCACCGGCCTTGACCTGTTCGATCAGCGGCTCCGGCAGACTGGCGTTGCCCTTGCCGGTGAGGCCGATGTTCATCGGGAAGGCGTCGGCGGCCTGCAGCATGCGCGCCAGGTGCCATGGGCCGGAGGTGCAGGTGGTGGCGTTGGTGCCGGTGGCCGGGCCGGTGCCGCCGCCGATCATGGTGGTGACGCCGCTCATCAAGGCCTCTTCGATCTGCTGTGGGCAGATGAAGTGGATGTGGGTGTCGACGCCGCCGGCCGTGAGGATCATGCCTTCGCCGGCAATCACCTCGGTGCTGGCGCCGATGGCGATGGTTACATCGGGCTGGATGTCCGGGTTACCGGCCTTGCCGATGGCCGCGATGCGCCCGTCCTTGAGACCGACGTCGGCCTTGACGATGCCCCAGTGATCGATGATCAGTGCATTGGTGATCAGCGTGTCCACAACCTCAGCGGCCAGCAGTTGGCCCTGGCCCATGCCGTCGCGAATCACCTTGCCGCCGCCGAATTTCACTTCTTCGCCGTAAGTGGTGAAGTCCTTTTCGACTTCGATCCACAGCTCGGTATCGGCCAGGCGGACCTTGTCACCGACGGTGGGGCCGAACATGTCGGCGTAGGCTTGTCTCGAGATCTTCATGTGCTTTCCTGATCGTTCCCATGCTCTGCGTGGGAATGCCGCCATAGACGCTCTGCGTCCGCTTGTGGGACGCGGAGCGTCCCGAGATGCATTCCCACGCGGAGCATGGGAACGAGCTGCGACCTAGAGGTCGCCCATCACCCGCCCGGCAAACCCGAACACCCGGCGATGCCCGGCCAGATCCACCAGTTCCACCTCGCGGCTCTGCCCCGGCTCGAAGCGCACCGCGGTGCCGGCGGGGATGTTCAGGCGCATGCCGCGGCTGGCGGCGCGGTCGAAGGACAGGGCGTCATTGGTTTCGAAGAAGTGATAGTGCGAGCCGACCTGGATCGGCCGGTCGCCGCTGTTGGCGACGGTCAGTGTCAAGGTGCGGCGGCCGACGTTGAGTTCGATGTCGCCGGGCTGGACCTGGTATTGGCCTGGAATCATTGCGGTTGTCCCAAAAGCTTGTAGTAGATGGTGGTCGGGGTGTACGTCCCGTCCGGGCTCTGGCAGTAGTCGGGCAGTTCACCGACACGGGTGTAGTCCATGGCGCGGTAGAACGCCTCGGCCTCGGAGCCGGCCTGGGTGTCGAGGTACAGCAGGCCACGCTTGTGCTGGCGCGCGCCGAGCTCCAGGGCACTCATCAACTGCTGGCCCAGGCCCCGTCGACGGGCTTCGCCGCGGACCAGCAGTTTCTGCACTTCGGCGCGGTTCAGGCCGTTGGGTTTCTGGCACAGGGCGAGCTGGACGCTGGCCTGCACCTGCTCGTCCTTGACCACCACCCACAACAACAGGCTGCCCTGGTTGAGGCAGGCCTGGACTTCGTCGAAATAGGCGCGGGCCTGGACCGCATCGAGGTCGGCCATGAAACCGACACTGGCGCCGTATCCCACGGCGTCGAGCAACAGATCGATCAGGCCCTGGCGGTAATGCGCAAAGCTTTCAGTGTGGACTCGACGCAACTGGGCGGCGTTCATCGGTTTCACTCCTTGTTGGAAACAGGCGCAGGCGCCCCGGGATTGAGGATCAACTGCATGAAAGTCAGGTCCAGCCAGCGACCGAACTTGGTCCCCACCTGGGGCATCTGCCCGGTGATGACGAACCCGGCCCGTTCATGCAAGCGAATCGAGGCCGCGTTGCCGCTTTCGATGGCGGCGACCATGACGTGTTTGCCACAGGTCTTTGCGCGCTCGATCAACGCCGTCATCAACCGTGGACCGAGGCCATTGCCGCGCTGGTCGCTGCGCACGTACACCGAATGCTCCACGGTGTGCCGGAAGCCGTCGAAGGGCCGCCAGTCGCCGAACGCGGCATAGCCGAGTACGTTTTCTTCGCTGTCGACGATCACCAGCACCGGGTAACCCTGGGACTGCCGCGCATCGAACCAGGCCTGGCGGTTGCCCAGGTCCACGGCCTGTTCGTTCCAGATCGCCGTGGTGTTGAGCACCGCGTCGTTGTAGATGTCGCGAATGGCGGGCAGGTCCGTCGGGTACGCGTCACGAATCCTATAGGTCATGGCACGCTCCTCAGGCGATGGGTTGGTGGACGGTGACCAGTTTGGTGCCGTCGGGAAAGGTCGCCTCGACCTGGATCTCCGGGATCATTTCCGGGATGCCTTCCATTACCTGCTCGCGGCTCAACAGGGTGGTGCCGTAATGCATCAACTCGGCCACGGTCTGGCCGTCGCGGGCGCCTTCGAGCAGGGCCGCGGAAATATAGGCCATGGCCTCCGGGTAATTGAGTTTCAAGCCCCGGGCCAGCCGCCGCTCGGCGACGAGGCCGGCGGTGAAGATCAGCAGCTTGTCTTTTTCGCGTGGGGTCAGGTCCATGTGTCATCCGTAAGGGCAGATAAAAATTTCGGGCTGAATAAAGGCCCCCTGTGGGAGCGAGCCTGCTCGCGATAGCGGTGTGTCAGTCACATCTTTTCTGGCTGATCCACCGCCATCGCGAGCAGGCTCGCTCCCACAGAAAAGCCATTCAGGTACTCCAGATTCTCGGTGGCACGGCTTCTCGACCCAGTAACGCCGGGCGCAGCAACCGCCACAACTCAACCAGCCACCCCCGCGCCAACAACGCCTCGCTCGCCAGGCACCGCGCCACGACCAGCCCAGGCAACTGGGTCAGGTCGCCACGCACGGCATGGCCCAGGGAACGGCACTGTTCCAGCAAGTCGCCATTGATCTCACCGGTCACCAGCAACGTGGCAAACACCGGCTTGCCGCCCAGCCCGATGGGCGAGTCGAGCAAACCATCGCCGCCGACGATGCGCTGGCGCTCATGCCACAGCAACTGCCCGTCGCGACGAATGTCCAGCCGCGACTGAAAGTGCCCCAGGTCAAAGCGCTCGCCACTGGCGGGTCGGCCGAGGGCAACCATGTCCCAGTAGAGCAGGCGTCCATCACCCTGCAAGTCGATGGTGGTGCCGAGTTCGGCCTGGGCCGCGCTGAAGACGATGGTCTCCTGGGGCAACCACTCCAGTGTCGCCCCGGCTGCCACGCTCAGGGTCAGTTGCTGATACGCAGGCGCCGTGGCGCGGTACCACTTGGCCGCGCCAGGGCTGGTCAACTGCGCCCAGGCGCCAGGACCGACATGGGCCGAGATGTCCAACCGGTCACCGCCAGCAATCCCGCCGGGCGGGTGGACGATGATGTGTTGGCACACCTCGGGCCCTTCGGCGTACAAATGTTTTTGCACCCGCAGCGGGCCTTTATGGCGGCGCTGTACCGGGCGCGTGCTGTCGCCAGAGCGGGCGTAGGCCAGTTCCAGCTCGGCGTGCCAGCAGGGCGTGAACAGGGCAGGTGCAGATAAAGGTAGATTCATGATTTCTGATTATTGTCCGGACGCTACAGACTAGATCGTAACCAGCCCGCGCACACCCTCGGCTTCCATGTTTTCTCCGCGCCCCTGCTGCACGATCTCGCCCCGGGACATCACCAGGTACTGATCGGCCAGCTCGGCGGCGAAGTCGTAAAACTGCTCCACCAGCAAAATCGCCATGTCGCCCCGGGCCGCCAGTTGCTTGATGACCGCGCCGATCTCCTTGATCACCGACGGCTGGATGCCTTCGGTGGGCTCGTCGAGAATCAACAGGCGTGGACGACTGGCCAACGCCCGGCCAATGGCGAGCTGCTGTTGCTGGCCGCCGGACAGGTCACCGCCGCGGCGCTGTTTCATTTGCAGCAACACCGGGAACAACTCGTAGATGAACGCCGGCACCTCCCGAGCCTCGGAGGCGGGAAAGCGCGACAGGCCCATCAGCAGGTTTTCCTCCACCGTCAGCCGCCCGAAGATCTCCCGGCCCTGGGGTACATAGGCGATACCGGCGTGGACCCGCTGGTGTGGCTTGAACGCGGTGATGGTTTTGCCTTCCCAATTCACCGCCCCCTCCTTGGCCGGCAGCAGGCCCATCAGGCATTTGAGCAGGGTGGTCTTGCCCACGCCATTGCGGCCCAGCAGGCACGTCACCTCGCCGACCTTCACGTCAAACGACAGGCCCCGCAGGATGTGGCTACCGCCGTAGTATTGGTGAAGCTTGTCGACTTGCAGCATCTTCCGGATTCTCCTCAAACCCCTGTGGGAGCGAGCCTGCTCGCGATGACGGCGGCACATTCAACACCTAAGCAAGCTGACCCACCGCTATCGCGAGCAGGCTCGCTCCCACAGGGAACAGCATCTTCCGCTCTAGCGACCGAGATACACCTCGATCACCCGCTCATTGTCCTGCACCTGCTCCAACGACCCTTCCGCCAGCACACTGCCCTGGTGCAGAACAGTGACGTGGTCGGCAATCGCGCCGACGAAACCCATGTCATGTTCCACCACCATCAGCGAATGCTTGCCCGCCAGGGATTTGAACAGTTCGGCGGTGAAGTCGGTTTCGGCGTCGGTCATCCCCGCCACGGGTTCGTCGAGCAGCAGCAATTGCGGGTCCTGTACCAGCAGCATGCCGATCTCCAGGAACTGCTTCTGCCCATGGGAGAGCAATCCAGCGGCGCGATTGACCGACGTGGTGAGGCGAATGGTTTCCAGCACCTCGTTGATGCGATCGCGCTGCTCGCCATTGAGTTTCGCCCGAAGACTGGCCCACACCGACTTGTCGGTTTTCAGCGCCAGTTCCAGGTTCTCGAACACGCTCAGCGCTTCGAACACCGTGGGCTTCTGGAACTTGCGACCGATGCCTGCCTGGGCAATCTGCACTTCGCTCATGCCGGTCAGGTCGAGGGTTTCGCCGAACCAGGCCTTGCCGTGACTCGGGCGGGTCTTGCCGGTGATCACGTCCATCAGCGTGGTCTTGCCCGCGCCATTGGGGCCGATGATGCAGCGCAGTTCGCCCACCCCGATGTACAGGTTCAGATCGTTCAGGGCCTTGAAGCCGTCGAAGCTGACGCTGATGTCTTCCAGGGTCAGGACGGTGCCGTGGCGGGTGTTCAGGCCTGGACCGGCCCGTTGACCGAGACCGATCGCATCGCGACTGCTACCCGCGTCCTTGTTGGGCTCCTGCGGAGGAAAAAGGACCGGCTCCAACATGAATTCAGCGCTCGCCGTGACCCTCATTGTTCACCTCTTTTTTTCAGCAGGCCAATCACGCCCTTGGGCAGGTACAAGGTCACGATGATGAACAGCGCACCCAGGAAGAACAGCCAGTACTCGGGGAACGCCACGGTAAACCAGCTCTTCATGCCATTGACCACGCCGGCGCCCAGCAACGGCCCGATCAGCGTGCCGCGTCCGCCGAGGGCGACCCATACGGCCGCTTCGATGGAGTTGGTCGGCGACATTTCGCTGGGGTTGATGATGCCCACCTGCGGCACGTACAACGCCCCGGCGAGGCCGCACAGCACCGCGCTCAAGACCCAGACGAACAGCTTGAAACCACGAGGATCGTAACCGCAGAACATCAAGCGGTTCTCGGCGTCCCGCAGGGCGGTGAGCACCCGGCCGAACTTGCTGCGGGCCAGCCGCCAGCCGATGAACAGGCTTGCCACCAGCAGCAATACCGTCACCAGGAACAGCACCGCCCGAGTGCCGGGCTCGGTGATGCCGAAACCCAGGATCGAGCGGAAATTGGTAAAGCCGTTGTTGCCGCCGAAGCCGGTTTCGTTGCGGAAGAACAGCAGCATGCCGGCGAAGGTCAGGGCCTGGGTCATGATCGAGAAGTACACACCCTTGATCCGTGAACGAAAGGCGAAGAAGCCGAAGACCAGCGCGAGCAACCCCGGCGCCAGTACCACCAGGCACAAGGCCCAGAGGAAGCTGTCGGTGCCGGCCCAGTACCAGGGTAATTCGGTCCATGACAGGAACGTCATGAATGCTGGCAAGCCATCACCGGCGGCCTGGCGCATCAGGTACATGCCCATGGCGTAGCCGCCCATGGCGAAGAACAGGCCGTGGCCCAGGGACAGCAACCCGGCGTAACCCCAGACCAGGTCCAGCGCCAGGGCAACGATGGCGTAGCAGAGAATCTTGCCAACCAGCGTCAGGGTATAGGCCGAGACATGCAGCGGGTGGTCCGCCGCCAGCAGCGACAGCACTGGCAGGCTCAGCAGGACGACCAGGATCAGCACGCCGACGGCGACGGTGACTTTAGGCCCGGCCTTTTGCGTGGCCGTGAGCATCAGGGGCTGGTTCATCAGTCGATTACCCGTCCTTTGAGCGCGAAGAGGCCTTGCGGACGCTTCTGGATGAACAGAATGATCAGCGCGAGGATGAGGATCTTGCCGAGCACGGCGCCGATCTGCGGTTCGAGAATCTTGTTGGCGATGCCCAGCCCGAACGCGGCGGATACGCTACCGGCCAATTGACCGACGCCGCCGAGCACCACCACCAGGAACGAATCGATGATGTAGCTCTGGCCCAGGTCCGGGCCGACGTTGCCGATCTGGCTCAGGGCCACGCCGCCCAGCCCGGCGATGCCCGAGCCGAGGCCGAAGGCGAGCATGTCCACGCGCCCGGTGGGCACGCCGCAGCAGGCGGCCATGTTGCGGTTCTGGGTGACCGCACGCACGTTCAGGCCCAGACGGGTCTTGTTCAGCAGCAGCCAGGTCAGCACGACCACGAACAGCGCGAAGGCAATGATGACGATGCGGTTGTACGGCAGCACCAGGTTCGGCAGCACCTGGATTCCGCCGGACAGCCAGGCCGGGTTGGCGACTTCGACGTTCTGCGCGCCGAACACCAGGCGCACCAGCTGGATCAGCATCAGGCTGATGCCCCAGGTGGCGAGCAGGGTTTCCAATGGGCGCCCGTAGAGGTGGCGGATCACCGTGCGCTCCAGGGCCATGCCGATGGAGGCGGTGATGAAAAATGCCACCGGCAGAGCGATCAGCGGGTAGAACTCGATGGCGTTCGGAGCGAAGCGCTGGAACAGCATCTGCACGACGTAGGTGCAATAGGCGCCGAGCATCAGCATCTCGCCATGGGCCATGTTGATCACCCCCAGCAGGCCGAAGGTGATCGCCAATCCCAGGGCCGCGAGCAGCAGGATCGAGCCGAGGGACATGCCGCTGAACGCCTGGCCCAGCAACTCGCCCACCAGCAGTTTGCGCTTGACCTGGGCGAGGCTGGTTTCGGCGGCGGTGCGCACGCCGGCATCGGTTTCGGCGCCAGGTTCGAGCACGCCTTCGAGACGAGTGCGGGCCAGCGGATCGCCGGTTTCTCCCAGCAAGCGGACGGCCGCCAGGCGCACGCTGGGGCTGGCGTCCACCAACTGCAGGTTTGCCAGGGCCAGGCTCAGGGCGGCATGGACATCTTCGTCCTGCTCGCCAGCCAATTGCCGGTCGAGAAAAGCCAATTGCGCCGGGCGTGCGCTTTTTTGCAATTGCCGCGCTGCGCCCAGGCGCACGTGGGCGTCACTGGCGAGCAGTTGATGGCTGGCGAGGGCGGTTTCGATCAGCCCACGCAAGCGGTTGTTCAGGCGCAGGGTCTTGGGCTGACCGTCGATGGTCAACTGGCCTTGCTGCAAGGCGTTGATCAGTTCGACACGGGCCGGCTCAGGCTGCGCGGACCAGTCTTCCAGCAGTTTGGCCTGCTGGGTCGGGTTGGCGGCGACGAAGTCTTCGGCGTCGCCGGCGTGGGCTCCGAGTGGCAATAACACCACCAGGGCGAGCATCAGACGGTAGAGGGCAGTGGGCATAAGTCAGGCCTTGCGTATTTGATCGTTCCCACGCTCCGCGTGGGAGCGCAGCCCGGGACGCTCCGCGTCCCATGGTGGACGCAGAGCGTCCGGTGAGGCATTCCCACGCAGAGCGTGGGAACGATCAGCCGGGGTGGAGGAGGCTCAGTTACCCTTCACCGCATAGTCGGGCTTCTTGTCGTTGCCGGCGATGAACGGGCTCCACGGCTGGGCGCGGATCGGGCCTTCGGTCTGCCAGACCACGTTGAACTGACCGTCGGCCTGGATCTCGCCGATCATCACCGGCTTGTGCA
Organism: Pseudomonas sp. B21-056; assembly: GCF_026016325.1. NCBI lineage: Bacteria > Pseudomonadati > Pseudomonadota > Gammaproteobacteria > Pseudomonadales > Pseudomonadaceae > Pseudomonas > Pseudomonas sp. B21-056. The sequence continues at coordinate 696,244 of NZ_CP087203.1, forward strand.
GGTGGTGGTTGGTCTTGTCCATGGTCAGGGTGTAGCCCGATGGCGCGGCGAAGGTTTGGCCGGCCAAGGCTTCGCGGACCTTGTCGACGTCGGTGGACTTGGCTTTTTCTGCCGCTTGCGCCCACATGTGGATACCGACGTAGGTGGCTTCCATCGGGTCGTTGGTCACGGCCTTGTCGGCGCCCGGCAGGTTCTTGGCCTTGGCGTAGGCTTTCCAGGCATCGACGAATTGCTTGTTCGCCGGGTTCTCCACGGACTCGAAGTAGTTCCACGCCGCGAGGTTGCCCACCAGTGGCTTGGTGTCGATGCCGCGCAGTTCTTCTTCGCCCACCGAGAAAGCCACCACCGGTACGTCGGTGGCTTTCAGGCCCTGGTTGGCCAGTTCCTTGTAGAGCGGCACGTTGGAGTCGCCGTTGACCGTCGAGATGACCGCGGTCTTGCCGCCGGCCGAGAACTTCTTGATGCTCGCCACGATGGTCTGGTAATCGCTGTGGCCGAACGGGGTATAGACCTCTTCGATGTCCTTGTCCGCTACGCCTTTGGAATGCAGGAACGAGCGCAGGATCTTGTTGGTGGTGCGCGGGTAGACGTAATCGGTGCCGAGCAGGAAGTAGCGTTTGGCGCTGCCGCCTTCTTCGCTCATCAGGTATTCCACCGCCGGAATTGCCTGCTGGTTCGGCGCTGCGCCGGTGTAGAACACATTCGGCGACATCTCTTCGCCTTCGTACTGCACCGGGTAGAACAGCAGGCCGTTGAGTTCTTCGAACACCGGCAACACCGATTTACGCGACACCGAGGTCCAGCAGCCGAACACCACGGCGACCTTGTCCTGGGTCAGCAACTGCCGGCCTTTTTCCGCAAACAGCGGCCAGTTCGAGGCCGGGTCCACCACCACCGCTTCGAGCTGCTTGCCGTTCACACCACCCTTGGCGTTGATCTCGTCGATGGTCATCAGCGCCATGTCCTTGAGGGACGTCTCGGAGATCGCCATGGTCCCGGACAGCGAATGCAGGATGCCGACCTTGATGGTCTCGGCGGCCTGGACAGTCCAGGCCATGCCCATCGCGGCAAGGCTGGCCGAGAGTGTGAAAGCCTTGATCAAGCTACGACGTTTCATTGTGCGATCTCCATGATTGGGTGTTTTTATCGAGGGCAGATGCGGACGCTGAAAAGGGCTTTTGCAAGGGGTGTGCCCGGTCGTGGAAAGACCGGGAAATGCGGGGGTGGTGTGGAGGGGAGAGCAGGGCGACGCACCACGAGCGATCGTCGCTTGTGCGCTGGTGCGATCAGATGCGCCACATCGGTGCGTGCGAATGCACCGGTATTGAAGGAAAGGAAATACCTGTGGCGAGGGGATTTATCCCCGCTGGGCTGCGCAGCGGCCCCAGTACTGATGGGCGCGGTCTGCCTGGTGAATAGCATTCCCTGCTCTCGGGGGCTGCTTCGCAGCCCAGCGGGGATAAATCCCCTCGCCACAGGAGAATGGATGGCAGGCGAGTTTGATCAGCGCCGCCGCATCAGGCCAATGAAAAACAACCCGCCAATGGCCGCCGTCGCCACGCCAATCGGCAGGTCTTCCGGAGCGATCAGGGTTCGGGCGGCCACGTCCACCCACACCAGGAACAGGCTGCCCAGCAGCACACAAGCCGGCAACAGCCGACGATGCTCGGCCCCCACCAGGCGCCGGGCGATGTGCGGCACCATCAGCCCGACGAAACCGATCGAGCCGCTGATGGACACCAGCACGCCGGTCATCAGCGACGCGATCAGGAAGATCCACAACCTTACCTTCGCCGCGTTCAGGCCCAGGGTCACGGCGGTCTGTTCGCCCGCCATCAGGGCATTCAGCGGCCGGGCCATGCCCAGCAGCAGGACCAGTCCCAGCAGGACACTGGCGGCGGGCACCGTCAACAGTTCCCAGCGCGCCAGGCCCAGGCCGCCGAGCATCCAGAACATCACTGCGGAACTGGCGCGATGGTCACCCAGGAACAGCAGCAGGTTGGCCGCCGCCATCATCACGAATGACACCGCCACGCCGCACAGCAACAGGCGATCGCTTTCCAGGCGACCCTGGCGGCTGGCAATCGCCAGCACCAGCAACATGCTCAGCAACGCGCCGATGAACGCGGCGAGGGGCAGGGTCAGCAAGCCGATGATCTCACCGACATGCAGCACCACGATGACTGCCCCAAGGGTCGCGCCGGAAGTGACACCGAGCAGGTGCGGATCGGCCAGCGGGTTGCGGGTCACCGCTTGCAGCACCGCACCGATCAACGCCAGCCCCGCGCCCACCAGCGCGCCGAGCAGCAGGCGCGGCACGCGGATCAGCCAGACGATGTGTTCCTGGCCGGGCGTCCAATGGACCTCACCGATACCGAAGGCCTTGTTCAGCAAGATGTCCCAGACCACGGCCACCGGTACCCGCGCCGGTCCGAAACCCAGGGACACCACGCACGACATCAGCATCAGCGCGCCGAGGAAGATCAGCAGTCCGGCATAGCGACGAGGGTTCATCGGTCGTGGAAACCCTTCGCCAGGGTCTGTACCGCCACCACGTTGTCGATGCCCGGCGTGGCCTGGACGTAGGGAATCACGATGAAGCGCCGGTGCTTGATCGCATCCACCGACTGCAAGGCCGGGTTGCCCAGCAGGAATTGCTGTTTCTGCTCGGCGCTGACTTCGCCGTAGTCGACGATCACAATGACCTCGGGATTGCGCTCGACCACGTTCTCCCAGTTCACCCGGGTCCAGCTGGTTTCCAGGTCATCGAGGATATTGCGCCCGCCGGCCGCGTCGATCAGGGCCTGGGGCATGCCCAGCCGACCGGAGGTCATGGCCCGGTCTTCGCCGCTATCGTAGAGGAACACCCGGGGCCGATTGGTTGGCAGGTCTTTGCGGATTTCGGCCACCTGGGCCTGCATCGTGGCGATCAGGTCATTGGCGCGGTCCTGGACGTCGAAAATCCTGCCGAGGTTGCGCAGGTCGTTGTAGGTGTCTTCCAGCGAAGCCGCCGGACGTTTCATCACGAACGCGCAGGACTCGGTCAGTTCGTACACGTTGATGCCCAGTGGTTGCAGGGTCTGCGGCGTCAGGTCGCCGCCGACCCGCATGCCATAGTCCCAACCGGCGAAGAAGAAATCCACGTTGGCGTTGAGCAGGGTTTCCACCGAGGGATACTTGGCCGCCAGTTCCGGCAGGCCATCGAGAATCTTCGCCATCTCCGGCGTCACCGATTTCCAGCCGCTGATGCCGCTGTAGCCGACCATGCGCGATTTAAGCCCGAGGGCGAGCATCATCTGGGTCATGTTGATGTCGTGGCTGACGGCATGCCGGGGGGCTTGGTTGAACACCACCTGGCGGTCGCAGCTCTGGATCGTCAACGGATAGCGGGTGGCTTCGGCCAGGGTGTGGGCGCTGCACATCAGCAGCGGCAGGAGCAGCAGGGAACGCAGGGTCATGGTTGGGTTATCCAGGTGATTCGTGGGTAGCCGGCGAGGGGATGTTCATCCACCAGGGCGTCGACGCCGAACACGTCATGCAGCAGCGCGACGGTCAGCACATCCTTGGGCGTGCCACTGGCGATGATGCGGCCGTGTTCGATGACGTAGAGCCGGTCGCAGAAGGCGGCGGCCAGGTTCAGGTCGTGGATGCTGGCGAGGGTGCCGATCCCCAGGCGCTTGATCAGTTGCAGCAGTTCGAGTTGATAGCGGGGGTCGAGGTGATTGGTCGGTTCGTCGAGGATCAGCAGTTGCGGTTGCTGGGCCAGGGCGCGGGCCAGGATCACCCGTTGTTTTTCGCCGCCCGAGAGGGTGGCGAAGGCATGCTCGCCGAAGCCTTGCAGCCCTGCCGCTTCCAGGGCCTGGCTGACCAGGCGCCGGTCCTCAGGGCTGTCGCCATCGAACAGGCCCTTATGGGGCGTGCGGCCCATGGCGACCACTTCCTCGACCGTCAGGCCAAAGGCGTCGGGAAACTCCTGCAACACCACGGCGATACGCTGTGCGCACCAGCGTGACGACTGCCGCCAGACGTTGTGATGGTCGAGTTTCACCTCGCCGCTCTCCGGCGGGCTGAACCGATAGGCGCAGCGCAACAGGCTGGTCTTGCCACTGCCGTTGGGCCCGATCAAGCCGACGAACTCCCCGGCCGCCACCTGCAACGTGGCGTCACGCAGTTGGAACTGGTGATGGCAGTGACCATGGCCCAGGGGTGTCCAGGCGAGGTGGGAGAGAGTCAGCGAGGTCATGCGTGTACTCAGGTGGTCGGGTTAAGACACAGTCCCCTGTGGGAGCGAGCCTGCTCGCGATAGCGTTGGATCAGCCAGCACAGAGTTGTCTGACTCACCGCTATCGCGAGCAGGCTCGCTCCCTCATTTCAGGACTGTGTTTGCAGTTTGAATGGCGGGCGCGATTGTAGAGGTTTCGCGCCGCCTTCCGTTAACGCACTGTCTTCAGCTTGAAGATGAAACCACTTCAGCCTGGCGATTGAACCGGCTGACCAGCCGATCCAACAGCCACACCACCACCAGCGAAGCCCCCACCAACGGAAACACCACGGCCAAGGCCAGCATGATCAACACGCCATTTTTCCAGGTCGGCAAGTCGTGACGCAACGGCGGCACGCCGAATTTGCCCTGCGGCCGGCGCTTCCACCAGAGCACCACGCCGCTGACGGCGCTGAGCAGGATCATCAGGCAGATCAGCAGCACGATGATCTGGTTCGCCGGGCCGAACATCTTGCCTTCGTGCAGCATCACGCCGGTTTCGGTGGCGCGGGCGACGACGCTGTAATGGGCCCAGCGCACATCGGCCAGGACCTTGCCGGTGTACTGGTCCACGTGCAGGGTCGCGTCATTGCGCGGGTCGTCAGCGAACACTGCAATGGTGAAGACCCCCGTGGCCGTGGTCGGCAGGGTGATGCTGTAGCCAGACGTGACCTTGTTTCCGGCGGCGATGTCCTGCACCGCTTGCAGGCTGATGGTCGGCGCGGCAGGGCCGTCGTGCATGCCACCGTGGGCCATGTGTTCGGCATGGTCGCCGGACATCGGCATCGGCGTGTTCTCCACGGCCCAAGGCACGGTCTGGCGATGGGCATTGTTGAGGCTGCCGGCCTCGACGTCGGACTTGGGCACGTCGTTCCACATCGCCGCCGGGAAGCGGTTCCAGAGTTCGGCGTATTGCTTGCCCCAGAAACCGGTCCAGGTCATGCCGCTGAGCAGCATCACCAGCAGCAACGCCGCGCCCCAGAAGCCGACGACCACATGCAGGTCGCGCCAGAACAACCGACCGCGAGCGCTCCAGCGTGGCCACAGCACTCCGGCCGATGATTGCCCGCGAGGCCACCACAGGTACAGCCCCGACACCACCAGCACCACGCCCCAGCCGGCGGCCATCTCCACCAGCCGATCACCGACGGTACCGATCAGCAGTTCGCCGTGGATCGCACGGGCCATGGCTTGCAGGTTGTTTTTGGCGTCCTGTTCACCGAGGACATCGCCGTGGTACGGGTCGATGAAGACGTTCAGTTCCCGACCCTTGTCGATCACCACGAACTGCGCGCTGCGCTCGGCGTCGGCCGGTGGCAAGTACTGTTTGACCCGGGCTGTGGGGTAGGCCTGGTGGACCTGCTTGAGCAGGTCGTCCGCCGTCATCGTTTGATGACCGGCCGGTACGTTCAACAGGTTGCCGTACATCAGTGGGTCGAGTTGCGGCTTGAACAGGTAAATGATGCCGGTCAGGGCCAGCATCACCATGAACGGCGCGACGAACAGCCCGGCATAGAAGTGCCAGCGCCAGGCCAGGTTGTAGAAATTCGGTTTCGGTTGGCTCATCGAAAAAGCGCTCCGCTTGGCAAATGGATTTGTGCGCTCGATTGTTCTTGACTCATGTCACTGCACAGAAAACGGGACATGTTGATTCCATCGAGCAGACGTAGACGACACGGTCAGGCAGCCTGGGGGCTGTCTTGTGTGACCGGGTTAGTAAGTGTCGGATCTACGCGTCGAGGGGCGGTGCACGGGTACGGGCACCCGGGAAGAATGACGGCCGGGCATGACCCAGGCGTGGGGAAGGGCTGGTGTAGGTATTGGCCGTCGGGGTGTTGAAAACGGCGAGAGACTGCGCTCCGGGCAAGGCCGGGCAGTTGAACAACAGGCTGCAGTAGCCGCATTTTTCCCACAGCGCGTGATGCTCGTTCTGGGGCGGGCAGTGTTCGACTGCCGGTGTCTCATGTCCAGCGTGAGCACCTGCGGACATGTCCATATCCATGCTCATGGTCATGGACGTAGGCATGTGCCGATCCATCGGCATCGACTGAGAAATCAGTGGACCGATAAAGATCATCAGCATGGCGAACAGGCTGATCCAGCTGCCGCGTGCCAGGCTCATCGGCTGGCGGCGGGGCATGGCAGGCCTGGCGCGGGAAAGACCCATGGGCAGGTATCAGTGCGTGTGGGTTTCGGTCTGGGTGCCATCCGGGGCTTTCTTCTGCACCGCAACGTCGACCTTGACATCCCCGGCTTTCTCGAAATGCAGGGTCATGGCAAAGCGTTTGCCGTCGCTCAGCAGGCTGCGGTCCTTCAGGTCCAGCAGCATGACGTGATAGGCCATGGGCGCGAAGGTGACGGTGGCGCCAGGGGCAATCTCAACCTCGGGCACAGGCTGCATCTTCATCAGGTCGTCCTGCTTCACATGCTCGTGGAGTTCGGCCTTGCCGGCAATCGGCGTGTCGACGCCGAGCAGTTTGTCCGCCTGTGAGCCCGTGTTGTGGATTACGAAATACGCGGCGACGGTCGGCGCGTTGGGCGGCAATTCCTGGGACCAGGGGTGGGCGATCTCAAGGTCGCCGGCCTTGTACTGGTGAGCCTGGGCAAAGCCGACGGGAAGCAGCAGGGCAGCCAGCAGGATGAGTCTGTTCAACATGGTGATTCTCCGGAACGATTCAGGACGCAATTTTTTATGCGGTGGGAATCAGACCAGAGGCGAGGCGCGGGGATTGAGACTCGGCCATTGCTGGCGCGGGGTGGGGCTGTCGTGAGTCGAATGGACGAGGTCATGATGAGTAGGCTGTGGGGCCAGGTACAGACGCGGAGCCTGTCCGGTGAGCGCCACCAATGACGCCGAGCCAGCGCTGCACCAGCAATGCTGCATGGTCGAATGGTCGTCTTTGCCGGGCGTGCCCTGCTCGAACTTGCCCAGGGAAATCGCCACCATCTTCGTGCCACTGGAGGAACAGAAACTGCCCCATAACAGCTGCTCGGCCGGCGCATTCGCCTGTACGGCCGCGCTGCCGGAAAGCGGCATGGCAAGCACGTTGAACAGCACTGCGAAGCAGGCGATCCAGGCAAATGCAAGCCGTTGTCGGGACATGGGCGAATCCGCTCGTTTGGGCGATCAGGTGGCGGTATTTAGCCTGATCGCAGGCTGGAAGTAAAAAAGCCATGTGCGGTGTAGGGTCGCAGGGCTCGTGTTAACAGTAGCAACAGATCGCCAGATGAGCGCTGTTGTGGCGAGGGAGCTTGCTCCCGCTGGGGCGCGAAGCGACCCTGAAACCCGATGTTGCGGTGTGTCAGGAGAGCCTCGTTCATATTTTTTGGGGCTGCTGCGCAGCCCAGCGGGAGCAAGCTCCCTCGCCACAGGTTCAGGCTCGACCTGACACTCGCTAAAAATTACCAGGGGGCTCAGGGTGCAAACGTCGACAGCGCCGACAACATCTCATCCAGCGTCCAGAATTCCCGATCCACCCCCGCCAACACCGGCCGCCTCAACACCAACACCGGCAGCCCTCGCTCCCGCGCCACCTCCAGCTTTGGCTCCGTCGCAGTGCTGCCGCTGTTCTTGCTGACCAGCACATCGATCCGCCGCCGCTCGAACAGCGCCCGCTCGCCGTCGAGGTGGAACGGCCCGCGGGCGCCGATGACTTCGCAGCGTTCGTTGCCGGGGTAAACGTCCAGGGCGCGCAGGGTCCAGAATTGCTCCGGGGGAATTTCATGCAGATGTTGCAGCGGTTCGCGGCCGAGGGTGAAGAGGGGGCGGTGGAAGGGTTTCAGGGCCTGGATCAGTTCGGCCCAGTCTGCCACTTCGCGCCAGTCGTCGCCGGGTTGGGGTTGCCATGCTGGGCGGCGCAGGGCCCAGCAAGGGATCCCACAGGCGCGGGCGGCGTGTGCGGCGTTGTGGCTGATCTGGGCGGCGTAGGGGTGGGTGGCGTCCAGCAGCAGGTCGATGTGCTGATCGTGGATGAATTGCGCCAGGCCTTCAGCGCCACCGTAGCCGCCGACCCGCACCTGGCAGGTCAGGTCGGTGGGGACGCGCCCGACGCCCGCCAGGCTGTAGATGTGTTGGGGGCCGAGGGTGCGGGCGATGGCCAAGGCTTCGCTGACGCCGCCCAGCAGCAGGATACGTTTCATGTAAAGGCTCCGGCGTGGCCGACGATGCCGCCCTGGCGGTCGATGGCGAAGACTTCGACTTGAACCTGGGACGGCACGACGCTGCGGGCGAAGGCCAGGGCGTGTTCGCACACTGCGTCACCGAGGGCGATGCCGGCGGCGCTGGCCATCGCCAAGGCCTGTTGGCTGGTGTTGGCGCCGCGGATGCCTTGCTGCAAGGTATCGTCGGCGCCGACTGCGGCCGCCCACTCGGCCAGTTGTGGCAGGTCGATGCTCGAATGACGGCTGTGCAGGTCCATGTGGCCGGCGGCAAGTTTGCTGATTTTGCCGAAGCCGCCGCAGAGGCTGAGTTTTTCCACCGGAACCTTGCGCAGGTGCTTGAGCACGGCGCCGACGAAGTCGCCCATTTCGATCAGGGCGATTTCCGGCAGGTTGTAGACCCGGCGCATGGTGTCTTCGCTGGCATTGCCGGTACAGGCGGCGATGTGCAGGTAACCGTTGGTTTTCGCCACGTCGATGCCCTGGTGGATCGAAGCAATATAGGCCGCGCAGGAGAAGGGTCGGACAATGCCGCTGGTGCCGAGAATCGACAAGCCACCGAGGATGCCCAGGCGTGGATTCATGGTCTTAAGGGCCAGGGCTTCGCCATTCTCGACGTTTACCGTGACTTCGAAACCACCGCTATAGCCGGTTTCCTTGGCCAGTCGGTCCAGGTGATCGCCGATCATTTTGCGCGGCACCGGGTTGATCGCCGGCTCACCGACTGCCAGCACCAGGCCCGGTCGTGTCACCGTGCCGACGCCGCGCCCGGCAATGAAACGCACGCCCGGTTCGGCGGTCAGCCGTACCTGGGAAAACAGCAGCGCACCGTGGGTCACGTCGGGGTCGTCGCCGGCGTCCTTGATCGTCCCGGCCTCGGCGCCCTGATCGATCAACCGACAGAACTCCAGGCGCATCTGCACCTGTTTGCCCTTGGGCAGCACGATGTCCACGGCATCGGCGCAATGGCCTTGCAGCAACAGACGCGCCGCCGCCAGGCTGGTGGCGGTGGCGCAGCTGCCGGTGGTCAGGCCGCTGCGTAGGGGCGCGGGTTGTTCGGCGGTTTCGTCACGCATCGAGGGGCTTTACCAGGTCCAGCAGGGTGATCGGCAACGCCTGGCGCCAGGTGTCGAATTCGCCCAGTGGTTGGGCCTGGGCGATGTGGATGCGGGTCAGTTCACCGCCGTGAAGTTCGCGCCAGTTCGTGAGCGTCATCTCGCTTTGCAGGGTCACGGCATTGGCGACCAGCCGTCCGCCGGGCTTGAGTTGGGCCCAGCAGGCATCGAGCACGCCTTCGCGGGTGACGCCGCCGCCGATGAATATGGCGTCCGGTCGCTCCAGCCCCTCCAGTGCCTGCGGCGCTCGCCCGCGAATCAGTTGCAGGCCGGGCACGCCGAGGTTATCGCGGTTACGTTCGATCAAGCCTTGGCGGCCTTCGTCGGCCTCAATGGCCAGGGCCCGGCAGGCAGGGTGCGCGCGCATCCATTCGATGCCGATGGAGCCGCTGCCAGCGCCCACGTCCCAGAGTAATTCGCCGGGCAGCGGGGCGAGGCGGGCCAGGGTGATGGCGCGCACGTCGCGCTTGGTCAGTTGGCCGTCGTGTTCGAACGCGGTGTCCGGCAACCCGGCCAGGCGCGACAGGCGCAACGCCGAGGGTTCGGCCCGGCAGTCGATGGCGATCAGGTTCAGGTCGGCGATATCCGGATCGGACCATTGTGCCGCGCAGCTTTCGATCCGCCGCTCTGCCGGGCCGCCAAGGTGTTCCAGCACGGTCATGGGGCTGGGACCGAACCCGCGCTCGCGCAGCAATGTCGCCACTGCACCTGGAGTGTGGCGGTCATTGCTCAGCACCAGCAGCCTGACGCCTGTGGATAAATGAGCATTGAGCGCCGCCAGGGGACGTGCCACCAGCGATAAAGTGACCACCTCCTGCAGCGGCCAACCCATGCGCGCCGCCGCCAGCGAACACGACGATGGCGCTGGGATGACCAGCATCTGGTCGCTTGGCACTTGTTTCGCGAGGCTGGCGCCGACGCCATAGAACATCGGATCGCCGCTGGCCAGCACACACACCGGCTCGCCCCGTCGTGCCAGCAGTGGCTCCAGGGAAAACGGGCTGGGCCACAGCTCCCGTTCGCCGCGAATGCACACCGGCAATAACGCCAGTTGGCGAGCACTGCCGAGAATGCGCGTCGCCCGCAGCAAGGCATGGCGAGCCGTTCGGCCCAGGCCCTTGAAGCCGTCTTCGCCGATGCCCACTACGGTCAGCCAGGGGGTCATCTCTGTTCCTCGAATGGGTAGGTTTGCTCGACGGGCGCTTCTGTCCCGCGAACCGGGCCGCCATCATACCGCGACCGCGAAGGCGACGTTCCATCCAACATCACCGTCACAGACAGACCGCTATCGCGAGCAGGCTCGCTCCCACATTTGAATGAGGTTGCCCACTTGATTTGTGTCAGCCGCAGATCCCCTATGGGAGCGAGCCTGCTCGCGATGGCGCCGGACCATCAACATCATCGCCCCAGACAGACCGCTTTCGCGAGCAAGCTCGCTCCCACATTGGAATGAGGTTGCCCACTTAATTTGTGTCAGCCGCAGATCCCCTGTGGGAGCGAGCCTGCTCGCGATGGCGTCGACCCATTCAACATCATCGCCCCAGACAGACCGCTTTCGCGAGCAGGCTCGCTCCCACATTTGAATGAGGTTGCCCACTTAATTTGTGTCAGCCGCAGATCCCCTGTGGGAGCGAGCCTGCTCGCGATGGCGTCGGCCCATTCAACATCACCGTCACAGACTGAGCTGGTCTAATGGCCCCGGACACCTCAATGGGTGAAACTACACCCATTGAGGAATATTCCATGACTAAGAAATACAGAAAATTCGACGCCGAGTTCAAGCTGAAGGTCTGCAAGATGATTGTTGATCAAGGTCTGAGCGTGAACTCGGTTTGTACCGATTTAGGCCTGAGCGACACCGCCGTGCGCCGCTGGGTTCAGCAGTATCAAACCGAGCAGTCGGGCGGTACGGGGATTGGCAAACCATTGACCAGCGACCAGCAGCGTATTCGCCAGCTTGAACAGCAAGTCCGCGAACTGAAGACGGATAATGACATATTAAAAAAAGCTACGGCCTTCTTTGCCCGCGAGTTGAAGTGATCCACCAGTTGGTTCACCAAATTCAATGCAAGGCCTACCCGGTGGCGCGTATCTGCCGGGTGTTGCGGATCAGTCGTTCGGGGTTTTACGAAGCTCGTCAGAGGCGTTTGAAGCCAAAACCTGTGTGCTCGGTTGCCGCTCAGCTCAAGGCTGCCTTCGTGTCCAATGAACACTGTTATGGCAGTCGTCGTTTGGTGAAAGCGCTGCGTGACACTGGCGTCTCCGTTGGGCGGAACAAGGTCCGCCGCCTGATGAAACAACAGGATTTGCGCCCGATCTGGAAACGCAAGTTCGTTCATACCACTGACAGCAATCACAATTTTCCGGTGGCTGAAAACCTGCTCAATCGCCAGTTCAACCCCGAGCGCATCAACCAGTCGTGGGTCGCTGACATCACTTACATCCGCACCCGCAGCGGCTGGCTGTACCTGGCGGCCGTCATGGACCTGTACTCACGCAAGATCGTGGGCTGGGCCATGGCACCCCACATGCGGGCAGAGTTGGTATGCAGTGCGATGCAACTGGCCATCGCGCAGAGGCAACCAGAACCGGGCCTGATCGCACACTCGGATCGAGGCAGCCAGTATGCCGGTACGGACTACCAGGACTTGCTGAAGCGGCATGGAATGCGTTGCAGCATGAGTCGCAAGGGCAACTGCTGGGACAATGCGGTCATGGAGCGCTTCTTCTTGAATCTGAAGATGGAGCGTGTTTGGCGCAAGGATTACGCCAACCATGGCGAAGCGATCAAGGACATCACGGACTACATCGTGCGGTTCTACAACGGAAGGCGAATCCATTCATCCTTGGGCTATTTACCGCCCAATCAGTATGAGCGGCAAGCAGCCTGAAAAACACCGATTGAGGTGTCCGGAAAAAGTTGACCACCTCAGACAGACCGCTATCGCGAGCAGGCTCGCTCCCACATTTGAATGAGGTTGCCCACTTGATTTGTGTCAGCCGCAGATCCCCTGTGGGAGAGCCTGCTCGCGATGGCGTCGGCCCATTCAACATCACCGACCCAGACAGTGAGGTGGTCAACTTTTTCCGGACACCTCAATCGGTGTTTTTCAGGCTGCTTGCCGCTCATACTGATTGGGCGGTAAATAGCCCAAGGATGAATGGATTCGCCTTCCGTTGTAGAACCGCACGATGTAGTCCGTGATGTCCTTGATCGCTTCGCCATGGTTGGCGTAATCCTTGCGCCAAACACGCTCCATCTTCAGATTCAAGAAGAAGCGCTCCATGACCGCATTGTCCCAGCAGTTGCCCTTGCGACTCATGCTGCAACGCATTCCATGTCGCGTCAGCAAGTCCTGGTAATCCGTACCGGCATACTGGCTGCCTCGATCCGAGTGTGCGATCAGGCCCGGTTCAGGTTGCCTCTGCGCGATGGCCAGTTGCATCGCACTGCATACCAACTCTGCCCGCATGTGGGGTGCCATGGCCCAGCCCACGATTTTGCGTGAGTACAGGTCCATGACGGCCGCCAGGTACAACCAGCCGCTGCGGGTACGGATGTAGGTGATGTCAGCGACCCACGACTGGTTGATGCGCTCGGGATTGAACTGGCGATTGAGCAGGTTCTCAGCCACCGGAAAATTGTGATTGCTGTCAGTGGTATGAACGAACTTGCGCTTCCAGATCGGGCGCAAATCCTGTTGTTTCATCAGGCGGCGGACCTTGTTCCGTCCAACGGAGACGCCAGTGTCACGCAGCGCTTTCACCAAACGACGACTGCCATAACAGTGTTCATTGGACACGAAGGCAGCCTTGAGCTGAGCGGCAACCGAGCACACAGGTTTTGGCTTCAAACGCCTCTGACGAGCTTCGTAAAACCCCGAACGACTGATCCGCAACACCCGGCAGATACGCGCCACCGGGTAGGCCTTGCATTGAATTTGGTGAACCAACTGGTGGATCACTTCAACTCGCGGGCAAAGAAGGCCGTAGCTTTTTTTAATATGTCATTATCCGTCTTCAGTTCGCGGACTTGCTGTTCAAGCTGGCGAATACGCTGCTGGTCGCTGGTCAATGGTTTGCCAATCCCCGTACCGCCCGACTGCTCGGTTTGATACTGCTGAACCCAGCGGCGCACGGCGGTGTCGCTCAGGCCTAAATCGGTACAAACCGAGTTCACGCTCAGACCTTGATCAACAATCATCTTGCAGACCTTCAGCTTGAACTCGGCGTCGAATTTTCTGTATTTCTTAGTCATGGAATATTCCTCAATGGGTGTAGTTTCACCCATTGAGGTGTCCGGGGCCATTAGACCAGCTCACACCGTCACAGACTGACCGCTATCGCGAGCAGGCTCGCTCCCACATTTGAATGAGGTTGCCCACTTAGTTTGTGTCAGCCGCAGATCCCCTGTGGGAGCGAGCCTGCTCGCGATGGCGACGTTCCATCCAACATCACCGTCACAGACAGACCGCTATCGCGAGCAGGCTCGCGATGGCGTCGGCCCATTCAATATCATCGCCCCAGTCAGACCGCTTTCGAGAGCCGCTCGCTCTCACATTCCTGATCGCGATGCACATAATCCGACGGGCAAGCTTTTCATGCCTCACGGCAAAGCAGGCATAATGGCGCTCCTTCGCCACTGCGGCGTGTCTCATTGACCGGTTTACCCTTGAACGAACGTCCATCCTCCAACGTCATACGCCCTTCGGGTTGCCCGGGGTTGCTGCGTGTCGTCCAGGCGTTGGACGGCGGCATCTGCCGGATCAAGCTCGATGGCGGCGTCATCCGGGCGGATCAGGCCGAGGCCGTGGCGTTGGCGGCAGAGCGCTTCGCCGGGGGCCTGATCGAGGCGACCAACCGGGCCAACCTGCAGATCCGCGGAATCGGCCCCGAGCATTCCGCTCTGATCGAGTCATTGCTGGCCGCCGGGCTCGGCCCTCGCACACCGGCCGGCGACGATGTGCGCAACCTGATGCTCAGCCCCACGGCCGGCATCGACCCGCTGAGGCTGCTGGACACCCGCCCGTTGGCCGCGCAGATTCTGCTCAGCCTGCAAACCCACGACCGATTCCATGAACTGTCGGCCAAGTTCGCCGTGCAACTGGACGGCGGTGAGGCGCTGGCGATGCTCGAGCATCACCATGACCTGTGGTTGTCGGCGTTCCTGCGTCACGGTGAGCCCTGGCTAGCATTCGGCTTGGCCGGTTCGCCGCTGGATGCACCGGCAGGCGCGGTGCCCCTGGCCGAAGGGCATGGGCTGGTGCTGGCGGTGCTGGAGCTGTTTCTCGACCTGGCCCGCCCGGACCAGACTCGCATGCGCCACCTGCTGGCTGAAATGCCCGACACTGAACTCATCCAGCAACTGGCCCGCCGCGTCCCGTTGCAAGCGTGTACCGGTTGGCAGCGCGACGCGTCCATCGATGGATTGCACCTCGGCGTCCATCCCCAACACGACGAGCGGGTCTACGTGGGCGCCGCCGCGCCCCTTGGCCGACTCGACGCCGGCATGCTGCGAGGCCTGGCGCAACTGGCTCGGGAGAAGGGTGACAGCAGCCTTCGTTTCACCCCATGGCAAAGCCTGTTGCTGCCCAACGTAGGCCGCGAGGACGCGGACGAAGTATTGGCGCGGCTCGCAGGCTTGGGCCTGCTGTGTTCGGCTGAACAACCCCTGGCGCAACTCATCGCCTGCACCGGCTCCAGTGGCTGTGCCAAGGCCCTGGCCGACACCAAGGCCGATGCCCGGCAAATGGCCGACGTGCTGCAACGCCAAGGGCATGTGATGAAAGTCCATTTGTCCGGTTGCCCGCGCTCCTGCGCGGCGGCCCATATTGCGCCCGTCACCTTGCTGGCGGTCGCTCCCGGTCGTTACGACCTCTATTTTCGCGACGCCACGCAGCCGGGTTTCGGCGCGTTGCAGGCGCACAACCTGACTATTGAAGCGGTCGGCCAATGGCTCGACGCTCGCCCCCGGAGTCCCCTTTGATGCTTGATTACATCCGCGACGGTCAGGAGATCTATCGCAACTCCTTCGCGATCATCCGTGCTGAGGCCAACCTGGCGCGCATTCCGGCCGATCTGGAAAAACTCGCGGTGCGGGTAATCCACGCCTGCGGCATGGTCGAGGCTATCGATGGCCTGCAGTTTTCCGACGGCGCGGGCACGGCCGGGCGCCAGGCCCTGGCTGCCGGTGCGCCGATCCTGTGCGATGCGCGGATGGTCAGCGAAGGCGTGACCCGGGCTCGCCTGCCGGCCAACAACCCGGTGATCTGCACCTTGCGCGACGAGAGCGTGCCGCAGCTGGCCCTCGAATTGGGCAACACCCGTTCGGCGGCGGCCCTGGAGCTGTGGCGTCCGCACCTGGAAGGCAGCGTCGTGGTGATCGGCAATGCGCCGACCGCGCTGTTCTACCTGCTGGAAATGCTCGACGCCGGCGCACCGAAACCGGCCCTGATCCTGGGCTTCCCGGTGGGGTTCGTCGGCGCTGCCGAGTCCAAGGCGATGCTCGCGGCCAACAGCCGTGGCGTGCCGTTCGTGATCATGCAAGGCCGGCTCGGCGGCAGCGCCATGGCCGCGGCCGCCGTCAATGCCCTCGCCACGGAGATTGAATGATGCAGCAGCCTGGACGTCTGATCGGCCTCGGCGTGGGCCCCGGTGACCCGGAACTGATTACCCTCAAAGCCCTGCGCCTGCTGCGCGAATCCCCAGTGGTGGGGTACTTCGTCGCCAAGGGCAAGAAGGGCAACGCCTTCGGGATCATCGAGATGCATCTGCAAGAGACGCAGACCCTGATGCCGCTGGTGTACCCGGTCACCACCGAAGTGTTGCCGGCGCCGCTGTCCTATGAACAGGTGATCGCCGACTTCTACGACACTGCCGCCGAACAGGTGGCCGTGCATCTGGATGCCGGTCGCGACGTGGCGGTGATCTGTGAGGGCGATCCGTTCTTCTACGGTTCGTACATGTACCTGCATGATCGTCTGGCCGAGCGCTACGACGCCGAAGTCATTCCCGGCGTCTGCTCGATGCTGGGCGGCGCCTCGGTGCTCGGTGCGCCGCTGGTGTACCGCAACCAGAGCCTGTCGGTGCTCTCCGGCGTGCTGCCCCATGACGAACTCAAGCGCCGGCTGGCCGATGCCGATGCCGCGGTGATCATGAAGCTGGGGCGCAATTTCCCCAAGGTCCGCCAGGTGCTCGGGGAGCTGGGCCTGGATGGTCGGGCGTTGTACGTCGAACGGGCGACCATGGCCAATCAGAAAATCGTGCCGTTGGATGAAGTCGAACCGATGTCCTCGCCGTATTTCTCGCTGATCATCGTGCCCGGCGAACGGTGGCAGGGATGACCTCCAAGGCACCGGCAATCGTCATCCTCGGCCCCGGCAGCCTTGCAACGGCCCGGCGGATCCAGCAGTGCTATCCGGACGCCTTGATCCACGGCCTGACCGGACGGGTCGAGGGCGTGGATCGTCAATACCAGGAGTTCGGCGCGACATTGCGCGAGCTCTATCAGCAGGACACGCCGATCATCGCCCTGTGCGCGGCGGGCATCGTCATCCGTACCCTGGCGCCGCTGTTGCTGGAGAAAGGTGCCGAGCCCGCGGTCCTGGCAGTAGCCGAGGACGGCAGCGCCGTGGTGCCGTTGCTCGGTGGCCTGGGCGGGGTCAACGTCATGGCCCGGGACATCGCAACCGCCCTGCAAGTCGCCCCGGCGATCACCACCAGCGGCGAATTGCGCTTCGGCACCTGCCTGCTCAATCCACCGAGCGGCTACCGTCTCGACGATCTGGAGCAGGGCAAGCGCTTCGTCTCCGATCTGCTGGCCGGTGAGCCGGTGCGCATCGAAGGGGCCGCGCCGTGGCTGGATCAGGCACAGTTGCCCCAGGACCAACAGGCGCGCCTGGCCATCCGTATCGACAGCGCTGCCGGTGTGCCCGCAGTCGATGAATTGCGTATTTATCCACGCAACGTCGTGGTGGCGCTGGGCGCCGGGGCGACGGACGTAGCGGCTGCCATTGGCGATGCCCTGGAGCAGGCCGGCCTCGCGGTGCAATCGCTGGCCTGCCTGTTGGCGGCGGACAGCGATATGACACGCCCGCAGTTGCACGAAGCCGCTGCGACCCTGGGCGTGCCGCTGCGCTTTGCCTCCGCCAGCGGCGATATCGCGGGGTGGTTGGGCAAGAACCTCGGTCAGCCGGCATCGATTCAGGTCATGGACAGCCTCGCCATCGCGGTGGCCGAGCAGCCCCTTGATCCGCACCGGATCGGCCGACCACGGGGACGCCTGGCGGTGATTGGCCTCGGCCCGGGTGCGGCCGAGCTGATGGTGCCGGCGGTGCGCGCCGAACTCGACCGCGCCAACGATGTGCTGGGCTACGAAACCTACGTGCGCATGGCCGGACCATTCCGGGCCGACCAGGTGCAACACTGCACCGACAACCGTGAAGAGCTGCAACGTGCCCGCCACGCCTTCGAGCTGGCGGCCCAGGGTCGTTCCGTGGTGGTGGTATCGTCGGGCGACCCGGGCGTATTCGCCATGGCCGCCGCGGTGCTGGAGGCGCTGCATGAGTCGACAAATGCCCATTGGCATGCCGTCGACCTGCAGATCCTGCCGGGCGTCTCGGCCTCCCTGGCCACGGCTGCCCAGGCCGGTGCGCCGCTGGGCCATGACTTCTGCGTGTTGTCGCTGTCGGACAACCTCAAGCCCTGGTCGATCATCGAGAAACGCCTGGACCTGGCGGCCCAAGCGGATCTCGCGCTGGCCTTCTACAACCCGATCTCCCGTTCCCGGCCCTGGCAACTGGGGCGGGCGCTGGAGATCGTCGCCCGGCATCGAACCGCGCAGACGCCCGTGGTCCTGGGGCGTGACATTGGCCGTCCGGGCCAGAGCCTGCGCGTCACGACGCTGGGGCAGTTGACCCCGGACCAGGTGGACATGCGTACCATGGTCCTGGTCGGGTCCTCGACCACCTGTGTGTTCCCCCGTGCCGACGGTGGCGAGTGGGTGTACACACCGCGCTGGTATGGCAGCAAACCGCTCTGATGCAACCCGGCAGCCCGTTCGGGCTGCCGTCACTTCTTGAATTCGTTAGTTGTTGATTGTTTTGTCTTATATATAACTCGGTGCTGAGACCAAGTTGCGGGTGTGCTGTGCCTGTAACATAAAGTCTGTTTTTTATTTGGAAATCTGTTGGCTTGCTTATTGGTTGAGTCACGCCTGACCGGTAGGTTATTTTCATCCCGGCTTATCGAGATCGTTGCATTTTGAAAGTTTACTGCCCAAGTGCCTGGATGCACCTGTGGGCTGCTGTTGCCGGAAAACGGCTTCGGCTATTCATATACGATAAATGGAAGTGTTGTCATGAGTGAGAGCAGGTTGTCATCGACAGGTGGTTATGTCGAATTTATGGGTTTGTTAAAACTGAAGGACCTTGAACAGGCGTTGGCGCCGTACAAAGGCACCGATCAATATGATGCGGTGCTTCGGTATTACTCCGGTTGCGTCGCCGTGCCGGATGCGCCCCACCTGTTGAAACCGTTGGGCCTGCTCAAGCAGGCATTGACGGTATTGCGGGGCAGTCGTCAGCGCCGTGCAGCAGAGCTGACGCCGCCTGGCGGTCCCACGGCTATGGATCTTGAGCACATTCAAAACCAGGTCGATGAGTTTGAAACGCGACTGCAAAACAGTGTCGAACAGTTGAAAGTACCGGCCACCGAAGTGCCGAAGAAACTGCATTTTGTCTGGCTCGGCGGAGGCGTAGGTCCGATTCAACGCGATTACATCAATGTCTGGAAAACAGTGTTAGGCACCGAGGGTTACCAACTTTATCTCTGGCATGACAGTGATGCGCTGCTGGCCTATGAAACCAGCCGGATTATTGTCGAGGCGGCCAAGGCAGATGCCATGCTCAAGGGCGGACAGGACAGTACCGATGCCTCTGGGTTGGGTGACCGTTATGAAGAACGCGTCATCGTTCTCAAACAACAGATGTACGCACATATTATGAAGGCGCTGGAAAACGGCGGCAGTGCCGATGACGCGAGAGTGGATTTGCTGGTGCGCGCCTACGGTCAGGATAAGGCGCGGCTGGATACCCTGAAAGCCGCTAACCGGCTCAGCCTCCAGGCATTGGCCGAAGGGAGCCTGGCGTTGCGTGACCTTGCCAAAGGTGAAGCGCCGCTTCAGTTGAAGGATATCTACCAACGCGAGATCAGCCTGCGTGGCAATTTTGCCTCGGCCTCCGATGTTGTGCGCGCCGAAGCGCTGCTCACCGATGGCGGTCGCTACGCCGACGTCGACAATTTGCCGCCCTTGCTGGAAAAGCTGGGGGAGGTCGACATTCGTGGGTTCAAGACCGATGCGCGGCTGGGCGCGCTGCAACTGTTGCTTGATCGCAATCCCGAATGGATGCCGGGCCGTCAGGCATTGCGCAACAAATACAGGGACTACTCTGAGCGGATTCCGTCGCAGAGTCGCGAGGCCCTCAAGCGTTTCGCTGACAGCAAGCCCGAGTTGAACCGCGTTTTTCGCACGCCGGTGGAGCACTTGGCCCGTCCGTACGAGCTGCGAGCCGTTGCCATACATAACTCGTTGAGCAACGCATTCCTGATGGCCCACCCGGGTTCGGCAATGCTCAAGGCCGTGCTCGAGCGTTTCAGGCGCAACTATGAGGTCGTCGATGCAACCGCTCGCCTGGCCGATGAACAAAACGTTGCCTTTACCAATGTTGACGCCATGAGCACTGTTGCAGAGCAGGCCGCGACACAGGTCTTCGGTGCCATGCATGAGCTGCCGCCGGAAGCGGAAATACCGGCGTCGTTCCTGATGCTGGCCGCCGCCACCTACTACAGCGATGGTCTGCGTCCCCAGAGCGAAGGGACGATCTACCTGACCGGACCTGGTGCCATGCGCGAGGGAATAGCGGATTACCAGCGGGCGCATTTTACGCCTCGAACGGCTGAGCGGTGGCGAACGGAAGCCGCGATCCCGGCGGTTGCCTCCGTTAACCTGGCCACCGAGGAAGAGCAGGACCACTCCTGGAAAGAGAACGAAAGCGACACCGCGCAATGGCTCGACAACGAGAAGAAGCGTTGGCAGGAGGGTCGCTTCAAGGCCCGTTATGCCGGTGACATGGCCGAGCTGCTCAACTACCGCTCGCTCCAGTTCGACGAAGGCTGGCCGGTGGTGGAGGGCCGTCATGTGTTATCCACCGAGCTGTTGCAGCATCTGGCCGATGAGCTGGGTGATACCTTCATGAGCGCGATGAATCGCGGTCATACCGGCATGGTGATTTTCGACAAGGCGGTCGCGTTGAGCTTTGCCGAGCGCCAGTCGATCCGCGATCAGAGCGCGAATGTGCTGCCTCCGGCGTCCTTGAGCGATGCACAGACGCAGCGCTTGTCTATTGCAGACCTGCTGGGCCGTCTCGCCAAAGGCAGTTTCGAAGTGGCTCAATTAAGCCCGTTGCAACGCCTGCTGGTGGGCGCGTTGATCGGTGCGCAAACACTGGATAATCGCAGCTTCAACGCGGTTCGGCCGCAACTCGATAACCTGGCCAACAACCTCGACGAACGAGGGATCGCGGGCACCTACGCGACGATCGAGCGTGCCTTGTTCCAGCTTCAGGCGCCGGCCTTCAAGGCCGGGCTGGCCGACCCGGGCGGTGAGCTGCCCAGGCATTCCGAAACCGCCCTGGCGCTGAAGAAAGACGCACTGGAGCGACCGCTGACACTGCGCCAATGGGGCCGGCACGTTGCCCGGATCCAGCAGGTGGCGAAGCTTGAGTACCGCGTCCGGATCATCGAGCGCCTGGGTACTGTCCTGGACGGTTTCGAGGCCGACACGATCAAGCTTGTCCCTCAGGATCTGCTGCTTCAGGGCGAAGGCGACAGGGTAGGCGGGCGCTGCTATCCACTGGCCCTGGTCATGGCATCGGCCATGGCGACGGGGAAGGCGGCGGTCAACACCTTGCGCGAGCGCTTCTACCTGGGCGCCATCGAACCTGAGGCCAGCGACTGCGTGACTTTTCTGCAAGGCGTGGAGGCGTTGCGCGAGGTGCAGCTCAATGATGTCGGCAACGCGTTGGGGCGCTTGGACCTGAAGCGGGTCGTGGAGACTCTGCAAGCCAGGACGACAACCGGCACGTTGATGCTCAACTCCGACAACCACGCCATGCTGGTCGCCAGGACCTTCGACGGCGAGCGCAGCACTTATCACTTCTACGATCCGAATTTCGGCGTCTTCGAGTTCGAGCATGCCACTCGGTTCAGGCAGGCGCTGGAGCGGTTCTTTATCCAGCAGGAAATGGCGGTTCATTACGCGGCCTATGGGGATGCGGCTCGTCCGACGTTCGAGCTGATCGAGCTGGACGGCGAACGCCTGTCGAAAGCGTCATTGCCCGGTTCAATCCGGGTCTCGGAACTGCTGAAACCCGGTGCGTTGCCTGGGCATTCGCAACCCCAGGTCAGGCAGCGGTTGGCCAGTGCCCGTGGTCAATCGCTGATGAACAATGCTCGGCTCGGCAGCAGCCTGCTGGCGCTGGATGGACATTGGTGGGGACAGCGGATTGCGGCGGTCACGGCTCGGCTCAGGCAGCAGAACCCGTTGGCTGCGCAACTTGTGCCGTTGTTCGAAACCCTGGAAATCACCTCGGACGGGTCGTATCGGATCAATCTGATCGACCCGGAAGACCCCGGGCAACTGGTACGGGTCATCACCGACGATCATCGACTCCTGGGTATCAAGAACTACCTCTCGGAGCGCTTCCTGACCCTGGCCAACCAACCCTTGGTCCCGAGCGAACCTGCCGAAGTGGGCAGCGTTCATACCCTCAACGCCGGCTTCAGCATACAGGCGTTGATGTCCGCCTTGGCTGAGCGGGAAGGGCCTGACCGTCCGCTGTCCCTGGCGGTGCGGCTGCATGTCTATGTCAATTATGCGCAACTGGTGCATGGCAACGTCGCCGATGTGGCGGGTTTGATAGGTCTGGTCCGGCAGGCGTTGGCGCAAGAGAAGTTGATTGCCCGCACTGTGGCTCCCGTGGTCAAGGCGGCAGTGGGGACCAGCGTGAGCGAAGCGACCGCAGGCGTGCTGCAACTGGCGAATGTCGGGTTCGATATCTATCAATTGTCGACCGCCTCCAGCGAGATCGAGCGCGCCCGGTTCGGCAGTCAACTGGCGTTCGATTCGGCCGGGCTGGTGCTGTCGGCGGGGGCACTGGCAGTCGGCGCCACCACCGCGGGGGCGTTTCTCGGTGGCGCGGCCGTGATCCTCGGTGGCTTGGCGGTAGGGGTCGCAGCAGTGGCCCAGGGGTTTGCCGCCATCGCCGAGGAGGCCAAGCAGGTTGGGCTGTTCTTCGATGAACTGACCAAGGCTGATCGCCAGGCCTACCGGTTTGACGCTCGCAGCGACGCCTGGTTGCCGCGCCCGTCGCTGATCGTCGGAACCTTGGATCTGGTGCGCGGCGAACTGGAGCTGGACAGCCCGAGGCTGTACCCATTGCGGGATCATTTCGGCGTGCCGACGTTTGATGATGACTACGACCAGGCGATCAATATCCGTCGGGAGCTGGGCCTGGCCGGTCGCGTCAGATTCACACCACCCGCCAGCCAGGCCATCGTGCTGCCCTGCGTCCCGCGGACGTGTTATCGCTATGACTACAAGGCGCTGCCTTTCGCAGGATTGCGCCATGACACCGGCTTCGACACCGCACGACGGTTGGAGAAAAAGAAGGCCGATGGCGGATGGCTGTTCCTGTTTTCGTTCTATTCGTTTCCGAGCGACTACATCCTCTATTGCCTGCTCCCGGACTATCGGCCAAGCGTGATCGATGTATTGCTCGATGAGGCCGGGCGTTCACTGGTGGTGCCTGTCCTCCCTGCGGTGTGGCACGGAAAGATCAGCTATCGGATCCGAGGTGCAGGCAAGCGCTGCACATTGGTGCTCAATCCCGGTGTGAGCCTCACGTTCGAGTCGCTCAGCCTGAAAAGGTCGAGTTGGGTGCTGGACGCCCCTTGGGCCGGTGAGGACGACGTGCGGATCGAGCGTTACGCGAAGCTGTTCATTGGCGATGTCCAGATGAGCTTCACGGGACCAGGCCATCACGAGGTGCTGCTGCGGATCTCCGGCAATCAAGTGTTCCGGGTTGAGCTGGGTGAACGCAAACTCACCCTCGTCGAGCAGGACGTGCCTGCGGGCATGGACCGACAGGCATTGCAGCCACACCTCAAGGGCCTGGCGCAAGAGCACCGTCTGGTGATGCCCTATACACCGATCCATCGCTATCTGGTTCCGTTCGAGAAGCCCGACGAGCCTCGTCACCTCACGGCCTGGTATGACGCGAAGGAGGACCGTTTCCTGTACATCCGTAACGAGATCCCCGGTACCGATGACGCGCTGCTGGGAGCGGTAGCCGGCGGCAACGCTTATTTCTACGACCCCCAGGGCCTGATCATCTGGCAGGTCGATGCGACCACCGGACTGCTGACTCATCGTTATTGGCTACGGAGCGCAAAAGGTGCGGCGACCACCATCGGCAGCGTCGAGGCGGACGCCCAGGGAGTGGTTCATGTCGCGCAGCAAATCACCCGCGCAGACCAGAGCCGCGATGTGCTGGTCTATGTGATCCATGATGGGCAACTGCTGTTGAGTTCGGTGACCCGGGACGTGGATCCGACGCTGGAATCGGTCTTCAGTGCCAGCGAGACACTGGCCGACTGGACGCAGGTCCTGGGCAGCGATTACCCCTTCACGCCGTATGTCGACAATGACGCTACCTACGTCACTGTCAACTGGCAGCCGGCCCCCTTTGTTTCGGTCTGTTGGAACATCGACGCGCAGTGGCGGGACATGGCCTGGATTCGTCGTAGCGACCAGTTGATCATCCGCCCCGCGCCGAGACACAACCATCTGCGTGGCTGGCCGGACTCGATCAAGAACATGACGGATCTGACGTTGCTCACACCGAGGGACGGCAGCGATGTGTTCATCGTATACGACCGGCGCAGAAAGGAACTGTGCCGCCGGCGACGCACGCTGGTGGCGGGCAAGTGGCAGTGGTCGAGCAAGTGGAAGCAGTACGAGAAGCTGGAAAATATCCTCGCCATTGACGAGGGATACCTGGTGCTGACTTCCGATGGGCTGTTCTACACCCTGACAGACCAGGGCGAACTGAGCCTGGGAGGCATGAACGAGCCCTGGTTCAGGAATCGGGCGCATTGGTGGACCGCATTGGAGCCGTTGGCCCGACGACACGCCAGCGAGCGTCTGGCCCTGGTCGGTCTGAGCAATTTCAGCGATGACGCGAAGTTGTGTGCCTGGTACATCGGCAACAGGTTGCTGCTGGCTGAACCGGGACATGGGAAGGAGATGCGTCTGCTGAGCGTCACCCCGGATGGCGAGGCAGCCTGGTTATTCGATGTCTCGGAGGGTGAAGTCCATCGCCAGGCGTTCATCGATCCGCAGAAGCTGGAGTCGGTTTTTGGACAGGGCGCACGAGTGTTGCAGGCCGGCGCGCTACCCATGGCGCAGCGTGAATGGGCGCCCTGGACGTTTGTCGAGGTGACGGTCGAAGGCGCCGGGTTGCGTGGTGTGACGCCCGAAGGTGTGGTGGTTTCGTTGCGGGATCGCGAGCCGGCGTTGGTCACGGGCGTGACTCGTGAATGGGTCATCGCCAGGGACGGTCGGGAGCAGAAGGCGCTCGAACAGTTGGCGGACCAGCCGTTTCGTAGCGCGCTGTTGACCGTGGAGGATCCCGCCGACCTGAAGTGGTTCGTCACTGAAAGCAAACGCATGATTCGGATACCCAGGAGCGAGATCTCGGGGAATTTCGAGTTGTTGGGCACCCAGCGGCAGAACAATGTGCTGCTTCACGAGAGCCGCGATGGCAAGCTGGTGAGCTACCCGGCTGGTGAACGGACAGGGCCCCTCAGCTACGTCCAGCGTGACGGCGAGGTGCTGGTCATCGGCGGGGAAAAGATGACAGTCGATGATCTGCTACCTGACGACGTCACGACCTTGGTCCTGCGCATGGGGCAGGGGAGCGTGAGCTACCGGCTGACAAAGGCGGCCTGGCTGAGGCTCGAATCGGTCGTTCTCAGTTGCCGACCATCCCAGGACGGCGCACCTGCAGAACCTGGCAAGTTGATCTGGGAACTGGATGAGCCTGACAGACTGTCGCTGAGCATTGTCGATGAGCATCTGGTGATCATTGATCCTGACACTGGGCACAGTGTGATTGTTCGTGAAGTGCATGCCAGCGATATCAATGTGCGCGGTGAGGTCTTGCTCAGTTTCGAAGGCCATCGACGTTATGCCGTTTCAAAGTTGATACAGCGCTTGAACGCCCAGCCGAGTCCCCGCAATAGCATCACGCTGAAGGAATTGCTGAGCGTCTCGAAGGGGGTGGAAAGTAATGCAGTCAGTTGATCTGTTTATCCAATAAGTGAACTCAAGTCATTGAGCGGTCATGGGGCGATTCCTTCTCAAATTGAATCGCCTCATGAGGTGGTCATTCAGTTTGTTTTTTATGAGGGTTCTTTTGCTGTTCAATTGATGCCTGTCCAGTTTGAAAAATGCCTGCTGCTGGGTTATTTTTGCCGAGCGTTTTTCCCAATCCCAAAACAAAAAGTTGTGTTTCCTGATATCCACACTCAGTTCGAGCTTGTAGACGGCGATGTGGACGTTGTTCCGTGAGTCGTAGCGGGCCGGGATGATTTGAAATGTTTCACCTTGTCGGGTTTCCCTGTCGAAGGACAGTACTGCCGGCTGATCGGCCTTCAGCGCGTCGAGGGTATCGATCATTGCGTTCGCTTGCCGTGAGTCCTTCATGACTTGAGCGCTCTGGACGAGGAAATCTGCCACCGAGCCGGTCACGAGGTGTTTGGTACGGGTGAATATGGAGTCTTCATATAGCGCCCAGCCAAAGTATTTCAACGTGAAGACATACTCTTCGAACCAGCCCTTGGAGTCGGTGTAGCGGTTATGGCCACGATCGGCTGATAGAGTGGCAATGTTATTGCAGTCCGCGATGTCGTTGTGATCCTGCAGTGAAAGCGTCTCGATATAGGAAAGCAGGTTAGGGCCGGTGACCAGGCCGGTCAGTGATTCGTTGTTCATGGGGATTCTCCGTTAAAGTTGTCTATTTATAAATACAACGGGAGTCGGTGAATTCAAGTGGGTGAATGAGTTGATGTGAATCCGAATGTTTGTTTGCGTGGCTGGCAAAGAGGCTACATATATTGTAATGGGCTGGAAGTTGTAGTTTGTCTGAAGGGTGAATTAGATTGCAGTTTGTCCGCAGGAGCGGTCATTACATAACCAAGGAAAGTTATATGGAACAGTTTGAAAGTAACGTCAGCGTTGAACAAAGTATTGAACTGATCGGCGCACGTATCAACAGGCGCAAGGCACTGGTCTCTGTCGGCCGTCGCATGCGTCGATCCGCAGCACTGCAGGACAGCCCGACCAGGGAGCTGGACGCGCTGATGTTGGGGAACGCGCTGGTGGGCTATGGCAACAACATGTCGCTCACCAACATGGCGATCATGGAGAACCTGATGACCATGGCCGTCATGGAGGCCAACTTTGAAGTGCCTGGCGGCAAGAACTCCCAGGCCTGGTATGCCGCGTTTATCGGCTGTCTGCGTGACCTCGGGTGCTTCGTTGCCGATGACGGCTATACCCGATACTCCGAGAGCTCCCAGCGCGTGGACATGGACTTCGTGATCAGCGATATCGTCAAGGGGATCATCGATGGCGTGAAGGCCAGTGTCCCGGCAGCGTCGGTGCTCGGTGCAGTGGTGAATACCACGATTGATGGCTTGAAGCAGGATAAGCAAACCATCAATCTGTTCAACAGCCAGGTCAAGACGCCCTAGGGGGCCCGCTTCTCCGTCATTCCCTGCGAGCAGTTGGCCAACGGTATCCTGATCGCCTCGTCCACTTCGATACGGCAGACCGGAACTTCGAATAACGGCGGTGTCCTTTTCGTGAACTGGCAATCGTCGGCACGGGAGATCTATCGCGGTAAATCCTTCCTGACCTTCAACCCGGCTCTTTACGAAGGGTTCAGGTCGAACATCGAGCAATACCTGGGCGAGCACCGCCGGGAAGTGCTGCAAAAACGCTTCAACCGCCGCAAGCAGGCATGACAGGCCAGTGGTGCTATGGCACCAGGTAGCCTTTTACGCCGGTAAAGATGATCTGTGCCGCCAACGCACAGACGAACAGCCCCATCAGGCGGCTGACGATCTGCAAGCCCTGGTCACCCAGGATCCGCTCGATGCGGCTGGACAGATAGAGCACGACACCGACGGTGAAGCTGGCCAGGGCGATGCTGATGATGGCCATGAGTTTGTCGTCCCAGTGCGGCTGGCTCACGCCCATCACCAGCAGCGCGCCGATGGTGCCGGGGCCGACGGTCAACGGAATGGTCAGCGGGACGATGGTCACGTCCTGCTGGACACTGTCGGTCTGTACGGCCGACTTGCCCTGGGCCATGCCCAGCGCCGAAATGAACAGCACGCTGCCGGCACCGATACGGAACGCATCCACCGTAATGCCGAACACACTGAAAATCACCCGCCCGAACAGATACAGCAAGACGCTGGAGACCAGCGTCGCGATCGCCACTTTCCAGGCCAGGCGTCGCTGCTCCTTGCGCGAATAGCCACGGGTCAGGCCGATAAAACACGACAACACGAAGAAGGGGCTGTAGAGCACCAGCATCTTCAGATAAACGCTGAACAGCACATGGAGCATGGTCGGGGCTCAAGGCGGAGGAAGACGACGGGAGTCTATCAGGCGGTGTGACGTCTGTCGGCTCAGGACGTTTGCGCTGTGCGGTTCTGTTGTTCGCGCTGGGCCACCCAATGCTCGATCAGTTCGCGCAGTTGCGATAACTCCACCGGTTTGGCCATGTGACCGTCCATCCCGGCCTGACGGGCCCGCTCCTTGTGCTCGGCGAGGATGTGGGCCGTGAGCGCTACGATGGGCGTGCGGGTTCGCTGGTTGCCCACTTCCCAGGCGCGTAGCTGCTGGGTGGCGGAAAACCCGTCGAGGATCGGCATTTCGCAATCCATCAGGACCAGGTCGTAGCGCCGCTCCTTCATGGCCTTGAGGGCTTCCTCGCCGTTGCTGGCGGTGTCGGGCTGCAGGTTGAGTTTGCCAAGCATGCCGCGGATGACCTTGGTGGAAATGCTGTTGTCTTCGGCCACCAGGATGCGGAAATCGCTGGGGACTTTCACCGGGGCGGCCGGACCGGCATTCAGCGGTACGTTGGGGGCATGGCCTCTGTTGCGCTGGTTCAGTTCGTCCGCGAGGGTGGTCTTGAGGGTATAGCCGGCCACCGGTTTGGCGAGGATGCGCTTGACCCCGCTGTTGCGCGCCACGATCTTGCTCGGTGCGTTGCTGATGCCGGTGAGCATGATCAGCAGGATGTCGTGGTTCAGGCTCGGGTCTTCCTTGATCTTGGCCGCCAGTTGCATGCCGGTCATGCCGGGCATGTTCTGGTCCAGCAGCACCACGTCGAAATAATCCCGCAGGTGAGCCTTGGTGCGCAGCAGCGCCAGGGCTTCCTTGCCCGATGGCACCGCGCTGACATTCAAGCCCCAGGCGCTGCATTGCTGCACCAGCACCTTGCGGCAGGTTTCATTGTCGTCGACCACCAGCACCCGTGCGCCTTGCAACGGGCTGTCGAGATCGGAGGTGGGGTGCTCGAGGCGATCGGGGTCCAGCGGCAGGGTCAGCCACAAGGTGCTGCCCTGGTTGCTGCCGCTCTTGATGCCGAATTCGCCGTGCATCAGCATGATCAACTGGCGGGCGATGACCAGGCCCAGGTTACCGCCCAGGCGTGTGGCCGAGAGGAAATTCTTGCTGTGCAGTTCTGCGTGCATCAGCGTGTCGCGCTCTTCGGCGTCCATGGGCAGCCCGCTGTCCTGCACGGCGATGCGCAGGCGCGGTTCGCTGCTGCGCTCGTCGAGGGCCACGACGATCAGCACCTCGCCCTCATCGGTCTTCTTCAGGGCGTTTTCCAACAGGCTCAGCAGCGCCTGGCGCAGCCGTGTCGGATCACCGCTGATGACCCTTGGCACCTGGGGCTGGATGAAACTGATCAGTTCGACATTCTGCTGCTCGGCCTTGGCGCGGAAGATGCTCAGGCAATCCTCGATCAGCGCATTGAGATCGAATTGCACATCGTCTAGTTCGATCTGGCCGGATTCGAGGCGGGAAATGTCGAGGATCTCGTTGATCAGCGTCAGCAGCTCGTTGCCGGCACTGTGGATGGTCTGCACGTAGTCGCGCTGCTTGACCGACAGCGGCGTGCCCAGCAGCAGTTCGGTCATGCCCAGCACACCGTTCATCGGGGTACGGATCTCGTGGCTGATCTTGGCCAGGAATTCCGCCTTGGCATTGATCTCGGCATTGCTCGCCGCCAGGTCGCGGCTGATGCTGAAACGGCTCTCGTTGATGGAACGCTGGCGTTCACCCAGGGCGACGCTCATCAGCAGGCCGCTGATGCAGATGAACACCAGCAGCGTAACGATCAGGCCTTGGGGTGCGACCTCCGTGAGGCCTTGCAGGGCGGGAAGAATGATCAGCGTGCCCAGGTTGAAAACCACCATGGCCGCGACGAACAGCCGTGCCGGGCGGTAGCCCTTCTGCCAGTGCCAGGCGCTGACGAACAGCATGCTCAGGCCGGCCAGGGCCACGAGCGCATAGGTCATGATATTGAGCGGCAGTGTGTTGACGAACAACAGCAACAGGCTGCACAGCATGATGAGCACGATGTCCCCCAGCAGCAGCCGGTTCAGCGGGTGCGGTCCCAGGGGCGCAAAAAAACGATAGGCGAACATCAGGCCGCAAGGGGCGGTCAGCAGCAGGGCCAGGTAGGCACCCGGTGTCTGCACCGCCGGCCAGTCGGGCAGCCAGCCTCCCGCCAGGTTCAGCAACAGGGCCAGGCTCAGCATCAGCAGCCCCTCACACGCCGCCAACCACAGGCAACTGCGTGAGCGGGTGTAGGCGTAGCGCGTGAGGTTGTGCAGGATCAGCATGGCGATACAGCCGAACAGCAAGCCATAGATCAG
Source organism: Pseudomonas sp. B21-056 (assembly GCF_026016325.1). Taxonomy (NCBI): domain Bacteria; kingdom Pseudomonadati; phylum Pseudomonadota; class Gammaproteobacteria; order Pseudomonadales; family Pseudomonadaceae; genus Pseudomonas; species Pseudomonas sp. B21-056. Next base: position 726,859 of record NZ_CP087203.1, read on the forward strand.
GGTCTGGTTCTGATCCGCCGCCGCCATGATGGCCGGCTGCAGGGTGATGTACGGACGCAGTTCGTGCCGGGATGCCAGTCGCAGGTAGATGTCCAGCGGTTTATCGCTGCGGGGCAAGGCCAACATGAAATCGCTGCTGGGCACCGTATGTTCGCTACGGGGCAAGGCATTGCCAGTGATCTGTTGATCGACCAGGGCATCGCCGTCCAGCGCATAGAGATTCAGGCGCGACAGGTCGGGCGCAAAGATGCGCAGGATCTGTTCGTGTTTGTCGGGAGCCAGCCGGAAACGCAGCCACAGCGCGCCATCGGGCTCGGCGGCCTGGAGGCGGTCGAGGTCGATGGGACTGAATTGGTTGGTGTAGCGGGCAGAGCGGATGTCGCTCAGCTTCAGGTCGCCCTGTTCGTCGAGCAATACCGCCCAGCCACTGCCTGGCGCGGCCTGGGCCGGGAGCATGCAGAGCAGCGTCAGCAGGGTGACGGTAAAGCCTATGGCAATCCTGAGCCAGCGCACGGCGAAATCCCTTCGTAGGTTGATGCCAGATTATAACTATGCGCGGCGCCCGGACAGACAGGCAAGGGCCACGGAGCCCTGCCTGGCTGAAAGACCGGGTTATTCCAGATTTTCGCCACGCTCGCGGGCAATGGCACGATAGCCAATGTCCTTACGGTAGAAGCAGCCTTCCCAATCGATCTCGGCGGCAAGCGTGTAGGCCTGCTGCTGAGCGGCGTCGACACTGGCACCCATGGCGGTGGCGCAAAGCACGCGACCGCCGGCGGTGACGACCTGGCCGTCCTTCAACGCAGTCCCGGCATGGAAAACCTTGCCTTGCCGCTGGGCCGCGGCGTCCAGGCCACGAATCGCACTGCCCTTGGCATAGTCGCCCGGGTAACCGCCAGCCGCCAATACGACGCCGACGCTCGGACGTGGATCCCACTGGGCTTCGACCTTGTCCAGCGCCTGGGCCAGTGCGGCTTCGACCAGCAGCACCAGGCTCGATTGCAGGCGCAACATCACCGGCTGGGTCTCAGGATCGCCGAAACGGCAGTTGAATTCGATGACTTTTGGGTTACCAGCCTTGTCGATCATCAGGCCAGCATAGAGGAAACCCGTGTAAACGTTGCCTTCCTCGGCCATGCCACGCACGGTCGGCCAGATCACCTGGTCCATGACGCGCTGGTGCACCTGGGCGGTGACAACCGGAGCCGGGGAATAGGCACCCATGCCGCCGGTGTTCGGACCACTGTCGCCGTCGCCGACGCGCTTGTGGTCCTGGCTGGTGGCCATAGGCAAGACATTCTTGCCGTCCACCATGACGATGAAACTGGCTTCCTCGCCGTCGAGGAACTCTTCGATCACCACTCGGGAACCGGCATCACCGAAGGCATTGCCGGCGAGCATGTCGCGCACGGCGTCCTCGGCTTCGGCCAGGGTCATGGCCACGATCACGCCTTTGCCGGCGGCCAGGCCATCGGCCTTGATCACGATCGGAGCACCTTTCTCCCGCAGGTAGGCCAGGGCCGGCTCAATGTCGGTGAAATTCTGGTAGTCGGCGGTCGGAATCTTGTGCCGGGCCAGGAAATCCTTGGTGAAGGCTTTCGAGCCTTCCAACTGTGCGGCACCCGCGGTCGGACCGAAGCAGTCCAGGCCACGGGAGCGGAACAGATCGACCACGCCAGCGACCAGCGGCACTTCCGGACCGACGATGGTCAGCGAGACGTTCTGCTCGGCGAAATCGGCCAGTTGCTCCAGGGCCAGTACGTCGATGGCGACGTTCTCGCACTTGGCTTCGATGGCGGTACCGGCATTGCCCGGCGCCACGAACACCTTCTGTACGCGCGGGTCCTGGGCCACTTTCCAGGCCAGGGCATGTTCACGGCCGCCGCTGCCAATGATCAAAACATTCATTTCAAAAACCTCGGATGACGCTGATTGGGGCTGATCGTTCCCACGCTCTGCGTGGGAATGCCTCTACGGACGCTCTGCGTCCAGGAACGCGGAGCGTCCCGGGCTGCGTGCCCACGCAGAGCGTGGGCACGATCAATGGGTGTATCAGTGGCGGAAGTGGCGCATGCCGGTGAATACCATCGCAATGCCGGCTTCGTCGGCGGCTGCGATGACTTCTGCATCACGCATCGAACCACCCGGCTGGATCACCGCAGTGATACCGACCTTGGCCGCGTTGTCGATACCGTCGCGGAACGGGAAGAATGCATCGGAAGCCATGACGGCGCCCTGCACCTGCAGACCGGCGTGTTCAGCCTTGATCGCGGCGATGCGGGCCGAGTTCACGCGGCTCATCTGGCCGGCACCGACACCGATGGTCTGGCGGTTCTTGGCGTAGACAATGGCGTTGGACTTGACGTATTTGGCGACTTTCCAGGCGAAGATCAGGTCGTTGATTTCCTGCTCGCTCGGCGCGCGCTGGGTCACGACCTTCAGGTCGGCGCTGCCGATCATGCCGATGTCACGGCTCTGTACCAGCAGGCCGCCGTTGACGCGCTTGTAGTCCCAGGCCGGCGCACGGTCGGCCGACCATTGGCCGCAGGCCAGCAGGCGCACATTGGCCTTGGCGGCCACGATGGCGCGAGCTTCTTCGCTGACCGAAGGCGCGATAATCACTTCGACGAACTGACGCTCGACGATGGCTTTGGCGGTCTCGGCGTCCAGTTCACGGTTGAAGGCGATGATGCCGCCGAACGCCGACTCGGTGTCGGTGGCGTAGGCCAGTTCGTAGGCCTGGCGAATGCCGCCCTCGGCGTCCGGGCTCACGGCCACGCCGCACGGGTTGGCGTGCTTGACGATCACGCAGGCCGGCTTGACGAAGCTCTTCACGCACTCCAGCGCGGCGTCGGTGTCGGCCACGTTGTTGAACGACAGTTCCTTGCCTTGCAACTGGGTGGCGGTGGCGATGCCGACTTCGGCAGGCTTGGCTTCCACGTAGAACGCCGCGCTCTGGTGCGGGTTCTCGCCGTAGCGCATTTCCTGGGCCTTGATGAACTGGGTGTTGAAGGTGCGCGGGAATTCGCTGCGACCTTCCGTGCCCAGGGTCTCGGCGGCCTGGTTCACGGTGCCCATGTAGTTGGCGATCATGCCGTCGTAGGCGGCGGTGTGTTCGAAGGCCTTGAGCATCAGGTCGAAGCGCTGGGCGTAGGTCAGGCCACCGGCCTTGAGGTTCTCCAGCACACTGGTGTAGTCGCTGGCGTTGACCACGATGGCCACGTCCTTGTGGTTCTTGGCCGCCGAGCGGACCATGGTCGGGCCGCCGATGTCGATGTTCTCGATGGCGGTCGGCAGGTCGCAGCCCGGCTTGCTGATGGTGGCTTCGAACGGGTAGAGGTTGACCGCCACCAGGTCGATCGGCTTGATGCCGTGTTCGTTCATGATGGCGTCGTCGATACCGCGACGACCCAGGATCCCACCGTGGATTTTCGGATGCAGGGTCTTGACCCGGCCGTCCATCATTTCCGCAAAGCCGGTGTAGTCCGCGACTTCCACTGCGGCGACGCCGTTGTCCTGCAGCAGCTTGAAGGTCCCGCCAGTGGAAAGGATCTCGACGCCCAGCTGTTGCAGCTCGCGGGCGAATTCGAGGATCCCGGTCTTGTCGGAGACGCTGATCAGGGCGCGGCGGATCGGCAGGCGGGTGGTCTGGTCGGTCATTTCAATTTCCATCAAAAGCAAGGGAAGTCAGCAAAAAAGGCGACCGTTTTTTACGCGGGCGCCTTTCTGGTTTGATTGAATGCTTACAGCAGATCGTACTGCTTGAGTTTCTTGCGCAGGGTTCCGCGGTTCAGGCCCAGCATTTCGCTGGCCTTGGTCTGGTTGCCCTTGACGTAGTTCATCACGCTTTCGAGCAGGGGTGCCTCGACTTCGGAAAGCACCAGGTTGTACACATCCGTGACGGCAGCGCCCTCAAGGTGGGCGAAATAATTGTGCAGCGCCTTCTCGACGCTCCCGCGAAGGGTCTGACCCTCTTCGCTGGGCGTATTGAGGTGCTGTTTCAAATTCACATTGTCGCTCACGGGTGTTGTTCCACTCACTAAAGTCTCGGTCATCATCGTCATGCGGCCACCCCTTCGTCCCCTGTCAGGCTCTTGTAACGTTCAGCGAAGAAGGCCTGAACGTCGGCGCATTGTGCTTGCGTACCATCCAAACGATTGAAGCGGGCGCGAAACTCCCTGGCGCCCGGCAGGGTTGCGAGATACCAGCCCACATGCTTGCGCGCGATGCGTACGCCCATGACTTCTCCGTAGAAGGCATGCAGCGCGGCCAGATGCTCCAGCAGAATTCGTTCCACCTCGGACAATTGCGGCGCAGCGAGCTTTTCGCCGGTGCGCAGGAAATGTTCGATTTCACGGAAAATCCATGGCCGCCCCTGGGCAGCCCGGCCGATCAACAGGCCATCGGCACCGGTCGCGTCCAGCACGTACCGGGCCTTCTCGGGCGAGTCGACATCGCCGTTGGCAAACACCGGTATCGACACCGCCTGCTTGATCGCGGCGATGGTGTCGTACTCGGCTTCGCCGGTGTACAGGTCGGCACGGGTGCGGCCATGGACCGCCAACGCCGTGATTCCCGCCTGTTCGGCGATCTTCGCCACCGTCAGGCCGTTCTTGTTCTCCCGGTCCCAGCCGGTGCGGATCTTCAGGGTCACCGGCACATCGACTGCGGCGACGACCGCCTGCAGGATCTCGGTAACCAGGGCTTCATCCTTCAACAGCGCCGAGCCTGCAGCCTTGTTGCAGACCTTCTTGGCCGGACACCCCATGTTGATGTCGATGATCTGCGCCCCCAGCGCCACGTTGGCCCGGGCCGCGTCCGCCAGCATCTGGGCATCGCCACCGGCGATCTGCACCGAGCGGGGCTCGGGATCACCTTCGTGGATCATGCGCAGACGTGATTTGCGGGTGTTCCACAGGGTCATGTCGCTGGTGACCATTTCCGAAACCACGAGACCTGCGCCCAGCCGCTTGCACAACTGACGAAAGGGCTGATCGGTGACGCCCGCCATGGGGGCGAGAACCAGACCGTTCTGCAGTGTGTATGGGCCGATGCGTACCGCCGACATAGGACTTCCCTGAAGTGGGGCCGGATCATGAGACTTCGAAAAAGGGTTGGCATGATACCCGCTCTCGATGACCGGATAAAGATCGAATTGGATAAAATCTGAACAGCTATTTTGTTATCGCCAGCGGTTTGGTCCGGGTGGGGTGGGTCAGAAAGCTGCCGTCAATCGACTGGCCCCCGGCGGCTTCACTCGGGCGAGTGGAAGCTCAAACTGTAGTTCACCGCTTTGGGGCCTGGGTCGAGGATGTCCAGGGCGATGTGGATGGGCGTCTGGGGCGGCATTTCCCCCAGGCCCTCGAGGTCACCGCCCAGGTATTCGCCGGGCTTGAAACGACGGCTGGCGATCAGGTGCCCGTTGAGGTCGGCGAAGCGCAGTTCCAGCAGCGGAAAAGGCTGGGAGAAGGGCGCACGATTGTAGATGATCGCGTCCACCACCAGGGCGCCGCTGAAGTCCGGATGGCTGCGCACCACCAGGTTGCTGCTCTTGATCTTGGCGATGTCGACCTTGGACGGTACGTCGCAGCCGATGGTCGGACAGATCTGCAGGAACCACGGGCGGTACTGGTCCTGGCGGGCCAGTTCCTCGAAGTGGTAAGCGATGTACTGGCCGGCCAGCGCCGTGGCGGCCAGCAGGATCAGCAGACTCCATAGCAGGCGTCGACCCCAGGGCGAGCGGCGCTTGCGCCAATCCAGCTGCAGCGGGTCGTCGTCCAGGTCCTGGAGAGCTTCGGCGCGTATGCCGGGCTCATGGCGTTCGCGTTTCTTGCGGGGCTGCGTCGGCTCTTCGTCGATGTCGTCGATTGCATCGGTGGCGGACAGGCGTTCTAGGTGTTCGTCTGGCTCATCGTTCGGCGCCAGTTGCAGCGGGACATCAGGTTCATCGTCCGGCTCCAGAGGTTCAAGCGTCAGGGGCAAGGACAGGGATGGCTCGGTGCGCGGCGGCCGGACGGGCTCATGGGGGGCGAACGGTTCGATGGGGAGCTGGGGCATTGCCTGCGCGCGCTCGGCGGCGGACTCGCTGTACAGACTGTCGGACCAGGGCTCGTGGTCGCCGGAGAGGTGGTCCCGCTGTGCGCTCAGGTTATCTTCACGGCGTCGGCCGAAGGAGTCCGGCGCCCGTTTGTCACGCCGTTCCAGGCGAGCCAGTTCCTTGTCCAGATCATCGAGATCCAGCTCGGCGGCGGTCCACTGTTTCTGGCTGATCGCCCGTGGCTGCGTTTCAACGACGGCAGGCCGGGTGGGCGCTGCGGCGCTGGGAGCGGGCTCCCTGGCAGTTCGTTGTTCCAGCAATTGCCGTGCGGCATTGAACACTTGCAGGCACGAGCCGCAGCGAACCACCCCGCGGGCCACGCTCAATTGAGCATGGCTGACGCGAAAACTGGTGTGGCAATGCGGGCACTGGGTGACGAAGCTGTCAGTCATGCGGCAATCCGGTGAATACAGGCGGCCATTCTAGCGCCGACGTCCGGTGATGCGCACCCAGCCATCACGATTGGCGATCGGGTCCAGGTCAAAGTCGGCGGCATAAGCGGCGGCGACTTCCTCACCCTGTTCGGCCAGGATGCCCGACAGCGCCAGTCGCCCGCCCGGCTTGACCAGGCCCGACAGTTGCGGTGCCAGGGAAACCAGCGGTCCGGCGAGGATATTGGCCACCAGTACGTCGGCCTGGACCTGGGGCAGGTCCTGCGGCAGATAGAGCGGGAACAGTGCTTCGGCAATGTTGTTGCGCCCGGCGTTGTCACGGGACGCTTCCAGGGCCTGGACGTCGATGTCGGTGCCGACCGCTTCCCTGGCACCCAGCAGCAGTGCGGCGATGGCCAGGATGCCCGAACCGCAGCCGAAGTCGAGCACATCGCAGCCCTTCAGGTCCTGGCCGTCGAGCCATTCCAGGCACAGCGCGGTGGTCGGGTGGGTGCCGGTACCGAACGCCAGGCCCGGGTCCAGCAACAGGTTGACGGCGTCCGGTTCCGGCGCCGCGTGCCAGCTCGGTACGATCCACAGTCGCTGGCCGAAGCGCATCGGCTGGAAGTTGTCCATCCAGCTGCGTTCCCAGTCCTGGTCTTCGATCACTTCGCTGTGGTGTTCGGGCAGCGGGCTGCCGGTCAGCAGTTCCAGGTGGGCCAGCACGCTGGCCGCTTCGGTGCCACCTTCGAACAGGGCCAGCAGGTGGGTATGGGACCACAGCGGGGTGGTATTGAGTTCCGGCTCGAAGATCGGCTGGTCTTCGGCGTCCATGAAGGTGACCGATACGGCGCCTACTTCAAGAAACGCATCTTCGTAGGTTTCGGCTTGTTCCGGGCTGATGGCCAGACGTACTTGCAGCCAAGGCATGGCGGGCACCTTTGGAAATAAATCTACAGGAAGCAGCCCAAGGCTGCGAAAGCTGCGCAGTGTACGCCAGGTTGCCGTCAAAGTGGATAAGCCCGGTGGCCGTGCGGTTGATTCCGAGCACCGCTCACCAACGCCGTCCGGCGGGGTGTTTCGATATATATATGTATGACATGGAGGTGTTATCCGGCGGATAAGGTGAGGGTCCACACAACAGGGAGGAACGTGATGGACAACACCGCCGAAGGGCAAAGCAAGGTGAATGGCGCGGGGCCGGTATCTACCCCACAGACGGAAACCGCACAAGCCGTTCTGGAAAGACTGGCGCGCTGGAAGGCCATTATCGACACGCGATTGCAGGCTCAGATGAGCTTGCTGGAAGTGCTGGAAGAGTATCTGTTGGTCGAACTGCGTACCCGTTATCAGGAAGGCAATATCGATCCACACTTCATCGGCACCCTGCTGGACACGGTGCTGCAACGGATGATCGACGACAAGCCGTTGGTGCCTGACGAAGAACAGGACATCCCCGCCCGTTGGCCTGGCGGCGCCGATCTGGGGTTCGCGGCCGAACGTCGGGAGGTCATTGTCCAGGTGGTGGAATCCGTCGCCTGGGGCGGCATTCAGCACTATAAGGACTACCTGCGTCGTTATTGGCGCATGACCGCAGGCGACGTCTCCCTCGAGGGCGTGGTCCAGCAGAAACTGAATGAGCACATGACGGCCATCGACAGGATTTTTCAGCCTGAGCAACTGGCAGGGCTGGACGTCGATGAGCTGCGAGAACGCATCGAAACGCTCCAGGACGCCTGGCGTCGCATGGGGGAATTGACTGCACTGGCCACCGCGCAGGAGCGCCGGGATCTCGATGCGTTGGCACGTTTGCAGCTGCCTCATTGGCTGCGGGTGTTGGACGAGCCCGAGCGAGCGTCGCTGCAGGTGCTTCAGGAACGGACCTCGCAGGCGCAGGCACGGGTCGATGAATGGCTCGATGGCTTGGGCTCGCTACGAGCCTTCGCCCGACAACAGGCCAAGGCGTATGTCAGGCATGAGCTGGACATGGACGTCGAGCCGGACAGCGTTCGGGTGAGGCTGCGATGGAGAACGGTGGTTGACCAGCCCATACAACGTCACAGCCTGAGCGACTTGCTGGCGGCGGGCCCGGTAAGGTCGGATGCCGTGTCGGTACTGCTGGTGGAAAACGGCGCGATGCTGCGCAACCAGCCCCTTTCCTCAGCTTTTGTCGGCCAGTTGTTGGCGGACGTGGATGCGCCCGCCGGGTACTTGCAGGCGCTGACTGATCGATACGATCGGGCGGATCTGAAGCGTGCCATGTTCGATTGGCTCGCGGCCCGACTGCGGCAAAGCGCGTTCGTGGCGCGTTGCGCGGGGCATCTGAAGGCGGTCAATCATGACGCGCTCAAAGCCCTGTGGGAGGACGAGGAGGCTGACGGCTACGCCGGCCAGTTGCGTGTCACGGGTCTTGCGCTGCCAAATGGCTCGAGGTGTGCCGACCTGTTGCTGTTTTTCCGCGAGGACATGCAAGGTGACCTGTTGCTGTATGCCCCCGCCAAGCCGGATGGCCAGGAGTGGATCGAGCTGCCGTCGATGTGGGCCGTGAGCGTGGAAATAGGCGCATGGACCCGGAATGAGGCTGGGCGCGAGTACCTGTCGCAGCAACTGTCCCCCAATGATCGCGAGATGGCCCGGGAATACTTTGCCCGCGTGCTGGACAAGCCGGTTTCCTGGGATTCGGGCAAGGACCTCAGATCGGGGGCGATGGGGTTCAGGGCCTGCCTGGAAGACGCCGTGACCATGGGGCTGGCCAATAACCTGGCGCAGGTGCAGTTGGACGAGTCGCCTCGCTGGTACTCCGCCCTGCCGCTTGAGTCCCGTCGCAACATCAGCAGTTTGAGTCAGGAGCTGCTGGTTCATCAGAGGGCATTCAACGAGCAACTTGCGGATTTTGAAGTCTTCGCGGACTTCGCCAAGCGCACCATCGCGCAGGCGATCGCGCCATACCTGCGCAGCAAGGGCGTCCTGGCGTCGGTCGATCCCGCCACCATCCTCATCGACTACAGCCCGGGGCTTGCAGGCCGTGACACGCGGACCGCGAGCCTGCTGGATCTTGTCATCCATGGGTACGACGACAACTCGGGTATCGACAATCCCCGCAAAGGCGTGCGCTCCTCGGTCGGGCAGGACCTGCGGCAGGTCCGCAGTGCCGAGCTGGCGCTCTATATCCGTCGGGCTTATGTAGGGGAAAATTATGGGAAACAGATCCGCGCCCGGTTCCTCAACGTTGACTCTGCGGACTATGCCAAGCGCCGCAATACCTACCGTCACATGTTGCTGATCCGCATGGACCGGGATCTGCGTGTCGCGAAGGGCAAGTGCCTGGTGGACGATTCGGAGTTCTGGTGGCTTACCCGGCAAGTCACCCTGCTGGGGGAGCCGGTGCCGGTGTCCGGCCCTGAATATCCGGGGGCTGCGGTGAAACGAGAGGGTGTGGTCAGGTTTACTGTCGACGGACATGTCGTATTGGGCGTTTACGTGTTCACCTACTTCGAGCCGAAACGTTCATCCTGGCTGTACACGCCCGACGCGCCGGATGGCGTCCTGTTTCGCCGGTATCGGGATTTTTCCGCCGGGGTCGCTGCGCAGCTGCATGATTACGTACTGGGCCGGGTGGCACTCACTGCCAGGGGAAAAGTACGGCGCTCGCTGGAGGCCCTGGCGACGGCGAGCACTCGCGTCGATACGTTGCGCGAACTCAATCGGGTGATCGATATCCGGGCCGAGTTCGATGCCTATATCGAGCGCAGCGTCACTGATGTGGAGGATGTCACCACCAGCCGTACCAAAGTGATCGAGGGCCAGGTCATCAAGGGCCTGCTCTTTGCGTCAGCCCCGGTATGCATGGTGTATCCCCCTTTTGTCCTGCTGCTGGATATCGCCCTCATTACCGTCAGTTCCGGGCAGGCCATCGAGGCGCATGTCCAGGGCGACACGGAAAGCGCCCTGTGGCATTGGATGTTCGCGGCCTGGGGAGCGTTGTTCGCCGCGTTTGGGCCGCAGATCGTGGGCGCTGCCAGGCGTCTGACGCAGGTCGTGAAGCCTGCATCGTTGTCCGCCCGACGCTTGAGGCATGCGGCCTCGGTTGCTGCCAAAGAGAGTGATCCGACGCTGCGGCCCATACGCTTCAAGCCCCATCAGGCCATCAAGGAAGTGCCAGCAAATCTGACAGAGGTGACTGCGCAGGGCATTTTCAAGGGCACCTGGCGTAGCCCGTCCAGTGCGTCACAGCCGCGGGACATCTACTTCATCAAGCGCAAGGGCAGGTACTACCGGGTGAAGAAGGATCCTTCTTCTGACGGTCTGCGCCTGGTGGATGCCAGGAATCCCGGGGCGCTTTATCAGGAACCCCTGCGTCGGCTGCCGAATGGCAAGTGGGTCTACAACAGGCCGGGCTTGTTGGGTGGAAACGGCGAGGTGTCCTACCTTGGGCGCGTGAATGACTTGCGGGAGGTGTTTGCTGGTCATGTCTTCCCGGATGTCTCAAGGGGAGCGTTGCAGGGCGAGGCGGTGGTGGCGAGGTTCAGCGAGGCGGTCGCGGACAACTATCTGTTTTCCCTGAACGCGCAGACCTGCGTGATCGCTTCGCTGTACAACCCGACCACCAGGATGGGGGCCGTCATTCACTTCGATCACAATATCCGTGCGCTGATCGAACGCTGTCTGCGGGACGTGACGCAGCGCCTGGGCGGAGCGGCGCAGGATATTCGTGCCAGTCTGGTGGGCGGGGATTGGCTGACCGGCACTGACATCGGCGGGCGGGTCAGGTCGGCAATGCGGCGCCAGGGCCTGCAACCCACGTGGGATCACTGGTCGTACTCGTCCTGTTTTGGCAATACCTATGGTGTCGCGCTGGATCTGCGCAGTGGCGTGACTTCGGTGTTCAAGACATCGCGGGGCCAGGTCGAACGCTACTACATACCGGTGCTGGCGCGAGCGAAAAAGAGCGCCGACCCGGTGTCGGTGCGAGCACGGGGGTTCATGAGGCGCGTGCGCAACGAGCCCCTGGTGGCCAATTCCAGTGGTGCCATCAGCACGGGGCAGGGGAGGCCGGTGACTTCGGCGCAGATCGAAGCGCAAGCCTTCCCGACGGTGGTGTTGAGCTGATCGGTTGGCAGGCAAAAAAAGACCCCGGCCAAAGGACCGGGGTCTTTTTTACATCACTTGGGACATCAAGCCTCGTGGGCCAGCTTGTGTTCCAGGTAATGGATGTTGACGCCGCCTTCGCAGAAGCCTTTGTCACGGACCAGATCGCGGTGCAGCGGGATGTTGGTCTTGATCCCGTCGACCACGATTTCGTCCAGCGCATTGCGCATGCGCGCCATGGCTTCGTCGCGGGTCGCCCCGTAGGTGATCAGCTTGCCGATCAACGAATCGTAGTTCGGCGGAACGGCATAACCGCTGTACAGGTGCGAGTCGACGCGAACGCCATTGCCGCCCGGTGCATGGAAATGCTTGACCGTGCCTGGGCTTGGCATGAAGGTTTTCGGGTCTTCGGCGTTGATCCGGCATTCCAACGCGTGACCGCGGATGACCACGTCATCCTGGGTGAACGACAGCTTGTTGCCGGCGGCGATGCTGAGCATCTCCTTGACGATGTCGATACCGGTGACCATTTCCGAAACCGGGTGCTCCACCTGAACACGGGTGTTCATTTCGATGAAGTAGAAACGACCGTTCTCGTAGAGGAACTCGAAGGTACCGGCACCGCGGTAGCCGATGTCGATGCACGCCTTGACGCAGCGCGCCAAAACTTCCTGGCGGGCCTTCTCGTCGATGCCCGGTGCCGGCGCTTCTTCGAGGACCTTCTGGTGACGACGTTGCAACGAGCAGTCGCGGTCGCCCAGGTGGATGGCCTGGCCTTGTCCGTCGGACAGTACCTGGACTTCGACGTGGCGTGGGTTGGTCAGGAATTTTTCCAGGTAGACCATCGGGTTGCCGAACGCCGCGCCTGCTTCGGAGCGGGTCAGTTTCGCCGAGGAAATCAGATCTTCTTCCTTGTGTACCACGCGCATGCCACGACCACCGCCGCCGCCGGCGGCCTTGATGATCACCGGGTAACCGACTTCACGACCGATGCGCAGGGCGGTTTCTTCGTCTTCAGGCAGCGGGCCGTCGGACCCCGGAACGGTCGGCACGCCGGCAGCGATCATGGCGTGCTTGGCCGAAACCTTGTCGCCCATCAGGCGGATGGTTTCGGCCTTCGGGCCGATGAAGGCAAAGCCGGAGTTCTCGACCTGTTCGGCAAAGTCGGCGTTTTCCGCCAGGAAGCCGTAGCCCGGGTGAATGGCGGTGGCGCCGGTCACTTCGGCAGCGGCAATGATCGCCGGGATGTGCAGGTAGGAGTGCGCGGCAGACGCCGGGCCGATGCAGACGGATTCGTCTGCCAGGCCCAGGTGCATCAGCTCTTTGTCGGCCTTGGAGTAAACGGCGACGGTCTTGATGCCCATCTCTTTGCAGGCACGCAGGATCCGCAGTGCGATCTCGCCGCGGTTCGCGATCAGGACTTTTTCCAGCTTCGCAGTCATCAAAGGCTCTCCGCGGTTCAAACGATGGTGAACAGCGGTTGGTCGTACTCAACCGGCTGGCCGTCTTCAACGAGGATGGACTCGATCACACCGCTGGTTTCAGCTTCGATGTGGTTCATCATCTTCATGGCTTCGACGATGCACAGGGTGTCGCCTTTCTTCACGGTCTGGCCCACTTCAACGAAGGATGGCGAGGTTGGCGAAGACTTGCGATAGAACGTGCCCACCATTGGCGAACGGGCGACGGTGCCGTTGAGCGCAGGCGCGGCAGGTGCTGCTGGAGCAGCGGCAGCCACTGGAGCGGCAGCGGCGGCAGGCGCGGCAACCGGAGCCTGCATCGGCGCAGGTGCGTAGTACGGCTGAGCCGGAGTCTTGCTGTGACGGCTGATACGTACGGACTCTTCGCCTTCCTTGATCTCGAGCTCGTCGATGCCGGACTCTTCCAGCAATTCGATCAGTTTCTTAACTTTACGGATATCCATGAATCATCAACTCCCAAGGGTCGGTCAGGGGCGTTTAACGCTTGTTGTTCAAGCTGTTGCCTGGTTTTCAAGCTGCTCTAGGGCGGCCTCCAGGGCCAGTCGGTAACCGCTGGCGCCAAGGCCGCAGATCACTCCCACCGCGACATCGGAGAAGTAGGAGTGATGGCGGAAAGGTTCGCGTTTGTGCACGTTGGACAGATGCACTTCGATGAATGGGATGCTCACCGCCAGCAGCGCGTCACGTAATGCGACACTTGTATGCGTAAAAGCTGCTGGATTGATCAAAATGAAGTCCACGCCTTCGCCACGGGCGGCGTGGATGCGGTCGATCAATTCGTATTCGGCGTTGCTTTGCAGATAGAGCAGATGATGGCCGGCGGCGCGGGCCCGCTGCTCCAGGTCCTGGTTGATCTGGGCCAGTGTCACGGCTCCGTAGACGCCCGGTTCACGGGTGCCCAGCAGGTTCAGGTTGGGTCCATGCAGGACCAAAAGGGTCGCCATCCGCTGTTCCTTGTTATCTGTGAGCAGGTGTCAGAACCCGGCGACTATGCCGCAAAGCCTTAATGACTGTCCAGTTCTCGGCAATAGCCAGCACGATGACCGATGTTTGCGAAAAATTTGTGACCATGGTTTGGGATCCGGTCACTGCTCCTTCACGGATCACGCTGAACCCTGTGGGAGCCTGCTCGCGATGGCGACAGCACATTCAACACCCGATCAAGCTGACCCACCGCCATCGCGAGCAAGCTCGCTCCCACAAGGGATTGGTGGTGGGCATGGATATTGGGTTCACCCGAGATCAGGGTGGGAGCGAGCTTGCTCGCGAAGACGGCAGTACATCAGACATCCATGCAATCTGACCCACCGCCATCGCGAGAAGGCTCGCTCCCACAAGGGATTGGTGGTGGGCATGGATATTGGGTTCACCCGAGATCAGGGTGGGAGCGAGCTTGCTCGCGAAGACGGCAGTACATCCGACATCCATGCAAGCTGACCCACCGCTATCGCGAGCAAGCTCGCTCCCACATGGGATTGTCGGTGGCAGTCAAACCCGAAACGCCTGCACCGCCGTATGCAACTGCCCACCCAGCACCAGCAGATTCTCGCCCTGTTCCCGTCCCTGGCCGATACGCAGCAGGTTTTCCCCGCCCAGTTGGTGGATCCGCTCGCTGTGATCGCGGATTTCGCTGACGGCGCCGCTCTGTTGGGCGGTGACTTCGGCGATGCGCACGGCGGTGTCGGCGATGGTCTGGATGGCGTCGACGATTTTGTCCAGTGCGCCGTCGGCCGCTTGGGCCTGGTTGGCGGTGGCTTCGGCGTGTTCGACTTGGGCGCGCATGCCATCGACTGACTGGCGCGCGGCCAATTGCAGGCGGGCGATCAGGGTCTGGATCTCGGCCGTGGCCCCCGCCGTGCGTTGGGCCAGGGAACGGACTTCCTCGGCCACCACTGCGAAGCCCCGGCCCATTTCCCCGGCGCGGGCGGCTTCGATGGCGGCGTTGAGGGCCAGCAGGTTGGTCTGGTCGGCAATCGAGCGGATTACCGTCAGCACGCCGCCGATGGTGGCCGATTCCTCGGCCAACTGTTCGATCATCTGCGCGTTGCCTTGTACTTCGCCCACCAGCGCATGCAATCCGGTGAGGCTCAAGCCGATGACTTTCTGCCCCTGTTCCACGGCGTGCCCGGCGCTGCGGCTGGCGTCGGCGGCCTGGCTGGCATCGCCGGCCACCTGCTGGATCGTCGCTTCAAGTTCGCTGAGGGAATCGCGGATCAGTGCCGTGTCGTCGGCCTGATACTCCGCGCCGCTGTGCATCTCGGCGCTGAGCTCGGCCAGGGTCCGGCTACTGCCGGCGACCTGTTCGGCGTTCAGGTGAATGGTGCCCACCAGGTCTGCCAGATAAGCCCGCAGCCGGTTGAGTGACGCTTCGATGTCTTGCAGTTCGCGATTGCTGGCGCCCACATGGATGTCGCGGCTGAAGTCGCCTTCGGCCCAGGTCGACAGGGCCGGCGCCAAGTGCGTCAAGGTCCGGGCCAGACGTCGTTGCAAGGTGTCGATGAGCAGCGCGATCAACAGGATCAGACCGATCATCACTCCCTGGATCAACCGCACCTCGCCCTGAATCTGCCCGTGCTGGGCACGCACCACAGGCTCCAGGGCATCGATTGCCTGTTGCACGTCAGCGGTTTTTACGTGGGTGGCATTGCTCAGTTCGGTGCGCTTCTGGATCAGTTCGCGAGTGCGCGCCAGTTCCGCCGGGTAGCGTCCGAGCAGGCTGTTGAGCTCGCGCTTGAGAGCAATGCCGGCGTCTTCGGCGACGGCTTTTTCCTGGTTTTCCAGGCCCATCAGCGCAGCGAAATCATCGCCGGCGGATTCGCTGCTGGTGGTCACGCCCAGCAGCGGCAGGCTGTCCAGTTGCTCGGCCTGTGCACGGATGCTTGCCAGTTCCCGCTCGACATCAGCGGCCAATTCGCTGCGCCCGCTGCTGACCAGTTTGTCCCGTGCCAGAGACAACCGAGCCAGGTGCTGCGACGCGGTGAATAACGGAGGCAAGTAGCCTGGGGCGCCATTGGCATACTGGGCGAGCTGGTCCAGATTGGCGCCCAGTTCACGTTCGGCCTGCAACAGCAACGCCTGAGGGTCGCCGGCCAGTTTGCCGGCGGCCAGCAGATCGGTCTTGCTGAAGCCGTCCAGGCTCGACAGGCTCGGCCGAAGCGTCTTGGCCAGTTGCGCAGGAAACTGCTCCAGGTCTTTTTGCAGGGTTTCGAGGGACTGGGTCGCCGCACTGAGGCGCAAGGCGTCGCCGCTGGCCAGGTAATCCTCGATATTGCGCGCCACCTCGCCCTGGAATTGCCGTGACAGGCCCAGGTAGCGCTCCATCAACAGGTAGGGACGTTCCAGGGCGGCCTGGGACCACCAGAGCGTGGCACCCAGGCCCAGGCACACGGCCAGCAACAACAGGGTATTGAGGTTGGTCAGCAGTTTCAGGCGCATCGAAGGTCTACCGCAGCAGAATCGTAAGTGCCTGAATTTATTGCGTTTAAATTACAGCTTTATGACTGAGTCGGTGGATTCCGATGAAAAAGTGGCACTTTGCCTTGCGCTCTGTACCCGGTTGCGACCGGCGTGCTTGGCGCGATACAGCGCTTCGTCCGCTTCGCTGGCCATCATCAGGCTGTCGGACTCCTCGCTCATCTCCACCACGCCGGCGCTGAAGGTGCACCATAGGTCATGGGGCTGGGCCGGATAGTGGATTTCGGCAAAGCGCTGGCGAATTTCATCCAGTACCGCGCAGGCGTCCTTGATGTCGGTGTCCGGCATGACAATGGCGAACTCTTCGCCGCCATAGCGGCCGATGAAGTCGGTCTTGCGCAGGCGCTGCTTGAGAAACAGCGCCAGGCTCTTGATCACCCGGTCGCCCATGGGGTGGCCGTGGCTGTCGTTGACCCGTTTGAAATGGTCGATGTCCAGCATGGCAAAACTCAGGGGCTTGCCTTCGCGACGGGCGCGGAAGCAGCAGTCCTCGAGCAATTGCAGGATGTGGGTGTGGTTGTACAGGCCGGTGAGGCTGTCGCGCACCATCCGCGCCTTGAGGTTGCGGGCCCGCGCCGCACGGTTGCGCACGGTGGTGATCAGGTGCCGGGGCTTGATCGGCTTGGTCAGGAAGTCGTCGCCGCCCTCGCTCATGGCGTCGAGCTGCTTGTCCAGGTCATCTTCGGCGGACAGGTAGATGATCGGCACACTGACATAGCGGTCATTGTGGCGGATCACCTTCGCCAGTTCCGTGCCGGTGCAGGTGGGCATGTACATATCGAGGATGATCAGGTCGGGCTGGAAATCAGCCAGCTCGGCCATGGCCTGGATCGGTTCGATCAGCGTGCGGGTCACGATGCCGGCACTGTTGAGCAGGCGCTCGGTGTGCAGGGCCTGGGCACGGGAGTCATCGATGATCAGCACTTTATAGGGCTCGTACTGGGCGACGCAGGTCAGCACCTCGATCTTTTCCAGCAGACTCGATGCGTCGAGGGTACCGGTGAGGAACTCCTGCCCGCCGGCGCGCACGGCCGCCAGACGTGTCGGGGTATCGGTTTCCAGTAGGCTGAAGAACAACAGCGGCATGGGCTGTTCCAGGCCTTGCTGGGCTTCGGCCGCCAGTTTCAGGCCGATGCCGGGGCCGCTGAAGTCCACATCCATGACAATCGCCGCCGGCAGGCGCTCGACCATCGAGGCGCGAAAGGCCGCGACACTCTCCAACGCCTGGGCGCTGAGGCCAAAGAATTCCAGTTGCTTGGCCAGGCGCTCGGCACGGTCATGGTCTTGCAGCAACACATAGATAGGTTTGCGCAACGGCGGCAAGAAGGTTTGTTCGAGCTGGTCCCCATGGCGCAGGCCCGTGCGGGACAGGCGCTGCATCAGGCGATTGATCTCGGTGATCAGGTGACTGCTCAGCCGCCCGCGATTGGCATCCACCGCTTGCAGCGACTGACTGATGCCTTGAGCCAGTTGGGAATGCTCCGGCTGTTCGAAGCGCTCGGCAAAACGCAGCAGACGCAGATTGGCTTCGCTGAGCTCCGACAGATCAGTGCTGGACCATTCACTGCGTTGCAGGCGCTGCCATATCTCCAGGATCTGACGAGCCTGATGAATTACCCGCTGGGCAAAGTGGTGCTTGAGGCGCTCACGGCTGGGGTCTTCTGGCTCGGTCATTATCCTGACTACTTAGTTAGAAACATGCTGAGGTCGACTGGTGGCTCTATGCTAGCATCTCTTTTCAAATGCATGAGTGTCGTACGTCAATAATCTACCCGGCAGCGACATTCAGTTTGTGACCGGTCGGTTTCGTAGGCCGATGGTCGCGCTTCCTTTATAGTTGCCATCCGACTGCCCCGCCTTGGCCGGCATGATCCGCGTAGCATTATCGCGTTTCAAATCAGGCACGATGGCGTAGGGTTGTGGTCGAACCGTGAACTCAAGTGATTGAAGGGACATCGCCATGCTGGACTGGAAAAACCGCGCGGGCAGCGCACCTGAACGTGCCGCCGAGTCGAAATCGGCCACCCGCAGCTACCTGGGTGGGCTGTTTTTCAGCCGCGCGCTGGCCACGCTGATCGGCCTGTACCTGCTGGTGACCATCGCCATCGGCTGGTACTGGAGCCAGGAGCCCGCCCTGTTTCCCGTGCAGCAGAATGCCCAGGCGGCGGCCGAGAAGGACGGCCGGCAAATGGTGGTCGGCTACACCACCGTCGAGACCCTCAAGACCGTGGCCGGAACCTTGCTGACCAAGCCGGGCGGCTACATTTCCAACGACCGTTTTCCACCCGGCCTGTGGATGGACAACATGCCGAGCTGGGAATACGGCGTGCTGGTGCAGGTCCGCGACCTGAGTCGCGCCTTGCGCAAGGACTTCGCCCGTTCCCAGTCCCAGTCCGCCGAGGACGCCGACCTGGCCAAGGCCGAGCCGCGTTTCAACTTCGATAACCGCAGCTGGGTGCTGCCCTCCAGCGAATCGGAGTACCAGGAAGGGATCAACTCCTTGAGCCGCTATCAGGCGCGCCTGTCCGATCCTGATCAGAAAAGCGCGTTGTTCTACGCCCGCGCCGATAACCTGAACAACTGGCTGGGGGATGTCGGCACTCGCCTGGGTTCGCTGTCCCAGCGCCTGTCGGCCAGCGTGGGTCGGGTCAAGCTCAATACCGCGTTGAAAACCGAAGTCACCGCGCCGGGGCAGGTGCCGGAGGTGGATGAAGAAGTGGTCGAGACCCCGTGGATGCAGATCGATAACGTCTTCTACGAAGCGCGCGGCCAGGCCTGGGCGCTGTCCCACCTGTTGCGCGCCATCGAAGTGGACTTCGCCGATGTGCTGGCGAAGAAGAACGCTACGGTCAGCGTGCGGCAGATCATCCGTGAACTGGAAGCTTCCCAGGAGCCGGTCTGGAGCCCGATGATCCTCAATGGCAGCGGCTTCGGTGTCTTGGCGAACCATTCCCTGGTCATGGCCAACTACATCTCCCGGGCCAACGCGGCGGTGATCGATTTGCGGCAATTGCTGAACCAGGGCTGATTCATGAACGAAAGCCCCCGGGAGGCCGCTCACCGAGTGGCCTCGGATGCCGAGCTGATCGCTTGGGTCGATGAACACGACAACCTGCTCGGCAGCCTGGTGCGTTCGGATCTGCGTGAGCGCGGCCTGATCGGGCGTGGCACCTACATCATGCTGTTCAACTCGGCGGGTGAGCTGTGCGTCCACCGGCGAACCCTGAGCAAGGCCATCTATCCCGGTTTCTGGGACGTGGCGGCGGGCGGGATGGTGCAGGCCCATGAGTCCTACGCCGAGTCGGCGGCCCGTGAACTGGCAGAGGAACTGGGCGTGAGCGGGGTGCAACTCACCGCCCACGACCATTTCTATTTCGAAGACCCCGGCAGTCGCCTGTGGTGCTCGGCGTTCTCGGCGGTGTGGGACGGTCCGCTGGTATTGCAGCCCGAAGAAGTGCTCGAAGCGCGCTTCATGCCGATCGAACAGGTACTGGATGAAATCCAGCACAAGCCTTATTGCCCGGACTCGTTGGCGGCGCTCGAGCGTTATCTGCGTGGTGTCGCAAAGAAGCTGTAAATTGGCGCGGATTGGCCCTTAGCAAGTCGGCTTTTTGCCGTTACACTGCGCGACTTTTCAAGCTGAACCGACGTCTGCGGTCCAGTAGCGCTGCCCCTGCCTGAGTGGGGCTTCGCGGTCGAGGCACTCCCCGACCAGTCTTTGTCCTCCCGAGAGGATTGCCGGTGGCCAAAAAAGCCGCATCCTTCGCCGCCTTGGGCGGCTTGGTATTTTCTACCGACGCCGGTCGTCATTGCCCCGATTGCCGTCAGCCGGTGGATGCCTGCATCTGCAAACAGACCGTCATCCCCGCTGGTGATGGTATCGCCCGTGTACGCCGTGAAAGCAAAGGCCGCGGCGGCAAGACGGTGACCACGATCACCGGCGTGCCGTTGGCCGAAGACGCGCTCAAGGATCTGGCCACCACGTTGAAGAAACGCTGTGGCACCGGTGGCGCGTTGAAAGACGGTGTCATCGAGATCCAGGGTGATCATGTCGAGCTGTTGTTGGCGGAACTGATCAAGCACGGTTTCAAGGCGAAAAAATCCGGCGGCTAGCAGCCTCTGTGAAAACCGCTCCGGCTTGATCCGAACCCGATGTTCGAGGTCGCCCATAGGGTTTTCACAGAGCCTGTTCTGAACGGTTTCTAAACTCAGCGCTGCACGCACGGTCTACCCTGCTTGCAGGCAAATCGTCATTTCCATTCTCTAGACTGCGCCAGCCTCCGACCGGATGGTGCATTTTGACTTCTTTTATAGGGGACTTCGATGTCCGTACGACGCACACGCAAAGACGATGGCAGCCAATGGACAGTTGCGGACAGCCGCAGTGTTTACGGGATCCGCCATTGGGGGGCCGGGTATTTCGCGATCAATGACGCCGGTCGCGTCGAAGTTCGTCCGAACGGTCCCGAGAGTTCGCCTATCGATCTGTTCGAGCAGGTCGATCAATTGCGCCAGAGCGGTCTGTCGCTGCCCTTGCTGGTGCGCTTCCCCGACATCCTGCAAGACCGTGTGCGCCAGCTCACCGGCGCCTTCGACAGCAACATCGCGCGCCTGGAGTACCAGAGCCAGTACACCGCGCTCTATCCGATCAAGGTCAACCAGCAGGAAGCGGTGATCGAGAACATCATCGCCACCCAGAACGTCTCCATCGGCCTGGAGGCCGGCTCCAAGCCCGAACTGCTGGCGGTGCTGGCCCTGGCACCGAAGGGCGGGACCATCGTCTGCAACGGTTACAAGGACCGTGAGTTCATCCGCCTGGCGCTGATGGGCCAGAAGCTCGGTCACAACGTGTTCATCGTGATCGAAAAGGAATCCGAAGTCGGCCTGGTGATCGAAGAGGCCGCATCGCTCAAGGTCAAGCCACAGGTTGGCCTGCGGGTGCGCCTGTCGTCCCTGGCGTCGAGCAAATGGGCCGACACCGGTGGCGAGAAGTCCAAGTTCGGCTTGTCTGCGGCACAGTTGCTGTCGGTGGTCGAGCGCTTCCGCGCTGCCGGCCTGGACCAGGGCATTCGCCTGCTGCATTTCCACATGGGCTCGCAGATCGCCAACCTGGCGGACTACCAGCACGGCTTCAAGGAAGCGATCCGTTACTACGGCGAACTGCGCAGCCTCGGCCTGCCGGTGGATCACATCGACGTCGGCGGTGGCCTGGGCGTGGACTACGACGGTACGCATTCGCGCAACGCCAGTTCGATCAACTACGACATGGACGATTACGCCGGTGTCGTGGTCGGCATGCTCAAGGAATTCTGTGATGCCCAGAGCCTGCCGCATCCGCACATTTTTTCCGAAAGCGGTCGCTCCCTGACTGCGCACCACGCGATGCTGGTGGTGCAGGTGACCGATGTGGAGAGACACGTCGACGACATGCCGGTGATCGACAACAAGCAGGAGCTGCCGGAAACCGTGCAGTGGCTGGTTGACCTGCTGGGCCCGACCGATATCGAGATGGTCACCGAAACCTACTGGCGCGCCACCCACTACATGAGCGACGTGGCCACCCAGTACGCCGACGGCAAGCTGACCCTGGCGGAAAAAGCCCTGGCCGAGCAATGCTACTTCGCCGTGTGCCGTCGCCTGCACAACTCGTTGAAGGCGCGCCAGCGCTCCCATCGCCAGGTGCTGGATGAACTCAACGACAAGCTCGCCGACAAGTACATCTGCAACTTCTCGGTGTTCCAGAGCCTACCGGACACCTGGGCCATCGGCCAGGTGCTGCCGATCCTGCCGCTGCATCGTCTCGACGAAGAGCCGCTGCGCCGCGCCGTGCTGCAAGACCTGACCTGCGATTCCGATGGCAAGATCAAGCAGTACGTCGACGAGCAGAGCATCGAGACCAGCCTGCCGGTCCATGCCCTCAATCCCGGCGAAGACTACCTGCTGGGGATCTTCCTGGTGGGTGCCTATCAGGAAATTCTTGGCGACATGCACAACCTGTTCGGTGACACCGATTCGGTGAACATCTACCAGAACGCCGACGGCAGCGTGTACCACGCCGGTATTGAAACCCACGACACCATCGAAGACATGCTGCGCTACGTGCACCTGTCGCCGGAGGAGTTGATGACCCACTACCGCGACAAATGTGCCAGCGCCCGCATCAGCGCCGCCGAGCGCACCCAGTTCCTCGATGCCCTGCGCCTGGGATTGACGCGTTCGTCGTACTTGTCGTCCTGATGTGCAGATGAATGCTCATTGATCACGGGGTCCTGTAGGCGCTGGCGAAGCCTGCGATCTTTTGATTTTGATCTTTCGCTTTCGACTCAATTGTCTGGGGCAAGATCGCAGCCTCGTTGCACTCGGCAGCTCCTACACAGCGTCTACGCATGCCAGCGGGGCGCGTCTTCTCCTTGATTGATCGGCATCGCCCTCCGGGTCTGTCAGAAAACTCACCGCGCATCGCGGGTTTTTTCGGATAGGCCTGGAGGGCGTTTTTATTTGTGCCGCTGTTATTTCCGAACGCCGGGTCATTTACCCAGCGCTGTCCTCATTTCATGTAGTCCCTTTCCTAACTTGTACTTGGGCTCTCTACTCCGCCATGGCTCTCAGCGAGAATCCCCGGCCGCCCCTCCTGTAGAGATACGCCGATGTCCGATCCAGCCTGCGAGCCATCATTTCGTCTGGAGATAGCCGGTCTGCCCGAACCCTTTGTCGTTTCGGCCTTCATGGGTAGCGAAGCCATCAGCGAGCCTTTCGCCTATGAGCTGGAGTTGTCGCCCGGCAACACGCCGCCAGACCTGGCGGGCCTGTTGTACCGCAGCGTCTGGTTGAGTTTCGGGGCGTCGGGCGGGGGCATCCACGGGCAGATTCACGAACTTGTGCAGCACCGTCCCGGCGATGGTTGTCGCCTGCGTATCGGGCCGAAACTGGCCTGCCTGGCGCAGCGCTTCAATCAGCGGGTACTGAGTGACTGCACGGTGCCGCAGATCATCCGCCAGGTACTCAAGGCCCATGGCATTGGCGGTCGTCAGCTGTGCCTGGATCTGAAGGGCGACTATCCGCCGCAGGATTTCTGTACCCAGTACCGTGAGTCGGATCTGCAATTTCTCCAGCGGGTGTGTGCCCAGACGGGCATCCACTTCTACTTCGAACAGGCTCGGGACGGGCAGTGCCTGGTGTTCGCCGACAGTGCGGGCGGCTTTTCCCCGGTCGACGAGGCCGGCTACGGAGCGACTCCGGGGATTCAGGTCTTCAACGTACAAACCAGCGCCACGGGAGAGCAGGTCGCCCAGGGCAGCAGTGACCTGATGGGCTTGTACAGCGGGCAGGTACTGTCGCTGACGGGGCATCCTTTTGCCGATTGGAACCTGCGTTGGCTGCTGACGAAAGTCGAGCACCGGGCTGATGCCTGGGGCTATGGCAGCCATTTTCAGGCCGTTCCCTGGGGGTTGCCGTTCGTGGCGACCGGGCTTCCTGCCAAGCCGCGCATGCTGGGCCGACAGCGCGGATGGATCGTGGAGGTGGACGAGCCGGCGTTGCAGATGGTCGGGCGGGTGGCGGTGCAGTTCGATTGGGTCTATCAGGGGGAGGGGGCCAGTCCCAGTCATTGCTGGCTGCCATTGGCGCCCGAGCTGGCTGCCTGCGCGACAGACACCTTCCGTGCGGGCACCGAGGTGTTGGTGAGTTTCCGTGAAGGTGACCCGGATCGCCCCATGATCAGCGCGTTTCTCGACGTGCCGCTCGCTGCTGAGACACCCGATGAAATGTCCCCGGACTCGACTGCCCACGAAACACCCTGGCCGTCCGGAGCCGATCCGATGTTGTTGTCCGCGATCCAGGCGGCCGAGCCGTTGGTGTTGCTGTGCCTGCTCCCCGGAGGCGGCAGCTTCGGTTCCTGTGACCAACCGATCTGTACCTGCCGACTGGTGACGCGGCGCAACCCGGGTGCCGTGCCATGAGCGCTGCGAGCCTGTCCGGATCAACCCCCCACTGGCTGCTGCTCGACCTACCCGGCGCTCCCAGGGCGGCGCAGCGTCTACAAGAGCAGTTCCCGCAAACAAGGTGCTTTGCCTTGTTCGAAGACACCGAATGGCACGGGCTCAAGGAGCATGGCCCGCTGCTGGTGGACTTGCAGCAATCACCGGCCCTGGCCAGTCTATGCCATCTCGACGCCGGTTCCTGGCCAGGGCTGTTGTTGGTGAGCGAATCGCCGGTCACGCAATTGCTGGCGCATCTGCGACGCATGCTGACGGTGACCCTGGGTCCTCACCACAAGGCGCTGCTGAGCTATTACAACCCTCACACCGCCAGTTATTTTTTCGACGGCTGCGACCCCGGGGAGCTCAGTTGCTGGCTGGGGCCCATCCGTTTGCTGCGCTGGTTCGGCGGTACCTGGGCCGACCGGGCCATCGGCTGCCAGGGTTGGCAGCAACTGTCCAACCCCCGGTTGCCCGTGGCGCCACTGGAGAACGAACACAGCCTCAGCGCCCGGCAGCAGGGCAAATTGCAGCAATGCCTGCTGGAGCGTCACGCCTGGCAGTGGTCGCGTGCCACCGGGCGTGAATATCGCGCGCTCTGGGATTGCCTGGAGCAAGGCTTGAAACTGGGGTTCACCGAACGGGAAGTCCTCGACGGCTGGCTGTGGCTGCGCCTGCAATACCCCGAGGCCCGGCCTATGCCAGAACTGGCGGGCGGTTCCCAACGCGAGCGGCTCGAGTATCTGCGACGGTTGTGGCAAGGCGATGAGGAGTGAAGCGTTATTCGGCTTGGGCCGCGAGCCAGCGATCCTGCCGCTGCAAATGCCAGGCGATGCCACCGAGGGTCAGGCTGCGCAACGCCATGAACAACAGGAAGGTGATCCACAGCCCATGATTGCCCAACCCTTGCAGCGCCCAGGCAAAAGGCAGCGCCAGCAACAAGGTCAGTAACATGCCGTTGCGCATTTCCCGGGCACGGGTGGCGCCGATGAACAAGCCATCGAGCACATAGCTCCAGACCGCGATCAGCGGCAGGGCGGCGAGATAGGGCAGGTAGCGGTAAGCAGTGTCACGCACGTCGGGGATGTCGGTCTGCATGTCGATGAACAGGTGCCCAGCGAGCAGAAACAACAGCGCAAACCCGATGCTAGCAATCAGTGACCAACCGCAGGCCACCACCAGTGAGCGGCGCAGCGCCAGGCGGTCGCGGGCGCCAATGGCGTGGCCGCACAGCGCTTCGACGGCATGGGCGAGGCCGTCCAGGGCGTGGGCGGTCAGCAACAGCCCGTTGAGCAGCAGCGCGTTGGCCGCAACGGTCGCATCCCCCAGGCGCGCGCCTTGCACGGTGATCAGAAAAAACACCGATTGCAGGGCCAGGCTGCGAATGAAAATGTCCCGGTTCACCGCAAGCAGCGGGCGCCAGCTCTGCCACAAGCCCAGGGTCGCCCAGACAATCTGTCCGGGCCAGGCCCGCAGGGTTTTGTGGGCCAGGGCCAGGCCGACCAGCGCCCCGGTCCATTCGGCAATCACCGAAGCCCGGGCGGAACCGGCCACACCCCAGTCCAGGCCGAGTACGAACCACAGGTTGAGGGCGATGTTCACCAGATTGGTGGTTAGCAAAATCGCCAGCGGTGCCCGGGCATTCTGGGCACCGAGAAACCACCCCACCAGCGCATAACTGGCCAGTGCCGCCGGAAGGCCGAAGAGCCTTGTATAGAAGAAGTCCCGGGTCAGTTGATTGAGCTCGGCGGACGGCTGCATGAAATGCAACGCCACGTTACTCAACGGCACCCCGACGATTCCGAGCGCCACTGCCAACCCTATCGCCAGCAGCAGGCCTTGCAACAACACTTGGCGCAACGCCGCGCCATCACCCCGCCCGGCCGCCTGGGCCGCGAACCCGGTGGTGCCCATGCGCAGGAAACCCACGGCCCAGGCCAGCACCGTATACAAACTCGCCCCGACCGCCACCGCCCCCAACTGATGGGCATGCGGCAAATGGCCGATGACCGTGCTGTCCACCAACGCCACCAGCGGCACGGAAATGTTCGAAAGAATCATCGGCGCGGCCAACGCCCAGACCCGACGATGGGTGAGGCGGTCGCGCCAGTCGGCGAGCAGGTTGGGCATGGGGGCTCCTTGATGGAGCGCAATTGTAGCGGGTTTGTGACGAGAGAATTTATCCCCGCCGGACTCTGTAGGAGCTGTCGAGCGAAGCGAGGCTGCGATCTTTCCCCTGCCACTTGAGTTTCAAGTGAAAGATCAAAAGATCGCAGCCTCGTTTCACTCGACAGCTCCTACGCGAGCGGGGATAAATCCCCTCGCCACAAGGTGATGTGTTGCTTCGGCTAGCGTGGGTCTACGTTATCCAGCGCCCGGTTTGCCAATAAGCCACCCAGCTCGATCAACTGCTGGATGCCCAGCGCCACGTGACGGCGCGAGCCGTCCAGGTCGAAGGCCAGGTCAGCGGCCATGGCATTGGCCGAGGCCAGGGTTTCGCTGAGGTTGGCGAGCAGGCATTCGGTGTCGATGCCGTTCGCAACGGTGAACAGCTGGCCTGGGTCGGTTTCGGGCGGTTCGGGCTTGAGGTAGAAATCGAGGGCGCGCTTGGCGGCTTTGTCGAAGGCTGTTGAGTCGGTGGGATCGCTGGGGGATGTTGAATCGCTGACCGGTGGGTTGGGGGTTACCTTGAACATGGTGAATCTCCTTGATGAGTGGAGCCATCATCCTTCGCTGCTAAACGAGTTGGGTGGCGGCTGTACGCGGGTTAGCAGACCAGGCATCAAGGAACCCGGCGCACCGAAGTGCCCCACGCATAGCCGCCATAATGCTGCCAGTCCGATACTGAAGACTGTTCAAATGGCGACACTGGCGTGCCTTGATGTTATCCGAGCTGCTAAACCCGATCGCTGATTGGTCAGCGACCAGGAAACAATAAAACCCGTCCCCAAGGCGCACAAGCCGGCGGATTCTGGCGTAGTTGTAGGCAACGGCGCAAGGCGGTGTAGCCCGGGCCTACACCTGAAGGAATGGAATAAACAGAGGGCTTTTGTGGCGAGGGGATTTAGCGAAACGTCGCACCGCCCCGCTCGGCTGCGCAGCAGTCGTAAACCCGGCTGCCGCGGTTTACCAGATGTACCGCAGAGCCTGGTTTTGGGGCTGCTTCGCAGCCCAGCGGGGATGAATCCCCTCGCCACAGGAGATCACACTGTCCCGGGGCAGGCGGTGATCCTTGAGTCAGTGAATGATCCAACTCAACAACCACAGCCCCAGCACCAGCCAGATAATCCCCAGCACAATCGACGCACGCATGAACGCGCGGATCGCCGAGTAGAGCAGCATCAGGCCGAGGATCAGCGCGATGATGCTGATGATTGAGGTGTCCATGCCCAGCGCTCGCGACAGGCCGTCGACAAAGTTGCCGCCGGCATTGGCCAGGGTGTTGAACAGGCCGCTCAGCAGGTCGACGATGAAACGGATTATCGAGCCGAGTGCCTGGCCGAGCCATTCGAAAAAGCTTTCTACCTGCATGTTTGCATCCTGATGAAGAGAACAAGCCTTGGCTTCCTGATTGTAGGAGCTGTTGGCGCCGTGTTCGTTCGATTATGGGGCAAATTGCCGCTTCGTATCGAGACGCTTGCCTTCCCCTGTCATCCCCCGGAAGCTATGGGCATCCAGGAGAGCCCGATGAACCTTGTTGAACTGACTGAACGCCTGCACGCCATTCGTGATCGCAACGATTGGCGGCAATTCCACAGCCCGAAAAACCTCGCCATGGCCGCCAGTGTGGAGATGGCCGAGCTGGTGGAGATTTTCCAGTGGTTGACCGAGGACCAGTCGCGCCAGCTGCCGGCCGACAAACTGGCCCACGCTGGGCAGGAAGTTGGTGACATCGTGTTGTACCTGTTGCTGCTGTGCAGCGAATTGGGTCTGGACATGGACGCCGTGGTGCGCAGCAAACTGGCCGACAGCGAGCGGCGGTTCGGCCAATGAGCGACCGTCATTTCGATCAACTGGCCACGCGCTTCGCCGAAAAAATCTATGGCGGGGCCAAGGGCGCGATTCGCCTGGCGGTGCTCCAGGCCGATCTGCTCGAAGTATTGCCGGAGCGCCCCTTGCGTGTGCTCGACATCGGCGCCGGCCTGGGTCATATGTCGTTGTGGCTGGCCGAGCGCGGCCATCAGGTCACCCTGGCCGAGCCGGCCGCGCCCATGCTCGAAGGCGCCCGCCAGCGGTTTGCCGATGCCGGCCAGGAGGCAACCTTCATCCAGGCTCCATGGCAGGCACTGCTGGGCCAGCTCAGCGAGCCGTACGACTTGGTGCTGTGCCACGCGGTGTTGGAGTGGCTGGCCGAGCCTCACACGATCCTGCCGGTGCTGCATCAACTCACGGCACCCGGCGGCTGGCTGTCGCTGGCGTTCTACAACCGGGACGCGCTGGTTTATCGCAACTTGCTCAAGGGGCATTTCCGCAAATTGCGCAAAAACGACATGGCCGGTGAAAAACAGAGCCTGACGCCGCAACAACCCCTTGATCCGCGAGAATTGGCGGCGCAACTTGAGGGTGCGTGGCAGGTCGAAAGCCAGAGTGGCGTGCGGGTTTTTCACGACTACATGCCGGTGGAGTTCCAGGGCCGGGTCGAGTTGCCGCAATTGTTGGAAATGGAGCTGGCCCACCGTCGCCATCCCGCGTTTGCCGGGCTGGGACGTTACCTGCACTGGATCTGCCGTCCCCTCTGATCGGAGAGCGAAATGCAAGGCCGTACAGGATTACTGATGTTATGTCTGGGGCTGGCGGCCTGCCAGGGCCCCAACCCCTATGTCGCCACCTCCAGGCCATTGCCACCGGCCCCGCCCGAGGCTGCCACGGTGTTCGACCGCAGCGCATACCCGGCGGCACCCCGTGACTATGGGCGCTATCGCAGTTGGGCCTGGCTCAACGGACGCCTGCCGGCGGGTACTGCGTGGGCGGACTCGGCCCAGGTGGCCGAGGCGGTGAGCAACGCCCTTGACCAGCGCGGCCTGCGTCCGCTGCATGACAACCGGCCGGCCGACCTGTTCGTCAGCGCCGACCTGCGGCTGGAGACCCGCCTGCGCCAGGTTCGGGAAGATTACGATTCGGGTTACTACGGTGGCTACAACCGCTACGGTCCCGGCTACGGCATGTACAACACCGTGCCGGTCGTGCGCACGTATCAGGAGCAGGTCGTGGTGGTTCGCGTCGACCTGTTCGACGCCCGCAACGGCCAACCGGTATGGAGTGCCAGCGCCGAGACCCGTCAACAGGGCCGTCCGGGTGATAACACCGATGCCATTCGCGAGGCGGTGGAGAAGGCCATGTCGGCCTATCCACCAGGTTGATTACGCAACAGGAGAAGAGTGATGTTCCGTCGTCTTGCTCTACTGGGCCTTGCCCTGCTGCTCGGCGCCTGTGCGACCAATCAGGTCAACCATGATTTCGATACCAGCCGCGACTTTGCGGCCTACCGAAGCTGGAGCTGGAAAGACCCGGCGTTGCAGTACCGTCCGGATGATCCGCGGATCAAGAGCGACCTGACCGAACAGCGAATCCGCCAGGCCGTTGCCGATCAGCTCGACCAGCGCGGCCTGCGCCCTGCCGCGGGTGGGCGCGGCGATGTCCTGGTCCAGGCCTATCTGATCGTCGAAGACCGCCAGCAACAAGTGACCACCAACTATGGTGGCGGTTGGGGCGGGCCCTGGAATGGTTACTGGGGCGGGCCGATGTACAACGAAACCCGCAACGTCAGCTACAAGGTCGCCACGGTGCAGATCGACTTACTCGATGGCAAGGACGGCAAGCTGGTCTGGCGCGGCAGTGATGAGCGACTGGTCAGCAGCTCACCCAACCCGGCTGACCGCGACAACGCGGTGCGCGAGACGGTGGGGCGGATCCTGTCCAACTACCCGCCGCGGTGACCATCGCTATCGCGAGCAGGCTCGCTCCCACAGGAGATTTGTGTCGAACACAGATGTCTTGTTCACTGTAGATCCAAAATGTGGGAGCGAGCTTGCTCGCGATGACGGTGGCACATTCAACATAAGTGCAACTGACCCGCCGCTATCGCGAGCAAGCTCGCTCCCACAGGGGATTTGTGTCGAACACCGATGTTTGGTCGCTGCAGATCCAATGTGGGAGCGAGCCTGCTCGCGATGACGGCAGTCCATTCAACATAGATGCAGGCTGACCCACCGCCTGCCTCAGGCAATCGGTCGCCATTTCCCCGTCATATGCTCCAACTCCCCCGATCCCATCAATTGTAAATCCCCACTGGACCCCGCCGCGCTCGCCAGCAGCGTCACTTCACTGGGCAGGCGTACCGGCTTCTTGAAAGTCACCTCGATGTCGAGGTTGGCTTCGGGCATGTGGTCATCCAGTGCCGCCAAGGTCCGGGCTTTGTTCCACAGGCCATGGGCGATGGCGGTGGGGAAGCCGAACATCCTGGCACTGATGGCGCTCAGGTGGATCGGGTTGTAGTCGCCGGACACCTTGGCGTATTGCCGGCCGATGTCGGCGGGTGCGGTCCAGCGCGCCACTTCGGTCAGCGCCGGGCTCGCCTGCGCGGGCGGTTCTACCAGCGCACCATCAAGCTGCACGCCCTTGCAGAGCATCTCGCTCTCGGCTTCCCACAACGGTCCCAGTTGATCTTCGATGCGGGTCACGAGGTTGAACACCGCGCCCTTGGGGTGAGGCAGCAGGTTCTCGACATGGACACTGGCCCGCACCTGGCTGACGCCGCCCATGGGACGGAGCACGCGGATGCGGTTGCTCAAGTGGATCAACCCCAGCAGCGGGAACGGGAAGTCCCGGGCGGTGAGCAGTTGCATCTGCAGGGCGAACGCCAATACGTGAGGGTAGGTCGGTGGCAGCAGACCGTTGTCGACAAAACCACAGACCTTGCGATAAGCCGCCAGGCGCTGCTGATCGACCTGGAGCATCTGGCGCAACCCTGTCTCCGGCAAAGTCTTGCCCGTGACCTTGCGACGTGTCGCGGCTTTCGCGTAGAGCCCCGACATGCCTGGCGCGCTGCTGACCTCATGCCATTGGATCGTCATGGTCAGGCTCCCAAAAGGCTTTGTCCGCACACACGCAGCGCCTGCCCGGTGACGGCCCCGGTGCCCGGCTGCGCGAGCCAGGCCACCGCTTCGGCGACGTCCTGGGGCAAGCCACCCTGGCCCAGGGAACTCATGCGTCGTCCGGCTTCGCGCAGGGCGAAGGGGATCTCGGCGGTCATGCGGGTTTCAATGAAGCCTGGGGCCACGGCGTTGATGCTGATACCGCGCGTCTGCAAGAGCGGCGCCCAGGCCTGGGCCAGGCCGATCAACCCGGCCTTGCTCGCCGCGTAGTTGGTCTGGCCGCGATTGCCGGCGATGCCGCTGATGGAGGCCAGCAGAACCACCCGGCCATTGTCCCGCAGGGTGCCGCTGTCGAGCAGGGCCTTGGTCAGCACTTGCGGCGCGTTGAGGTTGACCGCCAGCACCGCGTCCCAGAATTCCGGCGTCATGTTGGCGAGGGTCTTGTCCCGGGTGATGCCGGCGTTGTGCACCACGATGTCGACGCCGTCGGGCAAGTGTTCGATCAACTGGCTGGCGGCGTCTTCGGCGCAGATGTCCAGGGTCACGGCGCGCCCGCTCAGGCGTGCGGCGAGGGCGTCTAGGTCGGCTTTGGCCTGGGGAACGTCCAGCAGGATCACATCGGCGCCGTCACGGGCGAGGGTTTCGGCGATGGAGGCGCCAATCCCGCGGGCCGCGCCGGTGACCAGTGCCTTGAGCCCGGTGAGCGGTCGCGTCCAGTCCTGGACCTGGGTCTGGCAGGCATTGAGGCGAATGACCTGCCCGGAAACGAAGGCGCTCTTGGGCGAGAGGAAAAACCGCAAGGCACCTTCCAACTGGGCCTCGGCGCCGTCGCCGACGTAGAGCAGTTGCAGCGTCCCGCCATGGCGCAGCTCCTTGGCCAGGGAGCGACTGAACCCCTCCAGCGCCCGCTGGGCACTGGCGGCGAAGGGATCCGTGAGGCTTTCCGGGGCGCGACCGAGGATGACGACATGGGCGTTGCGGTCGAGATTCTTCATCAGTGGCTGGAAAAACTCCCGCAACTGCTTGAGCTGATCGGCCTGGACCAAGTGGCTGGCGTCATACACCACCGCCTTGATTTTCGGACCGTGGCCGGGGATCCACTCGGTGGCCAGGGTCGGTTCGGCGCCGTAGACGAAAATGGCATCGGTCAGGCGCTTGGCGAACGTGCTGATCGGTTCGATCAGCGGCCCGCCGCCCAGCAGCAGCGCACCCTCGATTGGCCGCAGCCGTCCGGCCTGCCAGCGTTCCAGACGTACCGGCGATGGCAGGCCAAGGGCCCCGACCAGGCGCAGGCCAATGGGCGAATTGGCGAAGTCGATATAACGGTCAGACATGGAACGTACTCCGGCTGATGAGCTCCCAAGTGTGGACCATGATCGGCAATCAGTCGTTCGATCGACGAGATAAAGCCTAAGCTTGTGCGCAAGCAGCATTTGTTTCGGGACCGTCAGCGCATTCGAATCTACTCGGGGAGTTCTTCATGACACAGCTACGCCGCGTCGCGATCATCGGTGGTAACCGCATTCCCTTCGCCCGCTCCAACGGGCCTTATGCCACCGCCAGCAACCAGGCAATGCTGACGGCCGCCCTCGAGGGCCTGATCGAGCGCTACAACCTGCATGGCCTGCACATCGACGAGGTGGTCGCCGGTGCAGTGCTCAAGCATTCCCGCGACGTGAACCTGACCCGCGAATGCGTGCTCGGCTCGCGACTGTCGCCCACCACCCCGGCCTATGACGTGCAACAGGCCTGCGGCACGGGGCTGGAGACGGTGCTGCTGGTGGCTAACAAGATTGCCCTGGGCCAGATCGACAGCGCGATTGCCGGCGGCGTGGACACCACCTCGGACGCCCCCATCGCCGTCAACGAAGGGCTGCGCCGGATCCTGCTGCAAGCCAATCGCGCCAAGACCACCGCCGAGAAGATCAAGGTGTTCCTGCAATTGCGCCCTCAGCACCTCGTCCCTGAACTGCCACGCATCAACGAGCCGCGCACCGGCCTGAGCATGGGCCAGCACTGCGAGTTGATGGCCCAGACCTGGCAGATTCCCCGGGAGGAACAGGACCAACTGACCTTGCAAAGTCATCAGAAAATGGCCGCGTCCTACGCCGAAGGCTGGCAGAACGATCTGATGACGCCGTTTCTCGGACTGACCCGGGACAACAACCTGCGCCCGGACCTGACCCTGGAAAAACTCGCCTCGCTCAAGCCGGCCTTCGAAAAAAGCGCCAAGGGCACGATGACCGCCGGTAACTCCACGCCATTGACCGACGGCGCTTCGTTGGTGCTGCTGGGCAGCGAGGAATGGGCCAAGGCGCGCGGTTTGCCGATCCTGGCGTACCTGCGTGACGGCCAGACCGCCGCGGTGGACTTCGTCAATGGTGCCGAAGGGCTGCTGATGGCCCCGGTCTATGCCGTGCCCCGGCTGCTGGCGCGCAACGGGCTGACGCTGCAGGACTTCGATTACTACGAAATCCACGAAGCATTCGCCGCCCAGGTGTTATGCACGCTCAAGGCTTGGGAGGATGCGGACTACTGCAAGACCCGCCTGGGCCTCGACAAGCCATTGGGGGCTCTAGATCGCAGCCGATTGAATGTGAAGGGCAGTTCCCTGGCCGCCGGGCACCCGTTTGCCGCCACGGGCGGGCGCATTGTCGCCAACCTCGCCAAGTTGCTCGATGCCGCAGGACGGGGCCGCGGGCTGATCTCCATTTGCGCCGCCGCCGGCCAGGGCGTGACGGCGATCATCGAGCGTTGAGCAGCGTCTCGTTCTGCTGGGTGAGCATCGCTCGTCGCTGGCTGGCGTAGCGCTCGGCCAGGATCGAACAGACGATCAACTGCATCGGGTGGTAGATCATGATCGGCAACAGAATCAGCCCCAGGCCTGGGTTGTTGCCGAAAATCAACGCCGCCATCGGCACCCCGGCGGCGAGGGATTTCTTGCTGGCGCAGAACACCGCGGCGATTTCATCGGCATTGTTGAAGTGCAGGGTACGGGCGGTGCGGGTGGTCATCCACAGGATGATTGCCAGCAGCACGGCGCTGCCGAGCACCGCGCTGAGCAGTACACCGTTGCCTTGCTGTTGCCAGATCCCGGACACCATGGAGTTGCAGAACGCTGCGTAGACCAGCAGCAGGATCACCAATTTGTCGATGATGCTGGTGTAACGCTTGTAGCGGCCAAAGAAACCGGCCAGCCAGCGCCGCAGGAATTGCCCGAGTACCAACGGCAGCAGCAACATCATGCACAAGTCGAGCAGGGTCGAACCCAGGTCGATACCGCCATCGCCGCGGCCAACCACCAGGCTGACCAGCAATGGCGTCAGGAAAACCCCCAGCACGCTGGACAGGCTCGCGTTGAGAATCGCTGCCGGCACGTTACCCCCCGCGCTGCCGGTGAGGGCGACCGAGGAGGAAATGGTCGAGGGCAGGGCGCACAGGTAAAAGAACCCCAGCATCAGCAGGGACGGCACATGACTGCCCAGTAGCTTGCTGCTCGCAAGCCAGATCAAGGGGAACACGACGAAGGTAAACACCTGCACCATCAAGTGCAGCCGGGTGTTCTTCAAGCCGTGCCGGATCTGCTCGCCGGACAGGTTGACCCCGTGCAGGAAAAACACCACGAAGATGCCGATATTGACAACCCACTCGGCATGCATCGCGCCGCCGGTGGCGCCAAAGCCCGGGAAAAAATACGCCAGCAGTGTGGCGAGCAACATGCCGCACAGGAACCAGTCGGTCACCATGCGCTTGAGGTGTCGGAAGATATGCATAGGGCACCGCAGGTTGTCAGGAGAGATGACTTAGCCTAACGTCGCTTCTTACCGTCGTCTTGCGACATAAGGCCAATCAATGCCGACTAACGGACATCAGCAGCTCGAGCGGCGTATTCCCGACCTGGTGCAATTGCCCAGGCCGCTGTATGCCCGTGTCGAAAGCCTGAGCGCCGGTTCGTGGACCCAAGCCCATCGGCATGATTGGGTGCAGTTTTCCTACGCTATCAGTGGCGTTCTCGGCGTGCACACCGCCGCCGGCAGTTTCTTCGCGCCGCCGCAGTGGGGGATCTGGATACCGGCCGACCTGGAGCATCAGGTCGTGACCTCGATGCGAGCGGAAATGCGCAGCCTGTATGTCCATCGCGACAGTTGCCCATGGGCCAATGATCGATGCCGGGTGTTGGAGGTCACGCCACTGGCCCGGGAGTTGATCAAGGTGTTTTGTCAGTGGCCGGCCGATTATCCACAGGGCGATACGCAGGAGGCACGGCTGGTGCAAGTGTTGCTGGATCAATTGGCAGTGCTGCCGGAAGTGGGCTTTTCCCTGCCGTTGCCACGCCATGATCGACTGCTGGGGTTGTGCAACGAGTTGATCGAACAACCTGAAATGAACACTACCCTGCAGGAGTGGGCCGAACGCCTGGGCACATCGGAAAAAACCCTGATGCGCCTGTTCCAGCGCGAAACCGGCCTGAGTTTTCGCGCCTGGCGCCAGCGCATGCGGCTGCTGTCGTCCCTCAGATCGCTGGAGGAAGGCGAGAGCGTGACCGTTGCGGCGCTGTCGTGTGGCTACGATTCCACGTCGGCGTTCATTGCGGCGTTCAAGGGGATGTTCGGGGTTACGCCGGGGGAGTTGTTCAAGCATTGAATCTGGCCAGCGGATTTCGGCTCATCGTAAATTTTGTCGCAAATACAGCCGCATTCAGATGCCGACGGCCTGGCGGCTGTCAGCTATGATTCGGCTCGGTCGATTATCGGCACATTGTGTGCATCGAAGGTTCATAGGTCGGCAACCCCTCCCCGTGGAGGAAGGATTGCCGTATAACGGCTGTCATTCGCGTGTTTGGTCATAAAGGACCCAGAATAAAAGCTGATGAAGACTCCAAAACGCATTGAACCCCTGATCGAGGACGGTCTGGTCGACGAAGTGCTGCGCCCACTCATGAGTGGTAAAGAAGCAGCTGTTTATGTGGTGCGCAGCGGCAACGAGCTGCGTTGCGCCAAGGTCTACAAGGAGGCGAACAAGCGAAGTTTTCGTCAGGCGGCCGAGTATCAGGAAGGCCGCAAGGTGCGCAACAGTCGCCAGGCCCGCGCCATGGCGAAAGGCTCGAAGTTCGGGCGCAAGGAAGCCGAGGATGCCTGGCAGAACGCCGAGGTGGCGGCGTTGTTCCGCCTGGCCAACGCGGGTGTGCGAGTGCCCAAGCCGTACGACTTCCTCGAAGGCGTGCTGCTGATGGAGCTGGTGGCCGATGAATACGGCGATGCGGCGCCGCGCCTGAACGATGTGGTGCTGGAGCCGGATCAGGCCCGTGAATACCACGCGTTCCTGATCTCGCAGATCGTGCTGATGCTGTGTACCGGTCTGGTGCACGGTGACCTGTCGGAGTTCAACGTGTTGCTCACGCCGACCGGCCCGGTGATCATCGATCTGCCACAGGCCGTGGATGCGGCCGGTAACAACCATGCCTTCAGCATGCTGGAGCGGGACGTGGGCAACATGGCGTCCTACTTCGGCCGCTTTGCACCGGAGCTCAAGCGCACCCGGTATGCGAAGGAGATGTGGGCGCTGTATGAGTCTGGCACCCTGCATCCGGCCAGCGCATTGACCGGTGAGTTCGACGAGCCGGAAGAACTGGCGGATGTCGGCGGGATCATGCGCGAGATCGAGGCCGCCCGCCTCGACGAGGAACGCCGCCAGGCCGTACGCGCCGCGGACGACGCTCCCCCCGGAAAAACCGAAGAACCGCCTCCGCCCTGGATGCAATGATCGGTTGACCCAAAACCCGGCCAAGGCCGGGTTTTTTGTGGGTACCCAATCTCCTGTGGGAGCGAGCCTGCTCGCGATAGCGGTGGGTCAGCTTGGATGGATGTTGGATGTCTCGCCCCCATCGCGAGCAGGCTCGCTCCCACATTGGGTTCTAGTGGTGTCAGTGAATTATCTGGTTAGCACAGAACCTGTGGGAGCGAGCTTGCTCGCGATAGCGGTGGGTCAGCTTGGATGGATGTTGACTGTGCCGCCGTCTTCGCGAGCAGGCTCGCACCCTGGTCTCGGGTGAACAGAACATCCGTGTTCACCGGTAATCCCCTGTGGGGCTGGGTGTCAGGCGTTGACCGTTTCCTTGCAACACCCCGACGCCAGTTCCTTGAGGATCGGGCAGTCCGGGCGGTGGTCGCCGTGGCAGTGTTCCACCAGGTCCTGGAGGGTGTCGCGCAGTTCGGCCAGTTCGCGGATTTTCTGGTTCAGTTCGTCGATGTGTTGCCGGGCCAGGATCTTGACGTCGGCGCTGGCCCGTTGGCGGTCCTGCCAGAGGGTCAGCAGTTTGCCGACTTCCTCTAAAGAAAAGCCCAGGTCCCGGGAGCGCTTGATGAAGGCCAGTGTGTGCAGGTCATCGGTGCCGTAGATCCGGTAGCCGCTGTCGGTCCGATGGGCTGCCTTGAGCAGTCCGATGGACTCGTAATACCGGATCATCTTCGCGCTCAGGCCGCTCTGGCGGGCCGCTTGGCCGATGTTCATCGTTTGTCCTCCAGGTGCCCGGGTGTCCAGAGTTTCAACAGTAGCGCATTGCTCACCACGCTGACGCTGGACAACGCCATGGCCGCGCCGGCCAGCACCGGATTCAGCAAGCCGAAGGCGGCCAGCGGGATGCCGATCAGGTTATAGACGAACGCCCAGAACAGGTTCTGGCGGATCTTGGCGTAGGTCTTGCGGCTGATCTCCAATGCCGCCGGCACCAGTCGCGGGTCGCCGCGCATGAGGGTGATGCCGGCGGCGTGCATCGCCACGTCGGTGCCGCCGCCCATGGCGATGCCGATGTCCGCGGCGGCCAGGGCCGGGGCGTCGTTGATGCCATCCCCGACCATCGCCACCACGGCGTTTTTCTTCAGCTCAAGGACAATGGCGGATTTGTCTCCCGGCAGCACTTCGGCATGCACGTTGACGATCCCCAGCGCCTGGGCCACCACCCGGGCGCTGCCCCGGTTGTCGCCGGTGAGCAAATGGCTGGCAATACGTCGTGCATCCAGGGCCTGCACAGTCGCGAGAGCGCCAGGCTTGAGGGTGTCGCCGAAGGCCAACAGACCCAACACCTGCGATGTCGCGCCTTGTTCGATCAACCAGGACACGGTCCGGCCTTCGGTTTCCCAGGCCTGTGCCGATTCGGCCAGCGAGCCGGCGTCCAGGTCCGACTCGTCCAGCAGGCGCCGATTGCCCAGGGCCAGGCGGCGTCCATCGAGGCTGCCGCCAATGCCGCGTCCGGGCAGGGCCTGGCTGTCGCTGACATCCGGCACGCTCAGGCCACGCTCGGCGCAGGCGTCCAGTACGGCTTTGGCGAGGGGGTGTTCGCTGCCGCGCTGCAGGGCGCCGGCCATTTGCAGCAGCGTAGTCTCGTCACCGTCCAAGGCACATGAATGGACAATGCGCGGTGTACCGGAGGTCAAGGTTCCGGTCTTGTCGAACACCACCGTATCGACTTCATGGGCACGTTCCAGCGCCTCGGCGTCCTTGATCAGGATCCCGTGGCGCGCCGCCACGCCCGTCCCGGCCATGATTGCCGTGGGTGTCGCCAGGCCCAGGGCGCAGGGACAAGCGATCACCAACACGGCGACGGCGTTGATCAGCGCGGTTTCCAGCGGCGCACCGTAAAACCACCAGCCGACCAGCGTCGCCAGGGCCAGCACCAGGACCACCGGGACGAAGACCTGGCTGACCTTATCCACCAGTTTCTGTATGGGGGCCTTGGCCGCCTGGGCGTCTTCCACCAGGCGGATGATGCGCGTCAGCACCGATTCGGCGTCAAGGGCCTGGGTGCGCACCAGCAGGCGACCTTCGCCGTTGATCGCGCCACCGGTGACCTTGTCGCCGGGTTGTTTGGACACCGGCAGGCTCTCGCCGCTGATCAGCGCTTCGTCGGCATGGCTCTGGCCCTCCAGCACTTCACCGTCCACCGGAAAGCGCTCACCGGGCTTGACCAGCACCAGGTCATTTATACGCAGGGCGCTGATGGCGACATCCCGCTCCTCGCCATCGATCACCTGGATAGCCCGCTCCGGCCGCAAGGCTTCGAGGGCGCGAATGGCGCTGGCGGTCTGACGCTTGGCACGGCTTTCCAGGTATTTGCCCAGCAAGACCAGCGCGATCACCACGGCCGATGCTTCGAAATACAGGTGCGGCATGCTGCCGGGGCGGGCAATGATCCATTCATACAGGCTCAGGCCGTAGCCGGCGCTGGTGCCCAGGGCCACCAGCAGGTCCATGTTGCCGGCCCCGGCCCGCACGGCTTTGAAGGCCGCGACATAAAAGCGCGCACCGAAGATGAATTGCACCGGCGTCGCCAGGGCGAACTGCGCCCAGGCCGGGAGCATCCAGGGCACACCGAGCGGCTGCAGCAGCATCGGCAGCACCAGTGGCACGGACAACAGAATCGCCAATACCAGGATCAGACGCTCACGATTCTGGAGCTGTGGCTGAATGTCATGAGGCTGCTCGGCCTGCCAGACGCTGGCGTCGTAACCCGCGCGCTTGACGGCATCGATCAGGATTTGCGGATCGACCTGTCCAAGCAATTCAAGGTGGGCCCGCTCATTGGCGAGGTTGACGCTGACGTTGCTCACGCCGGCGACTTTGCTCAAGGCCCGTTCGACCCGGCCGGCGCAGCTGGCGCAGGTCATGCCGGTAATCGGCAGGTCGAAAGTGGTGGATTCGGACATCGGTCGGGCTCCCTGTAGTGAATGACTACAGGATCAACCTTGCCATGTTGGCAAGGTCAAGCGCGAATCCAAAAAGCCTTTGTGGGAGCGAGCTTGCTCGCGATGGCGGTATGTCAGTCGGCACTTCTATCAACTGATACACCGCCATCGCGAGCAGGCTCGCTCCCACAGGGGGGCCGGGCGGGGTCAGTAACCGAGCCCGGCCTGCTTGAGGTACATCCCTTGTTCATTCATGGCGATACGGTACTTCAGGATGTCACCGGCCCTGATCGTAATCTCCTGGGAACCCGGCGCGAGCATGCCCGGATTGCAACCCGGTGCCTGGCCAGGCAGCAACTTCAGGCGCAGGGAGAACCGGCCCGGAGGCAAGTTGAAGGAGGTGCTGTCTTCCTGGAAGAGCCGGGCGGTGAGCTGATCCTGGACGTAGATACCGATCTCGCAGGAGGTCGACACTTCCAGGCGCTCCCGGGAAATGATCAGCACACCGTAATCTTCGCCGGCAGCCGATGCCTGGGGGGCCATCGCTGAAAAACCTAACATGCAAAACAGGCTGAACGCTGACCAGCGCATGGCCGAACCTCCGGTGTGGAATCCTTGATAGGTGCAGCTTGGCCGAGCGCGACGCCGATTGCCAGCCCGGCAGTTTTTATCAGAACTTGACCTTGCCATGATGGCAAGCTTGAAACTGCCGGCAACTTCCATTGCCAAGGAGTCACCCGATGCAAACATTCAATGTCCAGGGCATGTCCTGCGGTCACTGCGTCAAGGCCATCACCCAGGCTGTACAGGCCCGGGATCCGGCGGCCGATGTGCAGATCGACCTGGGCGCCAGGACCGTCCGGGTCCAGAGTTCGTTGCCGGCCAATATCCTGATCGGTGTTATCCAGGAAGAAGGCTACGAGGTCAGCCCCGCCTGAATATTTTTAATCGTTAGCGACCTATCGGAATGTTCAAGAGCGCCCGGCAGGGCTAGACTGTCGGGCTGCTGACTGATGCCTGACGGACGCCCGATGAACCTTCGTACCCTTCTGATTCTTGGCGCCTTGAGCGCTTTCGGTCCCTTGGCGATCGACTTCTACCTGCCTGCCT
Source organism: Pseudomonas sp. B21-056 (assembly GCF_026016325.1). Taxonomy (NCBI): domain Bacteria; kingdom Pseudomonadati; phylum Pseudomonadota; class Gammaproteobacteria; order Pseudomonadales; family Pseudomonadaceae; genus Pseudomonas; species Pseudomonas sp. B21-056. The sequence continues at coordinate 768,231 of NZ_CP087203.1, forward strand.
TCCCGGCCATGGCCACCGCCTTCGGCACGGACGAAAAACACATCCAACTGACCCTGGCCGCCTATTTCCTCGGACTGTCCATCGGGCAGTTGGCCTACGGACCGGTGGCGGATCGCTTCGGGCGGCGGATTCCACTGCTGGTCGGGGTCGGTTTGTTCACCCTGGCCTCCCTGGCCTGCGCCTACGCGCCGAGCCTCGAATGGCTGATCGGCGCACGCTTCGTCCAGGCCTTGGGCGGATGTGCCGGGATGGTGATTTCCCGGGCCGTGGTCAGTGACAAATGCGATGCCGTGGGCTCGGCCAAGGTGTTCTCGCAACTGATGCTGGTGATGGGCCTGGCGCCGATTCTCGCGCCGATGCTGGGCGGATGGCTGGTGAACCTGCATGGCTGGCAGTCGATCTTCATCGGCCTGACCCTGTTCAGCGCCGTGGCGGCGACGGCCGTGGCCCTGTGGCTGCCCGAGAGCCTGCCGGCCCATGTGCCTCGGCAACCGCTGTCAGGGGCGTTGCGCCAATACGGCAGGCTGCTGACCGACTCGGTTTTCCTCGGGCATGCCTTGACGGGCGGGATTGCCATTGCCGGGATGTTCGCCTACATCGCCGGTTCGCCTTTCGTATTCATCAAGCTCTACGGCGTACCGGCCGAGCACTTCGGCTGGCTGTTCGGCACCAACGCGGCAGGTTTTATCCTGGTGGCGCAGGTCAATGCCCGGTTGCTGTCCAAGCGTGGCCCGGCCTTCCTGCTGACCCGTGCGGTGTGGGTCTACCTGACGGCCGGGTTGAGCCTGCTGGCGGTCTGCGCTTTGCAGCCTGAGCGCTTGTGGCCATTGCTGATCCCATTGTTCATCTGTATCGCCAGCCTCGGATGCATCATTCCTAATGCATCCGCCTGCGCCATGAACGGGCAGGGTGCTCGGGCCGGCAGCGCGTCGGCGATGCTGGGATGTCTGCAGTTTTCCGTGGCCGCCGGAGCCGCCGCGCTGGTGGCGGCCCTGCACGACGGCACCGCAGTGCCGATGGCGATGGTCATCAGTCTGTGCGGACTGCTGGTGGTGAGCGCAGCCATGCTGACCCGACGCTTGCAAAATGCCCGGGCGCTGGCACAAGCCAGCCGGCAGGGCTGATTCAGCAGGCCGCGCGTTGTTGCTGTTCGGGGAAGTGGTGCGGCGCGTGGATGCGCGCTTGCAGGGTGGTGGCGAAGGCTTTGGCTTCGGCCTCGGTGCGGAAGGTGACTGCGTGCTGGTCAAGACGCACTTGCCATTGGGATTTTGCCACTTCTTTTATCAGGATCTTCATTGCTGACCTCCTCACGTAAAAGATTGCGTTGCAAAGGCCTCGAGTGTAGACCGGAATGCGATCGCAATTGTGACAATGGTCAATTCTCGGACTGACGGTTCGATCTTTTTTTTTGCGAGCAATCATTGTGGCAAGGAGGTTTATGTGTGGCGAGGGGATAAATCCCCTCGCCACAGGTTATCTGCCTTGAGCTTGTGTGCCAGGCAGGACGGTCAGAAACCTTCGAGCACGATCTTGCCCTTGGCTTTACCGCTTTCCAGCAGCGCGTGGGCCCGGCGCAGGTTTTCGGCGTTGATGGTGCCGAAGTGCTCGCCGACGGTGGTCTTCAAGGTGCCGGCGTCGATCAACCCGGCAACACGATTGAGCAGGTTGTGTTGCTCGATCATGTCGGCCGTCTCGAACAGCGAGCGGGTGTACATGAATTCCCAATGCAAGGACAGACTCTTGCGTTTGAGCTTGGTCACGTCCAGGGCCTTGGGATCATCGATCAATGCCAGCTTGCCTTGGGGCGCCAGGGCTTCGACCAACTGATCCAGGTGCTGGTCGGTCTGGGTCAGGCTGGCGACGTGAGTGACCTGATGCTGGCCTGCTTCCTTCATGACCACGCTCAGCGGTTGGCTGTGGTCGATCACCAGGTCGGCGCCCAGGCTGCGCACCCAATCCTGGGTCTGCGGCCGGGAAGCGGTACCGATGACTTTCAGTCCGGTGAGCCGGCTGGCCAGTTGCGTCAGGATCGAGCCCACGCCTCCCGCGGCGCCGACGATCAACAGGCTCTGGTCCGAAGGCGCCTGGCCTTCCTGGATTTGCAACCGTTCGAACAACAACTCCCAAGCGGTAATGGCCGTCAGTGGCAGTGCAGCCGCTTCGGCGAAGCCGAGGGTCCTGGGCATGTGGCCGACAATACGCTCATCCACTGCATGCAATTCGCTGTTGCCGCCCGCGCGGGCAATGGACCCGGCATAGAACACCTTGTCACCGGCCTTGAACAGGGAGACTTCGCTGCCCACGGCCTTGACCACGCCGGCCACATCCCAACCCAGCACCTTGGCTGCGCCGCCTTCGGGCTGGACGTTCTGGCGGACCTTGGTGTCCACCGGATTCACCGAAATGGCTTTGACTTCTACCAATAGATCTCGCGGCCCGGCGACGGGCTCCGGCAACTCGATATCTTGCAGCGATTGCGGGTCGGTGATCGGCAACGAATGGTAGTAGGCGATGGTTTTCATGAAGCGGGCTCCGTGAGGTGAGTTCGATGGCGCCCATGTTTAGCCATTTATCGACGCGATAAAACCGGCTAAAAGAACAGGCTCTTTCAATGAATTTTTGATAATGGAGTCGCCATGCTTAGATTCGATGACCTGCAGCTGTTTGTCCGGGCGGCGGATCTGGGCAGTCTTTCTGCCGCTGCCAGGGTCATGGATCTGTCGGCGGCGGTGGCCAGTGCCGCGTTGAAGCGGATCGAACAGCACCTCGGCGCCCGCTTGCTGGCCCGTTCCACCCGCAGCCTGCGCCTGACCGCCGAGGGCGAAGGCTTTCTCGAATATGCCCGGGCGGCACTGGGCAGCCTGGACGAGGGGCGAAGGCTGTTGACCAGTGGCCAGGATCAGGTCAGCGGTGTCTTGCAGTTGTCCGCGCCATCGGACCTGGGACGCAACCTGCTGCTGCCCTGGCTGGATGAGTTCCAGGGCGAGCACCCCGGGCTTACCGTGCGGCTGTTGCTGGGTGATCGCATTGCCGACCTGTTCAAGCAGCCGGTGGACATCGCACTGCGTTATGGCGAACCGGAGGATTCGAGCCTGGTGGCCTTGCCTGTCGCGGCGGACAACCGTCGGGTGTTGTGCGCCTCGCCGGACTATCTGGCCCGCCACGGCGAACCCCATCAGCTCGAGCAACTGGCTCAACACAATTGCCTGTTGTACATGCTCGGCACACGGGTTCATGACCGCTGGTGCTTCCATGACGGCAAGCGGGAGGTGAGCCTCACCGTCAGCGGCGACCGCTTCAGTGACGATGCCGATGTGGTGCGGCGCTGGGCGGTGGCCGGCGCTGGAATTGCCTACAAGTCGTGGATGGACGTTTCGAGCGATGTGCTGGCCGGGCGTTTGAAGATCCTTTTGCCGCACCTGCACTGTGAGCGCGCGCCGCTCAATCTGCTGTGCGCTCATCGGGCGCAGTTGAGCAAGCCCATCAAGCTGTTGCGGGAAATGCTCCAGGCCCGTTGTGGTGAATTGACGGCGCAATTTCCGCTCTCGGCGGGAGTCGGCCAATAGTCGCGGGCAAATAGAGAATTTTCCCTCACGAACAATCGCCTCCAAAGGTTTCGGGAGGACAGGAAAGCTTGATCCGCACGCTTATACTAGCGGCCGCCTGAATCGGCGCGGCATCGCGCACCAAGAGCAGTAGACGAATGATTCAACAGGGAGTGAATACATGGAACATGCACCTTGCATCAGCCAGATCGCCACGCTGCTGGCCGACCCCAAGCGCAGCGCAATGATGTGGGCCTTGATGGACGGCACGGCCCGGCAGGCCGAAGAGCTGGCCTTGCTGGCCGGGTTGTCGCCGTCCTCGGCCAGCGCCCATCTGGGACGACTGTCGGCCGGTGGCCTGTTGAAAGTCGAAGCCAGGGGCCGCAAACGGTTTTTCCGCCTGGCGGCACCGGAGATCGGCGCGGCGGTCGAAGCGCTGGCCAGCGCGACCCTGGCCAGTGCGCCGCGGCAGATTCCGGACGTCTTCAAGCGCGGCGTCATACCGAGCAAGGCGCCGTCGGCCCCCGCCTCGCTGTTGCGAGCCCGGCTCTGCGACGATCATCTTGGCGGTACCCTGGCGGCCGATCTGTACCAGCGCCTGCTGGACGCGGGATGGATCGAGCAATGCGAGCAGCGGGTGATCGTCACCCACAAGGGCGCGAGCCAGTTGGCCGGGCATGGCCTGTTCATCCAGGCCCTGGCCCATCGCAGCGCCCGCATCGCCTGCGCCTGCCCCGATTGGAGCGAACGCCGGCCGCACCTGGGCGGCGCGCTGGGGGCGGCGTTGCTGCAACTGTTCATGCAGTCGGGGTGGCTGAGCCTGCCCAACGACTCGCGTGCGTTGCAGGTGACCGTGCTCGGCCAGCAGGAAATCCATCGGTTCGCCCGGCAGGATACGTTGGAAATGGCGCTCTAGGTCTGTCGACAGGTCGCATTCAGCACTGGCCAGCCGCAAGGTTCGCGCACACTCGCCCAAGAATCTATCGGACTGGGGGGACGCAACATGGACACTCACGGGTACAGCGCGGCAGAACGTCTGGAGCGGCTGCCCATCAGCGGCTACCACCGGGTCATCTTCATCATTATCGCCCTGGCGTTTTTCTTCGACTCCATGGACCTGGCGATGATGACGTTCCTGCTCGGCTCGATCAAAACCGAGTTTGGCCTGAGCACGGCCCAGGCCGGTTTGCTGGCCAGCTCCAGCTTCTTCGGCATGGTGCTGGGCGCTTCGCTGTCGGGCATGCTGGCGGACCGGTTCGGGCGTAAGCCGGTGTTCCAGTGGAGCATCGTGCTGTGGGGCGTAGCCAGCTACCTGTGCTCCACGGCCCAGGACGTCGAGACGCTGACGCTGTTTCGCATCCTGCTGGGTATCGGCATGGGCATGGAGTTTCCGATTGCCCAGTCGATGCTCTCGGAACTGATCCCGGCCCAACGTCGGGGCCGTTACATCGCGCTGATGGACGGCTTCTGGCCGCTGGGTTTCGTCGCGGCGGGCGTGTTGTCGTATTTCCTGCTGCCGGTAGTCGGCTGGCGCGACATCTTCCTGGTCCTGGCGATACCGGCGGTGTTCGTCCTGGCGATTCGTTTCTTTATCCCCGAGTCCCCCCGTTGGTTGGAGCAGGCCGGGCGCAATGCCGAGGCGGATGCCGTGCTGCGCCGGATCGAAGACAAGGTCCGGGCCTCGCTGGGGCGCCAGGATCTGCCGGAGCCGGTTCGCCTGCCGAGGTTGGCGACGACGCCGGGGACTTTCTTCTCGGCGCTGGCGCAGATCTGGTCGCCGTTGTATCGCCAACGCACGATGATGATCTGGAGCGTCTGGTTCTTTGCCTTGCTCGGTTTCTACGGGCTGACGTCCTGGCTCAGCGCGTTGTTGCAGCAGTCGGGGTTTGCCGTGACTCAGTCGGTGTATTACACCGTGCTGATTTCCCTCGGCGGGATTCCCGGTTTCCTGATGGCTGCCTGGCTGGTGGAGCGCTGGGGACGCAAGCCGGTGTGTGTCATCACCCTGCTGGGCGGCGGGGCGATGGCATTTCTTTACGGGCAGAGCGCGGTGTTCGGCGGCAATGCCGGGCTGCTGATCGGCACCGGACTGCTGATGCAATTCTTCCTGTTCGGCATGTGGGCGGTGCTTTACACCTACACGCCGGAGCTGTATCCCACCTCGGCCCGGGCAACGGGCTCGGGCTTCGCCTCGGCGATCGGTCGCATCGGTTCGCTGCTGGGGCCGCTGGTGACCGGGCTGGTCTTTCCTATCACCGGGCAGGGCGGCGTGTTCGGTCTGGGCGCGCTGTGCTTCGCGGTGGCGGCGGGTGTGGTCTGGTTGTTCGGGATGGAAACGCGGGGCAAGACGCTGGAGGAGTTGAGTGAGGGGACGACAGCCGATTGAACACTTCCCCCTGTGGGAGCGAGCCTGCTCGCGATAGCGGTGTGTCAGCAGGCATTTATCTCACTGGCACACCGCTATCGCGAGCAGGCTCGCTCCCACAAGGGGTTGGACGCAAGGCTTAAGGCTTTACCAACCGCGCATCCAGGCTGTTCTGGGCCAGGCGTCTGGCCTGGTCCTGGGTCATGCCCAGGTGGGTGTGCAGGGCGTGGAAGTTTTCGGTGACGTAGCCGCCGAAGTACGCCGGGTCATCGGAGTTCACTGTCACCTTCACACCGCGCTCGAGCATGTCGAGGATGTTGTGTTGCGACATGTCGTCGAACACGCACAGCTTGGTGTTGGACAGCGGGCATACCGTCAACGGAATCTGCTCGTCGATGATCCGCTGCATCAGCCGCTCGTCTTCGACGGCCCGGACACCGTGGTCGATGCGCTGGATCTTCAGCAGGTCCAGGGCTTCCCAGATGTACTCGGGCGGGCCTTCTTCGCCCGCGTGGGCGACGGTCAGGAAACCTTCATTACGGGCCCGGTCGAACACCCGCTGGAACTTGCTGGGCGGATGACCCATCTCCGAACTGTCCAGGCCGACGGCGACGAACGCGTCACGGAACGGCAGCGCCTGGTCGAGGGTTTTCTCGGCCTGTTCTTCGCTCAGGTGGCGCAGGAAACTCAGGATCAACCCGCTGGTGATGCCCAGTTGCTGCTCGCCGTCCTTGAGGGCGGCGGCGATGCCGTTGAGTACCACTTCGAAGGGAATGCCACGGTCGGTGTGGGTCTGCGGGTCGAAGAACGGTTCGGTGTGGATAACGTTCTGCGCCTTGCAACGCAACAGGTAGGCCCAGGTCAGGTCGTAGAAATCCTGGGAGGTGCGCAACACGTCGGCGCCCTGGTAATACAGGTCGAGGAACTCCTGCAGATTGTTGAAGGCATAGGCCTTGCGCAAGGTGTCGACGTCGTTCCACGGCAGGGCGATCTTGTTGCGCTCGGCCAGGGCAAACAGCAGCTCGGGCTCCAGCGAACCCTCCAGGTGCAGGTGCAGTTCAGCCTTGGGCAGGGCGTTCAGCCAGTCGTACATGTTCTTTTCTCATCAGTCATCAATGGTGGGCATTCTACAGCGTCACAACCGGAGGAAACGTTCGCGGCACTGCATAGTCTGTAGCACATGATCCCGGCTCACGGTAAAAGGTCCGCAATGTTTACTCTGATCAGGCAAGAAAAGCTGCTGTGTCTGGCCCTGCTCGCCGTAGCTGTCGCCTACCCGTTGGAGCACTGGTTGTTGGGCAATGGGCAGGCCGTGGCACTGGTCGGCGGCCTGGTACTGATCGGCTTCATCGTCGCAGCCTCGATGCGCGTGGCCCATCACGCCGAGTTGCTGGCGGAAAAGGTCGGCGACCCTTACGGCACCATGATCCTGACCCTGTCGGCGGTGCTGGTGGAAGTGGTGATCCTGGCGATCATGATGAGCAACGAAGCGTCGCCGACCCTGGTGCGCGATACGATCTACTCGGCGGTGATGCTCGACATCAACGGCATTCTCGGGCTCGCGGCGCTGATGGGTGGGCTCAAGCATGGCGAGCAGGTCTATAACGATGATTCGGCGCGCAGCTACAGCGTGATGATCCTCACGGCCATGGGCGTGTCGATGGTGGTGCCGGAATTCATTCCCCAGGAGCACTGGAAGCATTATTCGGCGTTCACCATTGGCGCGATGCTCGTGCTGTACACCCTGTTCCTGCGTATGCAGGTCGGGCCCCACAGTTACTTTTTCAGCTACAGCTATCCGGAAAAACGCCGCCGCAAAGAGCCGGTGGAAACCGAGCCGAAGCCCATCAGCCTGGCGTTCTCTATCGGCGCATTGGTGTTCGGGGTGGTGGTGATCGGCGCGCTGGCCGAAGTCATGTCCAAGGCCATCGACCTGGGACTGGAAGGATCGGGCGCACCGCCGGTGGTCACGGCGATCCTGGTGGCGGCCATTTCCGCCGCGCCGGAGATTCTCACCGCCCTGCGCGCCGCCCTCGCCAATCGCATGCAGTCGGTGGTGAACATCGCGTTGGGGGCCTCGCTGTCGACGGTGATCCTGACGGTACCGGTGATGGAAGCCATGGCGCTCTACACGGGCCAGCCGTTCCAGATGGCAATGACTCCGGTGCAGACGGTGATGATCTTCATCACCCTGATTGTCAGCGCGATCAACCTCAACGATGGCGAGACCAATGCCATCGAGGGCATGACCCACTTCGTGCTGTTCGCGACGTTTATCATGTTGTCGCTGCTCGGCCTTTGAAGCGAATGAATCCATGTGGGAGCGAGCCTGCTCGCGAAGACGGCGTATCAGTCGACATCGATGTTGAATGACAATCCGCTTTCGCGAGCAGGCTCGCTCCCACAGGTTTTTGGGTGTGTCAGGTTGCGGCGATCAATTCCCGCGCCGCCTGGCTGTGATCGGCAATCAAACCCTTCAAGTCCAGGCCTTCAATCTGTCCGTCGACCACCCGCCATTGCCCTGCGACCATCACCCGATCCGCTCGATCCGCGCCGCACAACAGCAGCGCTGAAACCGGATCGTGACTGCCGGAGAAGCGCAGTTCGTCGAGCTTGAACAACGCCAGGTCCGCCTGCTTACCCACTGCCAGTTCGCCGATGTCGCTGCGCCCAAGCAGTTCTGCCGACCCCCGGGTCGCCCAGCCCAGCACCCGCTCCGGTGTGATCGCTTGCGCGCCATAGCGCAGGCGCTGGATGTACAGCGCCTGGCGGGTTTCGAGGATCATGTTCGAAGCATCGTTGGAGGCCGAGCCGTCCACGCCGAGGCCCAGCGGCGCGCCGGCGGCGGTCAGTTCGAGGGTAGGGCAAATGCCCGAGGCCAGGCGCATGTTGGAGCTTGGGCAGTGGCAGATACCGGTGCCGGCGGTACCGAGGCGGGTGATCTCCTCGGGATTGAAGTGAATGCCGTGGGCCAGCCAGGTACGCGGACCGAGCCAGCCGACGCTGTCCAGGTAATCCACGGTGCGCAGGCCGAAGCGTTGCAGACAGAAATCTTCTTCGTCGAGGGTTTCGGCCAGGTGGGTGTGCAGGCGAACATCCAGTTGGTCCGCCAGGGCAGCGCTGGCCTGCATGATTTCGGGGGTGACCGAAAACGGCGAGCAGGGCGCCAGGGCAATCTGGATCTGCGCGCCATCGCCGCGCTCATGGTAGCGCTCGATCAACCGCTGGCTATCGTCGAGGATCACCTGGCCCTGTTGCACGGTCTGCTGCGGCGGCAAACCACCGTCGGCTTCGCCCAGGCTCATGGAACCGCGAGTCAGCATCGCGCGCATACCCAGTTCACGAACACTTTGCACCTGTACATCGATGGCATTTTCCAGGCCTTCGGGGAACAGATAATGGTGGTCGGCTGCCGTGGTGCAGCCCGACAGCAGCAGTTCGGCCAAGGCCACTTTGCTCGCCAGGGCGAGTTTTTCCGGCGTCAGCCGCGCCCATACCGGGTACAGGGTTTTCAACCACGGGAACAGCGGCTGGTTCACCACCGGCGCCCAGGCGCGGGTCAGGGTCTGGTAGAAGTGGTGATGGGTGTTGATCAGCCCGGGAAGAATCACATGCTCACGGGCGTCGAAGACATGGTCACAAGGTTGGGCGGGGCGCTGGCCGGCGCTCAGCAGTTCGACGATCACGCCATCCTGCAGGACCAGGCCGTTACGGGCGTCGAGGCCGTTGGCAGTGAAAATGGCGAGGGGATTTTTTATCCAGGTACGGGTCGCAGGCATGATGGCCGGCTCCTCTGAAAGTGGGTTCAGGTTAGCCAGCTCAGTGATGCCCTGTCTGCTGATCCAGGTCGCCGTGGGGGGCGAGGTGCGGAGTTTACTCAGGTTGCGGTGCACATTTCCAGCGTCCAACCGAGTTCAAATGTGGGAGCGAGCCTGCTCGCGAAGGCGATGTATCAGTCGACAGCAGTGCTGAATGACCGTCCGCTTTCGCGAGCAGGCTCGCTCCCACAGGTTGTGCGTGGAATTACCAGGGAATCGTCTCGCCCTTGTAGTTGACGAAGTGATGCCCACCCTTGCCGGCAAAAGCATTGACCTGATCGATCAAGCCGCGGGTACTGGTTTCAACGTCGATATCCGCTCCTTCACCGCCCATGTCTGTCTTCACCCAGCCTGGATGCAGCGACAGCACGGTCAATGTCTGTTCGCCCAGTTGAGTGACGAAGCTGTTGGTCATGGAATTGAGGGCCGCCTTGCTCGCCTTGTACAGCGCCAGTTCCGGGGCGTCGGGCATGGTCACGCTGCCCAGTACCGAACTCATGAACGCCAGCACGCCGCTGCCATTGCGGATCTGCCCGACGAAACGCTGGGCCAGGTTGATCGGCGCCACTGCGTTAGTGAAGAACAACTGGCCGACCTCGGCCAGGGTCGCGCCGCCGGGGGCTTGGTTATCGGGGCCTTTGACGCCGGCATTGACGAACAGCAGGTCGAAGGTTTCGCCCTTGAACTGTTGGCTCAAGGCAATCACGGCTTGCTGGTCGTCCATGTCGAGTTTTTCGATCCGCACCGGGCCCAGCGCCTTCAGGGCCTCTGCGTTCTGCGGGTTGCGCACGGTGGCGATCACGTTCCAGCCATCGCTCAGCAACGTCTTCACCAGGCCAAGGCCCAAGCCCCGGGAGGCGCCGATGATCAATGCGTTTTTTGCCGAATTCATGGAAGGCGTCCTTGAAAGAAAGGGTCACGGATTTAATGGACAACGTTGCCCGAGCCGTTGTTTCAGCTCATGACGCAACGCGTCTAGTTCGGTCATGCGGGTTTCGATCAGGTTCAGTTTGTTTTGTAGCAGTTGAGCCACGGCGAGGTCCGGGTCGGGTGCCTGCCGCACGGTGGCGACGCTGCTGCCGATCTCGCCGAGGGTAAAGCCCAGGCGTTGGGCTGTCTTGATATAGAGCACCAGTTGCACCATGTCGGCGGGGTAGTCGCGATACCCATTGGCACTGCGTCCCGCCGCTATCAGCCCGCGCTGCTCGTAGAAGCGCAACGTGTCACGACTGACGGCACAGGCCTGGGCCAGTTCCCCGATTAGCATGGCAATCTCCAGAAAGCTTGACCTTGGAGCATACCCCAGGCTTTAGTCTTTTCGCTCCTTGATTATCTGGAGCAATGCCTATGTGGACTTCACTGCAATATCGTCGCGTGGTGCTCGGTAGCGCCTGGTACGACCTGATCGTAACGGCAGCATTTGCCACACCATGGAGTTTCGCCGCCCTGCACGGCTGGTTGCTGGGTGTGACCCAGATGCTCGACCTGCCAGGCGAGCTGCCGCCGTTTGCGCCTATGCATCTGTTGATGGCCAATCTGCTGGGCTCGATCGTTTGCGTATGGGCGGTGCTGCGGATTCGGGATCCGCGACCGCTGTACGGACGGTATGACGCAGCGGGGCGGTTGCTCTTTGCGTCCTGGATGTTTTACGCACTGCTGCACGGCGCCAGCGCGCTGGTGTGGATATTTCTGTTATTCGAGCTGGCGTGGGGTGTTGTTCAGATGTTACCCGTGCGTGGCGAGAACACTGATTTTCGATCGAGGCCTGAGCACTCTCTAACGAATGGTTAAAAAATGAACAAGCGCCTGTGAGCCATGCTCTTCTTGGGGTCGCGTGAGCCATGAACGGCTTATCCACAGCTTGCTCCACAGTAATTGTGTGCAAGCCGCAAACTCGGGCATAAGCACCGGGCGGCTTTGTTCTAAAGGTGATAACTCGTTGCAAGAGTTTGTTTTACTGATGGATTTGGCGCACCGGCAAGGTTTTTGGATGAAAAATGAGCAGCGCCCGAAAACCCGCATGACAGAAGGGTTACAGGCGGATGTGCTCAGGTTATCCACAAGCGGGCGCACAGCAGATGTGGGCAAATCAAGCCTAACGCTCCAGCAGAATCCGTCCGCGGCTCAAGTCGGCCAGTTGCCGTTGCAGCGTGTCGATCTGGCCTTCACCCACCGCCAACTGTAATTCCACGCCGTTGGCGGTAAACCCTTCCGTATTGACCAGGCCACCGCATTCAGCGACCCGCAGTTTCACCAGGGCCAGCTCCGCGAACCCGCAGGTGCAGTGCAGCGGTACGCGGCTGATCAGCTCAAGCTTCTCGGCGTTTTGCAGGCACTTGTTCGCGCCTCCGCCATAAGCACGGGCGAGTCCGCCGGTACCCAACTGAATCCCGCCATACCAACGGATCACCAGCACCACGACCTGATCACAGGCCTGGGCTTCGATCGCCGCCAGGATAGGGCGCCCGGCCGTGCCCCCCGGCTCGCCGTCGTCATTGCTGCGGTATTGATCGCCGAGTTTCCAGGCCCAGCAGTTGTGTGTGGCGTTCAGGTCGCTGTGCTGTTCGATAAAGGCCTGGGCATCGGCGGGGCTGGTGATGGGGGCCGCGAAGGTGATGAAGCGGCTTTTGCGAATTTCTTCGCGGTATTCGCAAAAGCCGGCGAGCGTAAAAGGCATAAGCGTCTTAGAGGGTGGGTGTCAGGCCGCAGCCTTTGAGAATGATACGGATCAGGTTGTCGCCGGCATCGATCATGTCTTGCTTGCTCAGCTTGCTGCGACCGGTCACGCGGCAGATCTGGGTGGCGAAATCGGCATAATGCTGGGTGCTGCCCCACAAGAGGAAGATCAGGTGCACCGGGTCGATCGGGTCCATCTTGCCGGCATCGATCCACGCCTGGAACACCGCCGCACGGCCCTTGAACCAGGTGCGGTAATCCTGGTTGAAGTATTCGGTCAGGCACTCGCCGCCGCTGATCACCTCCATGGCGAAGATCCGCGACGCCTGGGGTTGGCGACGGGAGAACTCCATCTTGGCGCGAATGTAGCGGGTCAACGCCTCGGCCGGGTCATCCTCGGCGGTGAGGGTATTGAAGGTGCTGTCCCACAACTCGATGATGTTGCTCAGCACGGCCACGTACAGCCCGAGTTTGTTGGCGAAGTAATAGTGCAGGTTCGCCTTGGGCAGCCCGGCGTTCAGCGCGATGGTATTCATGCTGGTGCCTTTGAATCCGTGACGGGCGAATTCATCTTCAGCAGCCTTGAGGATGGTCTCTTCGTTCTTCTGACGAATGCGGCCGGTGGGCTTGCCACCGTGGGCTGGGACTTCAAAGGTCATGGACGTTTCCGGGCTGGGTCTGTGGGCAAGCAAATGCGTTGATAGCGCACCGGCATCGATCCGACAAGTGCTGCTGTCACAAAAGGCGAATGCACTAGCGGGTCGCTGCCAGGCTCTCGAGAAAACTCTCCAGCACCAGATGAGGCCGGCGGCCCTTGCGTGTCACCGAGGCCAGGCTCAGGTCGTAGAACCGCGTCGCGGGTTTCAGGGCGCGTAGCCGGCCTTGCTGGACCCAGAGGCTGGCGTAGTGATCCGGCAGGTAGCCGATGTAGCGGCCGGTGAGGATCAGGAACGCCATGCCTTCGCGGTCCGAGGCACTGGCGGTGCAGTTGAGCGCCTGGTAGTGGGCCTGGATCTCGGCCGGCAGGCGAAACGTGGGGGCGATGGCGTCCTGGCTGTTGAGGCGGGTTTCATCGAGCTGCAGGTCGTCCACATAAAACAGTGGATGCCCGACCGCGCAATACAACAATGAGCGTTCGCTGTAGAGCGGTTGGTACTCCAATCCGGAAAGGGCGCTCGCCTGGGGCACCACACCGACGTGCAGGCGCCCGTCGAGAACGCCTTGCTCGACTTCGTTGGGGGCGATCATGCGGATCTGGATCTGCACATCGGGCCCGCGCTCCTTCAATTGAGCCAGGGCATGGGTGATGCGCATGTGGGGGAGGGTGACGAGATTGTCGGTCAGGCCGATGGTCAGTTCGCCGCGCAGGTGTTGATGCAGACCATTGACCTCGGTGCGAAAGCTTTCCAGCGCACTCAATAGTTGCAGGGCCGACTGATAGACCTCGCGACCTTCTTCCGTCAGCGAGAATCCTGCACGTCCGCGCTGACACAGGCGCAAACCCAGGCGCTGTTCAAGATCACTCATCTGCTGGCTGATGGCTGAGCGACCGATACCCAGCACCGTTTCCGCTGCGGAGAATCCCCCACATTCCACTACGCTTCGGAAGATGCGCAGCAGACGAATATCAAAGTCACTGACCTGGGCCAGTGGATCGGGGCGACGAACGCTCATAGTTTAGTGATCTTCTGACTGAAGGTTAGAAAAGTTGGATTTCACCGACTTTATCGTCGTGGCAACTTAGCTGCAACCGGGCTTTTGCCCCTATGCCGTCCATATCCTGCGAGGTTTTGTCGATGAACATGCCCGAACACGCCGCCAGTTCCCTGGCCAGTCAGCTCAAGCTTGATGCCCACTGGATGCCTTACACCGCCAACCGCAACTTCCTGCGCGACCCGCGTCTGATCGTCGGCGCCGAGGGCAGTTGGCTGGTCGATGAGCACGGACGCAAGGTCTATGACTCGCTGTCGGGTCTGTGGACCTGCGGCGCCGGGCACACCCGCAAGGAAATCCAGGACGCGGTCGCAAAACAACTGGGCACGCTCGATTACTCGCCGGGGTTCCAGTACGGTCATCCGCTGTCGTTCCAACTGGCGGAAAAAATCACCAGCCTGACGCCCGGCAATCTCAATCATGTGTTCTTCACCGACTCCGGTTCCGAGTGCGCCGATACCGCGGTGAAGATGGTTCGCGCCTACTGGCGTCTCAAGGGTCAGGCGACCAAGACCAAGATGATCGGCCGTGCCCGTGGCTACCATGGCGTGAACATCGCGGGCACCAGCCTGGGTGGTGTGAGTGGTAACCGCAAATTGTTCGGTCAGGCGATGGCGGATGTCGATCATCTGCCCCACACCTTGCTGGCGAGCAATGCCTATTCCCGTGGCATGCCGAAAGAAGGTGGCATTGCCTTGGCCGATGAGTTGCTGAAGCTGATCGAGCTGCACGACGCTTCCAACATCGCTGCCGTCTTCGTCGAACCGTTGGCCGGTTCCGCCGGCGTGCTGGTTCCGCCTGAGGGCTACCTCAAGCGCCTGCGGCAGATCTGCGACCAGCACAATATCCTGCTGGTGTTCGACGAAGTGATCACCGGTTTCGGTCGCACCGGTTCGATGTTCGGTGCAGACACCTTTGGCGTGACCCCTGACCTGATGTGCATCGCCAAGCAGGTCACCAATGGTGCGATCCCCATGGGGGCGGTTATTGCCAGCAGCGAGATCTACCAGACGTTCATGAACCAGCCGACACCTGAGTATGCGGTGGAGTTTCCTCACGGCTACACCTACTCGGCACACCCGGTTGCGTGCGCGGCGGGCCTGGCGGCACTGGATCTGCTGCAAAAGGAAAACCTGGTGCAGAACGTGGCCGAAGTCGCGCCCCATTTCGAGAACGCTTTGCATGGCATCAAAGGCGCGAAGAACGTGATCGACATCCGCAACTATGGCCTGGCCGGCGCGATCCAGATCGCTGCGCGAGATGGCGATGCGATCGTTCGTCCGTTCGAGGCCGGCATGGCGTTGTGGAAAGCCGGTTTCTACGTGCGCTTCGGTGGCGACACCCTGCAGTTCGGCCCAACGTTCAACAGCAAGCCGCAGGATCTGGATCGTCTGTTCGACGCGGTCGGTGAAGTGCTGAACAAGCTCGACTGACTTCTTCTATATAACTTTCAACGACAGGCGTCCGGTCGCGGGCGTCTGTGGATAAATTCTGGAGTCCCTATGAGCCTCATCCCGCACCTGATCAATGGCGAACTGTCGAGCGACAACACGCGTACAGCGGACGTATTCAATCCGTCCACTGGCCAGGCAATCCATAAAGTGCCGCTGGCCGACCGCGCGACGATCCAGCAGGCCATCGATGCCGCCACCGCCGCGTTCCCGGCGTGGCGCAAGACGCCGGCGGCCAAGCGTGCCCAAGTGATGTTTCGCTTCAAGCAACTGCTGGAGGAGAACGAGTCGCGTATCGCGCAAATGATCAGCGAGGAGCACGGCAAGACCTTGGAAGATGCTGCCGGTGAGCTCAAGCGTGGGATCGAGAACGTCGAGTTCGCCTGTGCTGCACCGGAAATTCTGAAGGGCGAGTACAGCCGTAACGTAGGACCGAACATCGATGCCTGGTCGGACTTTCAGCCGTTGGGCGTGGTGGCGGGTATCACGCCGTTCAACTTTCCGGCGATGGTTCCACTGTGGATGTATCCGCTGGCGATCGTTTGCGGCAACTGCTTCATCCTCAAGCCATCCGAGCGTGACCCGAGCTCGACATTGCTGATTGCACAGTTGCTGCTGGAAGCTGGACTGCCCAAGGGTGTGTTGAGTGTCGTGCATGGTGACAAGGTTGCCGTGGATGCGCTGATCGAGGCACCGGAAGTGAAGGCGCTGAGTTTTGTCGGTTCGACGCCGATTGCCGAGTACATCTATGCCGAGGGCACCCGTCGCGGCAAACGCGTTCAGGCATTGGGCGGGGCGAAGAACCATGCCGTGCTGATGCCGGATGCTGACCTGGACAACGCAGTCAACGCGTTGATGGGGGCGGCCTATGGTTCGTGTGGTGAGCGCTGCATGGCGATTTCGGTAGCTGTCTGTGTCGGCGACCAGGTCGCGGATGCGCTGGTGGCCAAGCTGGTGCCGCAGATCCAGGCGCTGAAAATTGGTGCCGGTACCTCTTGCGGGCTGGACATGGGACCGCTGGTGACCGGTCAGCATCGCGACAAGGTCAGCGGCTATATAGAGGACGGCGTTTCGGCCGGTGCTTCGCTGGTAGTCGACGGCCGTGGCTTGAGCGTGGCGGGTCACGAGGAAGGCTTCTTCCTGGGGGGTTGCCTGTTCGATCGCGTAACGCCAGAGATGCGCATCTATAAAGAAGAGATCTTTGGTCCGGTGCTGTGCATTGTCCGGGTCAACAGCCTGGAAGAGGCCATGCAACTGATCAACGATCACGAGTATGGCAACGGCACCTGCATCTTCACCCGCGATGGCGAAGCGGCGCGGCTGTTCTGCGACGAGATCGAAGTAGGCATGGTGGGCGTCAACGTACCGCTGCCTGTGCCTGTGGCCTATCACAGCTTTGGTGGTTGGAAGCGTTCGCTGTTCGGCGATCTGCACGCCTACGGTCCTGACGGTGTGCGCTTCTATACCCGTCGCAAGGCCATTACCCAGCGCTGGCCTCAGCGTGCCACCCATGAAGCTTCGCAGTTCGCATTTCCCAGTTTGTAATGGGTAGTAAAGAGGCCGGCGCTTAAGCGTCGGCCTCTTTGTTTGGGGGGCTTTTTGACCGATGTGACAGAAACATGAAAATAGATGTTGACGGCAGATTCTGAGTCTCTATAATTCGCCCCACTTCCGGCGCAGTCGAAGCAGAAAACTCCTTGAGTTTCAATGAGTTAAACGTTTTAAGGCGGCGCAGGACTTCAGTTCATCGAAGTCCGGAAGGAGTTGGCGGGGCGTGTTGTTTGGCTCGGTTGACGGTTCGATCTTCTCGGTCGAAAGCGGTGAAAAAGAGGTGTTGACAGCAGCGAGTAACGCTGTAGAATTCGCCTCCCGCTGACGAGAGATCGAAAGCGCAAGTGGTTGAAGTTGAAAAGGAAACTTTGAAAACTTCTTAAAATAACCGCTTGACAGTAACGCCAGGCGCTGTAGAATGCGCGCCTCGGTTGAGACGAAAGACTCAGCCAGCCGCTCTTTAACAACTGAATCAAGCAATTCGTGTGGGTGCTTGTGGAGTCAGACTGCTAGTCAACAGATTATCAGCATCACAAGTTACTCCGCGAGAAATCAAAGATGTAACCAACGATTGCTGAGCCAAGTTTAGGGTTTTCTCAAAACCCAAAGATGTTTGAACTGAAGAGTTTGATCATGGCTCAGATTGAACGCTGGCGGCAGGCCTAACACATGCAAGTCGAGCGGTAGAGAGGTGCTTGCACCTCTTGAGAGCGGCGGACGGGTGAGTAATGCCTAGGAATCTGCCTGGTAGTGGGGGATAACGTTCGGAAACGGACGCTAATACCGCATACGTCCTACGGGAGAAAGCAGGGGACCTTCGGGCCTTGCGCTATCAGATGAGCCTAGGTCGGATTAGCTAGTTGGTGAGGTAATGGCTCACCAAGGCGACGATCCGTAACTGGTCTGAGAGGATGATCAGTCACACTGGAACTGAGACACGGTCCAGACTCCTACGGGAGGCAGCAGTGGGGAATATTGGACAATGGGCGAAAGCCTGATCCAGCCATGCCGCGTGTGTGAAGAAGGTCTTCGGATTGTAAAGCACTTTAAGTTGGGAGGAAGGGCCATTACCTAATACGTGATGGTTTTGACGTTACCGACAGAATAAGCACCGGCTAACTCTGTGCCAGCAGCCGCGGTAATACAGAGGGTGCAAGCGTTAATCGGAATTACTGGGCGTAAAGCGCGCGTAGGTGGTTCGTTAAGTTGGATGTGAAAGCCCCGGGCTCAACCTGGGAACTGCATTCAAAACTGTCGAGCTAGAGTATGGTAGAGGGTGGTGGAATTTCCTGTGTAGCGGTGAAATGCGTAGATATAGGAAGGAACACCAGTGGCGAAGGCGACCACCTGGACTGATACTGACACTGAGGTGCGAAAGCGTGGGGAGCAAACAGGATTAGATACCCTGGTAGTCCACGCCGTAAACGATGTCAACTAGCCGTTGGGAGCCTTGAGCTCTTAGTGGCGCAGCTAACGCATTAAGTTGACCGCCTGGGGAGTACGGCCGCAAGGTTAAAACTCAAATGAATTGACGGGGGCCCGCACAAGCGGTGGAGCATGTGGTTTAATTCGAAGCAACGCGAAGAACCTTACCAGGCCTTGACATCCAATGAACTTTCCAGAGATGGATTGGTGCCTTCGGGAGCATTGAGACAGGTGCTGCATGGCTGTCGTCAGCTCGTGTCGTGAGATGTTGGGTTAAGTCCCGTAACGAGCGCAACCCTTGTCCTTAGTTACCAGCACGTTAAGGTGGGCACTCTAAGGAGACTGCCGGTGACAAACCGGAGGAAGGTGGGGATGACGTCAAGTCATCATGGCCCTTACGGCCTGGGCTACACACGTGCTACAATGGTCGGTACAGAGGGTTGCCAAGCCGCGAGGTGGAGCTAATCCCATAAAACCGATCGTAGTCCGGATCGCAGTCTGCAACTCGACTGCGTGAAGTCGGAATCGCTAGTAATCGCGAATCAGAATGTCGCGGTGAATACGTTCCCGGGCCTTGTACACACCGCCCGTCACACCATGGGAGTGGGTTGCACCAGAAGTAGCTAGTCTAACCTTCGGGGGGACGGTTACCACGGTGTGATTCATGACTGGGGTGAAGTCGTAACAAGGTAGCCGTAGGGGAACCTGCGGCTGGATCACCTCCTTAATCGACGACAGCAGCTGCTCCATGAGCTCCCACACGAATTGCTTGATTCATTGAAGAAGACGATAGAAGCAGCTTTAAGCTCCAAGCTGATAGCTCACGCTAACAGTTACAAGCTCGAAATTGGGTCTGTAGCTCAGTTGGTTAGAGCGCACCCCTGATAAGGGTGAGGTCGGCAGTTCGAATCTGCCCAGACCCACCAATTTTGTTATGGGGCCATAGCTCAGCTGGGAGAGCGCCTGCCTTGCACGCAGGAGGTCAGCGGTTCGATCCCGCTTGGCTCCACCATAAACTGCTTCTGCTGCTGAAAGCTTAGAAATGAGCATTCCATCGACGATGGTGAGTGTTGATTTCTAGTCTTTTGATTAGATCGTTCTTTAAAAATTTGGGTATGTGATAGAAAGATAGACTGGATGGCACTTTCACTGGTGTTGTTCAGGCTAAGGTAAAATTTGTGAGTTCTCGTAATTGAGAAATTCGAATTTTCGGCGAATGTCGTCTTCACAGTATAACCAGATTGCTTGGGGTTATATGGTCAAGTGAAGAAGCGCATACGGTGGATGCCTTGGCAGTCAGAGGCGATGAAAGACGTGGTAGCCTGCGAAAAGCTTCGGGGAGTCGGCAAACAGACTGTGATCCGGAGATGTCTGAATGGGGGAACCCAGCCATCACAAGATGGTTATCTTGTACTGAATACATAGGTGCAAGAGGCGAACCAGGGGAACTGAAACATCTAAGTACCCTGAGGAAAAGAAATCAACCGAGATTCCCTTAGTAGTGGCGAGCGAACGGGGACTAGCCCTTAAGCTTCTTTGATTTTAGCGGAACGCTCTGGAAAGTGCGGCCATAGTGGGTGATAGCCCTGTACGCGAAAGGATCTTAGAAGTGAAATCGAGTAGGACGGAGCACGAGAAACTTTGTCTGAATATGGGGGGACCATCCTCCAAGGCTAAATACTACTGACTGACCGATAGTGAACCAGTACCGTGAGGGAAAGGCGAAAAGAACCCCGGAGAGGGGAGTGAAATAGATCCTGAAACCGTATGCGTACAAGCAGTGGGAGCCCACTTTGTTGGGTGACTGCGTACCTTTTGTATAATGGGTCAGCGACTTATTTTCAGTGGCGAGCTTAACCGAATAGGGGAGGCGTAGCGAAAGCGAGTCTTAATAGGGCGTCTAGTCGCTGGGAATAGACCCGAAACCGGGCGATCTATCCATGGGCAGGTTGAAGGTTAGGTAACACTGACTGGAGGACCGAACCGACTACCGTTGAAAAGTTAGCGGATGACCTGTGGATCGGAGTGAAAGGCTAATCAAGCTCGGAGATAGCTGGTTCTCCTCGAAAGCTATTTAGGTAGCGCCTCATGTATCACTGTAGGGGGTAGAGCACTGTTTCGGCTAGGGGGTCATCCCGACTTACCAAACCGATGCAAACTCCGAATACCTACAAGTGCCGAGCATGGGAGACACACGGCGGGTGCTAACGTCCGTCGTGAAAAGGGAAACAACCCAGACCGTCAGCTAAGGTCCCAAAGTTATGGTTAAGTGGGAAACGATGTGGGAAGGCTTAGACAGCTAGGAGGTTGGCTTAGAAGCAGCCACCCTTTAAAGAAAGCGTAATAGCTCACTAGTCGAGTCGGCCTGCGCGGAAGATGTAACGGGGCTCAAACCATACACCGAAGCTACGGGTATCACGTAAGTGATGCGGTAGAGGAGCGTTCTGTAAGCCTGTGAAGGTGAGTTGAGAAGCTTGCTGGAGGTATCAGAAGTGCGAATGCTGACATGAGTAACGACAATGGGTGTGAAAAACACCCACGCCGAAAGACCAAGGTTTCCTGCGCAACGTTAATCGACGCAGGGTTAGTCGGTCCCTAAGGCGAGGCTGAAAAGCGTAGTCGATGGAAAACAGGTTAATATTCCTGTACTTCTGGTTATTGCGATGGAGGGACGGAGAAGGCTAGGCCAGCTTGGCGTTGGTTGTCCAAGTTTAAGGTGGTAGGCTGGAATCTTAGGTAAATCCGGGATTCCAAGGCCGAGAGCTGATGACGAGTTACCCTCTGGGTGACGAAGTGGTTGATGCCATGCTTCCAAGAAAAGCTTCTAAGCTTCAGGTAACCAGGAACCGTACCCCAAACCGACACAGGTGGTTGGGTAGAGAATACCAAGGCGCTTGAGAGAACTCGGGTGAAGGAACTAGGCAAAATGGCACCGTAACTTCGGGAGAAGGTGCGCCGGTGAGGGTGAAGCACTTGCTGCGTAAGCCCACGCCGGTCGAAGATACCAGGCCGCTGCGACTGTTTATTAAAAACACAGCACTCTGCAAACACGAAAGTGGACGTATAGGGTGTGACGCCTGCCCGGTGCCGGAAGGTTAATTGATGGGGTTAGCTAACGCGAAGCTCTTGATCGAAGCCCCGGTAAACGGCGGCCGTAACTATAACGGTCCTAAGGTAGCGAAATTCCTTGTCGGGTAAGTTCCGACCTGCACGAATGGCGTAACGATGGCGGCGCTGTCTCCACCCGAGACTCAGTGAAATTGAAATCGCTGTGAAGATGCAGTGTATCCGCGGCTAGACGGAAAGACCCCGTGAACCTTTACTATAGCTTTGCACTGGACTTTGAATTTGCTTGTGTAGGATAGGTGGGAGGCTTTGAAGCGTGGACGCCAGTCTGCGTGGAGCCATCCTTGAAATACCACCCTGGCAACTTTGAGGTTCTAACTCAGGTCCGTTATCCGGATCGAGGACAGTGTATGGTGGGTAGTTTGACTGGGGCGGTCTCCTCCTAAAGAGTAACGGAGGAGTACGAAGGTGCGCTCAGACCGGTCGGAAATCGGTCGTAGAGTATAAAGGCAAAAGCGCGCTTGACTGCGAGACAGACACGTCGAGCAGGTACGAAAGTAGGTCTTAGTGATCCGGTGGTTCTGTATGGAAGGGCCATCGCTCAACGGATAAAAGGTACTCCGGGGATAACAGGCTGATACCGCCCAAGAGTTCATATCGACGGCGGTGTTTGGCACCTCGATGTCGGCTCATCACATCCTGGGGCTGAAGCCGGTCCCAAGGGTATGGCTGTTCGCCATTTAAAGTGGTACGCGAGCTGGGTTTAGAACGTCGTGAGACAGTTCGGTCCCTATCTGCCGTGGACGTTTGAGATTTGAGAGGGGCTGCTCCTAGTACGAGAGGACCGGAGTGGACGAACCTCTGGTGTTCCGGTTGTCACGCCAGTGGCATTGCCGGGTAGCTATGTTCGGAAAAGATAACCGCTGAAAGCATCTAAGCGGGAAACTTGCCTCAAGATGAGATCTCACTGGAGCCTTGAGCTCCCTGAAGGGCCGTCGAAGACTACGACGTTGATAGGCAGGGTGTGTAAGCGCTGTGAGGCGTTGAGCTAACCTGTACTAATTGCCCGTGAGGCTTGACCATATAACACCCAAGCAATTTGCTGACCCGAAAGGGCGCCAGATTGCGGTGTGTGAAGACGAAGTGAACCGAAAGTTCGACTGACTCGCAAAACACCGACTGTCACATACCCAATTTGCTGAAGCGAGGCCAGCCGGTCACGACTCAGTACCCGAATTTCTTGACGACCATAGAGCGTTGGAACCACCTGATCCCATCCCGAACTCAGCAGTGAAACGATGCATCGCCGATGGTAGTGTGGGGTTTCCCCATGTGAGAGTAGGTCATCGTCAAGATTAAATTCCGAAACCCCTATCTGCTGATGCAGGTAGGGGTTTTGTTTTGTCCGCAGGAAAGTTCTTACGACAAGCGCGGACCGTTCCCGGCTGCCACAACCCCCCGACAGTGCTAAGGTTCGGCCCTAGCTTTTTGCATTTTCAAGGATGCCTTTATGCCGGACGCAACGTCCCTCAGCCCAGCCTTCATGGTGATTCATGGCAATCGCCTCGATGAGCTGCGCAGCCTGGTAATCAGCTTGATGCGACGTTATCCGCTGGCCCCGCTTGAGAATGAAATTGCACTTGTACAGAGCAACGGTATTGCCCAGTGGCTTAAGCTGGCACTGGCTGAAGATCCGGAAGACGACGATACGGGAGGCTGCGGCATTGCGGCTGCCATTGATGTACAACTGCCCGGCAGCTTCATGTGGCAACTCTATCGAACAGTCCTGGGGCGTGACGAGATTCCGGCCAAGTCCCTGCTGGATAAAGCCCCCCTCACCTGGCGACTGATGCGTCTCCTGCCGCAGTTGATCGAGCAACCTCATTTCGAGCCTTTGCGACGGTTCCTCACCCACGATACTGATCTACGCAAGCGCTATCAGTTGTCCGAACGCCTTGCCGATCTGTTTGACCAATATCAGGTATACCGGGCCGACTGGCTGGAAGACTGGGCAGAGGGCCGGCACCAGACGAGAAATGTCCGGGGCGAGATCAAGGCGCTTGCGCCGGCAAATTGCTGGCAAGCCGAACTGTGGCGAGCCTTGCTGGTGGATGTGGGAGAGGAAGGCATGGCTCAAAGCCGTGCGGGCGTCCATCAACGGTACATCGAACTTATCAACAGCCTGGAGACGGCTCCGAAAGGTCTTCCTGCACGGGTGATCGTGTTTGGTATTTCCTCGCTACCGGCCCAGGCGCTGGAGGCGCTGGCCGGTCTGTCGCGGTTTAGCCAGGTTCTACTGTGTGTGCATAACCCATGTCGTCATCATTGGGCGGACATCGTGGCCGACAAGGATCTGCTGCGCCATCAGTACAAACGTCAGGCACGCAAGGTCGGCATGCCCGTCATCCTCGATCCGCAATCCCTGCATCAGCATGCTCATCCGTTACTGGCGGCGTGGGGCAAGCAGGGACGCGACTATATCAACCTGCTCGACAGCTACGATGATCCCAATCGCTATCGTTCGGTGTTTCGCGATGGACGCATCGACCTGTTCAGTGACGGCAATCCCACGACCCTGCTCAGTCAGTTGCAGGATGACATTCTGGAGCTGCGCCCCCTGGGTGAGACCCGAGAGCGCTGGCCTGCCGTCGATACGGAGCGAGACGGGTCGATCCGTTTCCATGTTGCCCACAGCGCCCAGCGCGAAGTCGAAATCCTGCATGACCAGTTATTGGCCCATTTCAGTGCGGACCCGACACTGCGTCCTCGGGATATCATCGTCATGGTCCCGGACATCGACAGTTATGCCCCGCATATCCGTGCCGTGTTCGGTCAGCTTGACAGGACTGATCCCCGCTTCATTCCCTTCACCCTGACCGATCAGGGCCAGCGTGGCCGGGATCCATTGCTGATTGCCGTCGAACACCTGTTGAAGCTGCCCGATAGCCGCTTCCCCGTCAGCGAAATCCTCGACTTGTTGGATGTCCCGGCGCTGCGCAAGCGATTCGGCATTGATGAGGCCGACTTGCCGACATTGCACCGCTGGATCGAAGGTGCCGGTATCCGTTGGGGCATGAACGCCGAACATCGCGCCGGGCTCGGGCTGCCCGCTGAGCTTGAGCAGAACAGCTGGCGGTTTGGTCTGCGCCGCATGCTGTTGGGATATGCCGTCGGCAGTTCGGACGCCTATGACGGCATTGAGCCCTATGACGAAATCGGTGGCCTTGACGCGGCGTTGATCGGGCCCCTGGCGGCTTTACTGGATGCGCTGGAAATCGCCCACCAGTCGCTCACCGAGCCTGCACCTCCACAGGCGTGGGGATCGCGTCTACGTGACTTGATGCAATTGTTTTTCCTGGCGGGCAGTGAACATGACGACTATCTGCTGGCCCAGCTCGAAGACCTGCGCGAGACCTGGCTGGAAACCTGCGAGTCGGTTGGGCTGCACGATGAGTTGCCGCTGACGGTGGTACGCGAGGCTTGGCTGGCAGGGCTGGATCAAGGTCGGTTGTCCCAGCGCTTTCTCGCTGGAGCAGTCAATTTCTGTACCTTGATGCCGATGCGTGCGATTCCCTTCAATCTGGTATGCCTGCTGGGGATGAACGACGGTGATTACCCGAGAGCCCAGCCGCCATTGGATTTCGATCTCATGGGCAGCGACTATCGTCCGGGTGATCGCTCCCGGCGTGAGGATGATCGTTATCTGCTATTGGAGGCGCTGCTGTCGGCCCGGGAAAAGCTCTATATCAGTTGGGTGGGGCGCAGTATCCGCGATAACAGCGAGCGACCCGCATCGGTGTTGATCGGCCAGTTGCGCGATCATCTGGCCAGTGGCTGGCGACTGGCGGACGACGGCAAGGACCTTCTCGAGGCGCTGACCCAGGAGCATCCCCTGCAACCGTTCAGTGCCCGTTATTTCCTCCAGGGTAATGAGTTGTTCAGTTACGCCAGCGAGTGGCGAATGCTTCACGCTAATCATGACTTTGCGGGCAGTGCCCAGGTGCTGGAGCCATACGTTCAGGAAGAGCCCTTGAGCCTCGGGCAGTTGCAGGACTTCCTGCGCAACCCCGTCCGCCACTTTTTCAGCCAGCGACTCAAGGTGTTCTTCGAGGCGATCGAAGCCCCGCTGGCCGATGACGAGCCCTTCGTCCTCGATGCCCTTCAGCGCTACAGCCTGAGCGACAGTTTGCTGGAAGCCGCCCTGGTACGCTTGGACCAGCCGGATCTTGCCCTGGCGGCCCATGCCAAGCGACTGCAGAACAGCGGCCTGCTACCCATGGCGGGTTTCGGCGAGCACATGCAACGCGAGCTGATCGAGCCCTTGCCTGGTCTGCTCCAGCGTTATCAGCAACTGCTGGCGTTATGGCCCACTCCGTTGACCAGCGCCGTGCCTGTCAGCCCTCAATTGCACGGTGTGAGTGTCGAAGGATGGCTCAGTGGCCTGCACCAGCGCGCCGACGGCGCGGTCCTCGCCATCACCGCCATACCCAACAGCATCGGCTCCGTCAGGACCCGTAAGTGGCACCGCCTGATACGTCCCTGGGTCAATCATCTCGTGGCGTGCACCAGCGGCCTGTCGATGACCACTGCATTGGTGGCCAGTGATGACAGCTTGCTGTTGGCGCCGTTTGAGGAACCTGTGGCGCGAAGACTGCTCAGTGACCTGTTGCAGGCCTGGCAGTCAGGCATGCGCCAGCCGCTGCCGGTCGCGGTGAAAACCGCCTTTGCCTGGCTCGGCCAGACGGATCCGGATAAAGCCGCTGCGGCGGCCCGCAAAGCCTACGAAGGCGATGGGTTGACCTCTGAAGGCGAGCGACGGGAGAGTCCAGCGCTGGCCCGGCAGTTTGCCGACTTCGATGCCCTGGCGGCGGACGAGACATTCCCTGACTGGTGCGATGCGCTTTATCGGCCGCTGTTCGACGCTCCATGGCGTTCAGCAATTGGCGAGGAGGCGCAATGATGAGTCGGCAGCCCCCCCTGGCCCTGGCTTTTCCCCTGCGTGGGAGCCAATTGATCGAGGCCAGCGCGGGTACAGGCAAGACCTTTACCATTTCGGCGCTGTACCTGCGACTGGTGCTGGGGCATGGCGGTTCGGCGACCGGGTTTGGTCGCGAACTGCTTCCTCCACAGATCCTGGTGGTGACCTTCACGGACGCCGCCACCAAGGAGCTGCGCGAACGTATCCGCACGCGCCTGGCCGAAGCGGCGCGCTTCTTTCGTGAAGAAATTCCGGCCCCGGACTCGCTGATCGTTCAACTGCGTGATGAGTTCGACGAGGCGCAATGGCCCGGGTGCGCCAATCGCCTGGACATTGCCGCGCAATGGATGGACGAGGCAGCAGTTTCGACCATTCATAGCTGGTGCCAGCGCATGTTGCGTGAGCACGCCTTCGACAGCGGCAGCCTGTTTACCCAAACCCTGGAAACCGATCACAGCGAATTGCTCGGCGAGGTGTTGCGCGACTATTGGCGCCTGTTCTGTTACTCGATGCAGGGGGAGGCGCTAAGTTGGGTGCGAACCCATTGGGGAGGACCTGCTGCCCTGTTGCCGCGGGTGAGGGGGCTGTTTTCCAGCGAGCGTGACAGCGGTGACGGGCTTGAGCCTGCCGAACTCATCGCGGCATCGCTGCAGGAGCGCAGTGCCGCCCTGCTCGACCTCAAGGCGCCATGGCGGCAATGGGCAGTGGAACTGCTGGAGATCTGCCAGCAAGGCGTCGCCAGCAAGAGCGTCGACGGGCGCAAGATGCAGGCTCGCTACTTCGAGCCCTGGTTCCAGAAAATCTCCGCCTGGGTGGATGACGAAAGCCTCGAACTGCTGGATATCGGTACCGGGTTCACGCGGCTGACGCCCGATGGCATGGCCGAGGCCTGGAAGGGCGACGTGCCCAGCCACCCCGGGCTGGAGGCCATGTCCAGCCTCAAGGCCAGCCTGGAGGCCTTACCCACCCCGGATGCAGCGGTATTGCAGCATGCGGCCCAATGGGTGGGGGCGCGCTTTGAGGCAGAGAAGCGTCGACGTGCGGAGATGGGTTTCGACGACATGTTGCTACGGTTGGACGCGGCTCTGCTGGCCGAAGGCGGGGAGCGTCTGGCGAGCCTGATCCGCGAGCAGTTTCCGGTCGCGCTGATCGATGAGTTCCAGGACACTGACCCGGTTCAATACCGGATCTTCGAAAGCATCTACCGCATTGAAGACAACAACCCTGAGACAGGGCTGTTCCTGATCGGTGATCCGAAACAGGCCATCTATGCGTTTCGTGGCGCCGATATCCATACCTACCTGCGGGCCCGTGAGGCTACCGCCGGCAGGCTGCATACCCTGGGAACGAACTTCCGCTCCAGCCACGCCATGGTGGGCGCGGTAAACCATATTTTTCAGAATGCCGAATCCCGTCCGAACGGACGCGGGGCTTTTCTGTTTCGTGAAGCATCGGACAGAAACCCGGTGCCGTTTCTGCCCGTTGACGCCCAAGGCCGCAAGGAGTCCTTGCAGATTGAGGGGCAACTCCTTGCCGCGTTGAACATCTGGCATCTGCCATCGGGCCAGCCGCTCTCCGGTGCGGTCTATCGACAGCAAATGGCGGCCGCCTGCGCCAGTGAAATCACCGCGCTGCTCAACGGTGGCCAGTCGGGGCGCGACGGTTTTATCGAGGATGGAAAAGCGCTGCGTGGGCTGTTGCCGGCGGATATCGCGATTCTGGTGCGGGACGGTAAAGAAGCGCAGGCCGTGCGGGACGAGTTGTCTGTGCGGGGCGTGCGCAGTGTCTACTTGTCCGATAAGGATTCGGTCTTTGCCTCGCAGGAAGCGCGCGACCTGCTGATCTGGCTCAGGGCCTGTGCCGAGCCGGATGTTGAGCGGCCGCTACGCGCTGCGCTGGCGAGCATCACCTTGAATCTGCCGCTTACGGAGTTGGAGCGACTCAATCAGGATGAGTTGGCCTGGGAAGCCCGGGTCATGCAGTTCCGTGGTTACCGTGCGGTCTGGCGGACTCAAGGCGTGCTGCCCATGTTGCGGCGCCTGCTACATGATTTCGAACTGCCCCAGGCCTTGATGGTGCGCAATGATGGTGAGCGGGTGCTGACCAACCTGTTGCACCTCAGCGAACTCCTGCAACAGGCTGCCGGTGAGCTGGATGGTGAGCAGGCCCTGATTCGACACCTGTCGGAGCACCTGGCCTTGTCCGGCCAGGCCGGAGAAGAGCAGATCCTGCGCCTGGAAAGCGATGAGCAGTTGGTCAAGGTGGTGACGATTCACAAGTCCAAGGGGCTTGAGTATCCGTTGGTGTTCCTGCCGTTCATCTGTTCGACGAAGCCGGTGGATGGCAGCCGGTTGCCCCTGCATTACCACGATGAGGCCGGCAAGGCGCAGATCAGCCTGAGGCCTTCTGCCGAACTGATCGCCAAGGCTGATGACGAGCGGCTGGCCGAGGACCTGCGGCTTCTCTACGTGGCGCTGACCCGCGCCCAGCATGCGTGTTGGCTGGGTGTCGCCGATCTCAAGCGGGGTAATAACAGCAGCTCGATCCTGCACTTGTCTGCGCTGGGTTATCTGTTGGGCGGCGGGATGCCGTTGCCCGATTCGGTGCATCTGCGGCGCTGGCTGGAAGACCTGCAACAAGGCAGTGCTGCAGTGAGCTGTCAGGAGATGCCTCAGGCCACCGACGAACGCTACCATCCCCCGCGCAACGAAGCCGTGCTGCTCGAACCCTTGAGGCCGGTCCGCAAAGCCAGTGAAAACTGGTGGATTGCTTCCTATAGCGCCTTGCGCATCGGCGAGACCCTGAGTGCAGGCAGCGACACGGCGCCGGAAGATCCCCTGGCGCAGAAACTGTTCGACGATGAGCGACTTGATCCTGATGCGCCCAGGGAAGTTGTCGCCATTGGGGGGGATATTCACCGCTTCCCTCGCGGCCCCAATCCCGGCACTTTCCTTCACGGTCTCCTGGAATGGATCGCCGGCGAAGGGTTTGTCGTCGCGCCAGCAGCCATCGAGGATGCCATTGCCCGGCGTTGCAATCGTCGAGGCTGGAAAGGCTGGATCCCGACGCTTACCGACTGGTTGCAGCACTTGATAGCAATGCCCTTGCGGATCGGCAACGATCAGCCGCCGGTGGTGCTTGAGCATCTGTCCCGGTTCCAGGTGGAGATGGAGTTCTGGTTTGCCAGCCATAAGGTCGATGTGCTCAAGCTCGATGAGCTGGTCTGCCGATTCACCCATGGCGGTGTGGCCCGCATCGCTGCGGAGCCGGTGCTGCTCAACGGCATGTTCAAAGGCTTCATCGACCTGACGTTCGAGCATGAGGGGCGATACTACGTGGCGGATTACAAATCCAATTGGCTGGGGAGCGATGACACGGCGTACACCCCTCAGGCCATGGAGCAGTCGATCCTCGAAAATCGCTACGATCTGCAATATGTGCTGTATCTGTTGGCGCTGCATCGCCAGCTCAAGGCGCGCCTGCTCGACTATGACTACGACCGACATGTCGGCGGTGCGTTGTACCTGTTTCTTCGTGGCACCCGCGCGGCCAGCCAGGGCGTCTATTTCACCAGGCCTGCACGCGCGCTGATCGAACAACTGGATCGCCTTTTCCAGGGGGCGCCCGAACCCAAGGCCGAGCCGGCATGGGTACAGGGGGAGTTGCTATGAGCCGGACGTTTGTCGATCTGTTGCCCAAATCGTCCGACGACGAAAGCCTGATCGAGCTGGCGCCTTTGAGCCGTGCAGATGATCTGCTGCTGTTGCTGACGCGCTGGGTCGAGCGTGGTTGGTTGCGTGCCCTGGACAAAGCCTTTGTCGCGTTCCTTCATGAGCTGGCGCCCGACGACGATCCATTGGTGCTGCTCGCTGCGGCGCTTGCCAGCCATCAGTTGGGCCATGGACATGTCTGCCTGGACCTGTTCGAAACGCTCAAGGAGCCGGATTTTGCCTTGTCGCTTCCCCCCGAGGGAGATCTGCAAACCGGTGTGATGCTGTTGCCATCGCAGATACTGCGGACCCTGGAGGGGGCTCATTGGTGCAAGACCCTGGCGTCCAGCCGTCTGGTGGCCTTGGCTGCAGACGAGCGGGAAGAGGCGCTGCAACGCCCGTTGGTGCTGTCCGGTAAGCGTCTTTATCTAAGGCGCTATTGGACCTATGAGCGGCGGATCGATGAGGCGTTGCGTCAACGGCTGGCCGAACAGGAAGCCGCCCCCGCTGATCTGGGCGAACGCCTGCTAGGGCTGTTCGGGCCGGCCACGCCCGCAGGTCCGATCGACTGGCAGAAACTGGCCTGCGCGTTGGCGACCCGGGGCGCCTTCAGCATCGTGACCGGCGGCCCGGGCACCGGCAAGACCACCACCGTCGTGCGTTTGCTGGCGTTGCTTCAGGCACCTGCCGTCGAGGTCGGAAAGCCGCTGCGGATTCGCCTGGCAGCGCCTACCGGCAAGGCGGCGGCGCGCCTGACCGAATCCATCAGCCAGCAGGTCCGGACCCTGGATGTGCCCGATGCCGTGCGCGAGCGGATTCCTTGCGACGTGACCACTGTCCATCGCTTGTTGGGCAGTCGGCCTGGAACCCGGCATTTTCGGCACCATGGGGGTAATCGGTTGCCGCTGGACGTGCTGGTGATCGATGAAGCGTCCATGATCGATCTGGAGATGATGGCCAATCTGCTGGATGCGCTGCCGCCCCATGCGCGGTTGGTGCTGCTCGGGGACAAGGATCAGCTGGCCTCGGTGGAAGCCGGTGCGGTGCTGGCGGATTTGTGCCGGGACGCCGAGGAGGGCTGGTACAACGCCCGAACCCGGGCCTGGCTTGAGTCGGTCAGCGGCGAAGACCTGGCGGGCGGTGATTTGCAGCAAGACCTTGATGGCACTCATCCGTTGGCGCAGCAAGTGGTCATGCTCAGGCACTCCCGTCGTTTCGGCGAGGGCAGTGGCATTGGCCAACTGGCCCGTTGGGTCAACCAGCAGCAGCCGGAAAAGGCTCGCCAACTATTGCTGGGCAGGCAACATGCCGACCTGTTTTCCCTGGCGTTGAAGGGCGAGCATGATGGCGCGCTGGAGCGCCTGCTGCTTGAAGGCCATGCAGAAGGGCCCCAGGGTTATCGGCATTACCTGAGTCTGTTACAGCAACGACGTCCGGCAGCTTCCCGTCCATTGGAGGATGCCTGCTGGGTCGATTGGGCCCGGGAGGTCCTCTCTGCGTTCGATGCTTTCCAACTGCTCTGTGCTGTGCGTAAAGGCCCGTGGGGTGTCGAAGGGCTGAACCAGAGAGTCACTGCCGCGTTGCTCAAGGCTCGTCTCATCGACAGCGATCACCAGTGGTACGAGGGCCGTCCGGTCTTGATGACCCGCAACGACTACGGCCTGGGGTTGATGAATGGCGACATCGGGATTGCCCTTAAATTGCCCGAGCGTGATGGGCCGGATGCGGGCAGGCAGGTGCTGCGCGTTGCATTCCCTCGCAACGACGGGCAGGGCGGTGTGCGCTTCGTCCTGCCCAGTCGCTTGAATGATGTGGAAACCGTGTACGCCATGACCGTGCATAAATCCCAGGGCTCGGAATTCACCCATACGGCGCTGATTCTTCCGGATGCGCTAAACCCCGTACTGACCAAGGAACTGGTGTACACAGCCATTACCCGGGCCAAGCAGTGGTTCAGCCTGATCGAGCCACGGCCTGGAATCTTCGAGGAAGCGGTTCGGCGCAAGGTCAAGCGCCTGAGCGGGCTGATGCTGGATCTGGAGCCGCGGAACTGAATGAACAGACGTTCATGACAAGGGATTCAATGACGTCGAACTTTTGTTGAAACCACCGTAGGACGTGTCTCGCTGGCTTTTTGGCACTGTGCTATCGTTCCGGCATTTATTGGATTGATCAAGAGATTCTCCATGGGTGTGGCTGTTCGGGGAGCACTGCGCAGCAAGGACTGGTGGCACTATCTGCTTGCCAGTTTTTTGTGCTTGCTGTCGCCTGTCCTGGTTGCCGAAAACCAGGACCCCATGAGTCACGCGCAACTGCGGGCCGAGGCAGTGACCCAGGTCGTATTGGGCATTCTCAGCTATGCCCGCTGGCCCGTAGAGCCAACCCAACTGCAGCTTTGCATTGTCGGGCCGACCCAGTACACCGACGATCTGGTCAAGGGCACCACCCAAGCCACTGGCCGAACGGTGAATGTGCGGCGCTTGCTGGCGGATTACCCCGGCATCGCTGATGAATGCAACGCGGTCTATGTCGGCCGACTGACTGCCGATGAGCACACCCAACTGTTTGCGTCCTTGATCGGCAAACCGGTACTGAGCATCAGCGAAGGCGGTGACCAGTGCACCGTGGGTAGCCTGTTCTGTTTGCGGGTTGGCGATGAGCAGGTGGCGTTCGAGGTCAACCTGGATTCAGTCGCGCGCAGTGGCGTACGCATCCACCCGAGTGTCCTGCAGCTTTCACGTCGCAGGTCACCGGCCTCATGAGCCTGTCAGCCTCGCGCATCCGTCCCACTTTGGGCTCGGTCATCGGTCGCGGTCATCTGATCGTCGCGCTGGTGGCGGTGGCCATGGCCAGTGTTTCCCTGACTTTGCTGGGCGTGCTTGCGCTACGGGTTTATGCCGATCACAACCTGCACCTGATCGCACGGTCGATCAATTACACGGTGGAAGCGGCCGTGGTGTTCGATGACTCGGTGGCGGCCACCGAAGCGTTGGCGTTGATTGCCACCACCGAGGAGGTCGCCGATGCCCAGGTGTTCAATGGGCACGGCCGTCTGTTGGCGCACTGGCAACGGCCGGAAACCGGTCTGTTGTCCGAACTGGAGATGCACATCGCCAAGGCATTCCTGGAAAAACCCATCAGCGTGCCGATCCTTCATCAGGGGCAGGTCATCGGCAGCGTCCACTTGGCAGGGCATGGTGGCAGCCTGTTTCGCTTTTTGCTCAGCGGCCTGGCGGGAATTATCCTGTGCACGGCGGTGAGTGCCTGGGTGGCGCTGTATCTGGCCCGGCGCCAGTTACAGGCGATCACCGGTCCCCTGCGCAGCCTGGCGGACGTGGCCCACGCGGCACGCAGTGAGCGCGCCCTGGACCGACGCGTGCCGCCGGCTGCCATTGCCGAGTTGGATAACCTGGGCAACGACTTCAATGCGCTGCTCGCCGAGCTCGAATCCTGGCAGACCCACCTGCAAAGCGAGAACGAAACCCTCGCTCATCAGGCCAGCCACGACAGCCTGACCGGACTGCCGAACCGGGCATTTTTCGAAGGCCGGCTGATTCGTGCCCTGCGCAACGCGAGCAAACTCGATGAACAGGTAGCCGTACTGTATCTGGACAGCGATCGGTTCAAGGGCATCAATGACAACTTCGGTCACGCTGCCGGCGATGCGGTGCTGACGGCGGTGGCGACCCGGGTCCGTGCCCAGCTCCGAGAGGATGACCTGGTGGCGCGCCTTGGGGGGGACGAGTTCGCGGTGTTGCTTGCACCGTTGCACAAGATCGAGGACGCCGAACGGATCGCCGAAAAGATCATCGCCAGCATGGAAATGCCGATTCAATTACCCGGTAATGCCTCGGTGCTGACTTCACTCAGTGTCGGCATTGCGGTTTACCCCGATCATGGCGCCACTCCGGGCGCTTTGCTGCATGCCGCCGACGCCGCGATGTACCAGGCCAAGCGCCTCGCCCGAGGCGGCCAACATTCGACGGGGACGGAGCACCCCGTTACTTAACTTCAAAACCAGGAGCTGACGCGTGCGTGCATACCCTCAATCTGTCCTGCAGATATTCATTTCATTTCTGTTCATGGCCGTCCTGGCCCTGAGCGGTTGCCAGACTGCTCCGCCAAAAGGCCTTACGCCTGCGCAGATTGCCGTGCTCAAGGAACAAGGTTTCAAACTGACCGACGAAGGTTGGGCGTTCGGTCTGTCGGGCAAGGTGTTGTTTGGCAGCGACGTGGAAAGCCTCAATCAAGCCAGTACCGAGATCGTCGAGCGAATCGGCAAGGCATTGCTGGGTGCCGGAATCGATCGGGTACGTGTCGACGGTCATACCGACGCCTCGGGTTCCCAGGCCTATAACGATCAACTGTCGATCCGTCGGGCCAACAGCGTGAGCAAGGTATTGATCGGTGTTGGCATGCGCGAAGAGAACGTTCAATCCCGCGGTCTGGGCAGCAGCGTACCGGTAGCATCCAACGACACGGTCGACGGCCGGACGGAGAACCGTCGCGTGGCCATCGTGGTCATTGCCGACTAATCGGTAAACACCATCTCCCGGCTCTCACCCATCAGCAGTGGCCGATTCTGTTCAGTCGCCTCGCGGATGTAATCCCACAACAACGTAATCCGCTTGAGCTTGCGCAGATCCTCCCGGCAGTACATCCAGAACTGCCGGGTGATGGTGATCTCCTCCGGTAGCACCGGCAGCAACCGTGGATCCTGGGCGGCGAGAAAGCACGGCAGAATCGCCAGTGAGCGCCCTTGCTGCGCCGCCACGAACTGCGCGATCACGCTGGTGCTGCGCAGGTGAGCGCTGGCGTCGGGCAGCACGTTTGCCAGGTAGAGCAACTCTGAACTGAACGCCAGGTCATCCACGTAGCTGATGAATGAGTGCTTGCTCAGGTCGGACGGTCGGTGGATGGGCGGGTGACTGTCCAGGTAGGGCTGGGTGGCATAGAGCTGCAACCGGTAGTCACACAATTTGCAGCATACGTAGGGGCCATGTTCGGGGCGTTCCAGGGCGATGACAATGTCGGCCTCGCGCTTGGAGAGGCTGATGAAGTGCGGCAGCGGCAGGATGTCCACCGAGATGGCCGGGTAGGCGTCAACGAAGTGGCTCAGCTGCGGCGTGATGAAGTAGCTGCCAAAGCCTTCCGTGCAGCCCATGCGTACATGGCCGGACAGTGCGACGCCCGACCCGGATACCTGTTCGCAGGCCATGTGCAGGGTGCTTTCGATCGATTCGGCGTAGCTCAGCAGGCGTTGGCCTTCGGCGGTCAGCACAAAGCCGTTGGTCCGGGATTTCTCGAACAACAGCGTCCCCAATGAAGCTTCCAGCGAGCCGATGCGTCGCGACACCGTGGTGTAGTCGACGCCGAGGCGCTTGGCCGCCGTGCTGGCCTTGCGGGTGCGGGCCACTTCCAGGAAAAACTTGAGGTCGTCCCAGTTCAGCGAACCGAGGGATGTGATGTTTTTTTGCATGATGGACCGGTTTTTATGTGCGTTCTTATTAGAAGTTTGCACATCTATACTCCAAAAATCGTCTCGTCACCAAGGTGTCTTTGGCCTTGGTCCCTGCTGAAACAACGCTCTCTATAAGAACAATCCCGGAGGCCAGCATGAACGTTTCCCTTACGCCCAGTGACACCACCCTGCAGACCGTCAAGCTGCTGATCGACGGCGAGTGGGTTGAATCCCGTACCAGCGAATGGCACGACA
The DNA here is from genome assembly GCF_026016325.1 of Pseudomonas sp. B21-056. NCBI lineage: Bacteria > Pseudomonadati > Pseudomonadota > Gammaproteobacteria > Pseudomonadales > Pseudomonadaceae > Pseudomonas > Pseudomonas sp. B21-056. Next base: position 804,245 of record NZ_CP087203.1, read on the forward strand.
TCGTCAACCCGGCCACCCAGCAAGTGCTGGCGAAGGTCCCGTTTGCCACCGCATCGGAAGTCGATGCCGCCATCGCCGCTGCCCAGCGTGCCTTCCAGACCTGGAAGTTGACGCCCATCGGTGCACGCATGCGCATCATGCTCAAGCTCCAGGCGTTGATCCGCGAACATTCCAAACGCATTGCCGCCGTGCTCAGCGCCGAACAGGGCAAGACCCTCGCGGACGCCGAAGGCGATATTTTCCGTGGCCTGGAAGTGGTCGAGCATGCCTGTTCCATCGGCACCCTGCAGATGGGCGAGTTTGCCGAGAACGTCGCCGGTGGTGTTGACACCTACACCTTGCGCCAGCCAATCGGCGTGTGTGCGGGCATCACCCCGTTCAACTTCCCGGCGATGATTCCGCTGTGGATGTTCCCGATGGCTATCGCCTGCGGCAACACCTTTGTCCTCAAGCCATCGGAACAGGACCCGCTGTCGACCATGTTGCTGGTCGAGCTGGCGGTCGAAGCCGGTGTGCCCGCTGGCGTGCTCAACGTGGTGCATGGCGGCAAGGACGTGGTGGATGCGCTCTGCACCCATAAGGACATCAAGGCGGTTTCGTTTGTCGGCTCGACGGCGGTCGGTACCCATGTGTATGACCTGGCGGGGCGTCACGGCAAGCGCGTGCAGTCGATGATGGGCGCCAAGAACCATGCGGTGGTGCTGCCCGATGCCAATCGCGGGCAAACCCTCAATGCCCTGGTGGGTGCCGGCTTCGGCGCGGCGGGCCAGCGTTGCATGGCGACTTCCGTGGTGGTGATGGTGGGCGCGGCCAGGCAATGGCTGCCGGAGCTGAAGGCGCTGGCGCAGAAACTCAAGGTCAACGCCGGGAGCGAGCCGGGCACCGACATCGGCCCGGTGATCTCCAAGCGGGCCAAGGCGCGGATCCTCGAGTTGATCGAGAGCGGCGTGCAGCAGGGGGCGAAGCTGGAGCTCGATGGCCGTGGCGCCAGCGTGCCGGGTTTCGAACAGGGTAACTTTGTCGGGCCGACGCTGTTTTCCGGCGTGACCACCGACATGCGTATCTACACCGAAGAAATCTTCGGACCGGTGCTGGTGGTGCTGGAAGTCGACACCCTCGACGAGGCGATTGCCCTGGTCAACGCCAACCCGTTTGGCAACGGCACGGGCCTGTTCACCCAGAGCGGCGCGGCGGCGCGCAAGTTCCAGAGTGAAATCGACGTCGGCCAGGTGGGGATCAACATCCCGATTCCGGTACCGGTGCCGTTCTTCAGCTTCACCGGTTCCCGGGGTTCGAAACTCGGCGACCTCGGTCCGTACGGCAAACAGGTGGTGCAGTTCTACACTCAGACCAAGACCGTTACCGCACGCTGGTTCGATGATGACAGCGTCAATGACGGTGTGAACACCACCATCCACCTGCGTTAAGGAGTCGGACATGAACATCGCATTTATCGGCCTGGGCAACATGGGCGCACCCATGGCGCGCAACCTGCTCAAGGCCGGCCATTCGCTGAACCTGTTCGACTTGAACCAGACCGTGCTGGCCGAGCTGGCGGCATTGGGCGGCACGGTCAGCGCCTCGCCTCGCGATGCGGCCCAAGGGGCGGCGCTGGTGATTACCATGCTGCCGGCCGCCGCCCATGTGCGCAGTGTCTGGCTGGGTGAAGACGGTGTGCTGGCCGGCATTGCCGCCGGTACGCCGGCGGTTGATTGCAGCACCATCGACCCGCAGACCGCCCGCGACGTCGCCGCTGCTGCCGCCAGGCAAGGCGTGGCAATGGCCGATGCGCCGGTTTCGGGCGGAACTGGCGGCGCGGCGGCCGGCACCTTGACCTTCATGGTCGGCGCCACCGCCGAGTTGTTCGCCACCTTACAGCCGGTGCTGGCGCAGATGGGCCGTAACATCGTCCATTGCGGCGAAGTCGGCACCGGCCAGATCGCCAAGATTTGTAACAACCTGCTACTTGGAATCTCGATGGTAGGCGTCAGCGAGGCCATGGCCCTGGGCGATGCCCTGGGGATCGACACCCAGGTTCTGGCCGGCATCATCAACAGTTCCACGGGGCGTTGCTGGAGTTCGGATACCTACAACCCTTGGCCGGGCGTGATCGAAACGGCACCGGCCTCCCGTGGCTATACCGGTGGTTTCGGCGCCGACCTGATGCTCAAGGACCTGGGCCTGGCCACCGAAGCCGCGCGGCAGGTTCATCAGCCGGTGGTGCTGGGGGCTGTGGCGCAGCAGCTGTATCAGGCGATGAGCCAGAGGGGCGAGGGCGGCAAGGATTTTTCGGCCATCGTTAACAGCTATCGCAAGCCACAATAATTGCGTAAGGCAGCCATTGTGGCGGGGATGAGTCCTTTCGCCACAATGGCTGTGTCTGTTTTATTGAAGCTGTAATAAACCCTGTTTAATGTACACCGCACCCGGGTTATTCCTGAGTTTCATATCAATGGAACTTTAGTGAATTAACCCGGTTTATCGTGTTTATGGAGTGTTGACAGAAATAAATCATTGCACAATACTCGGCGCTCAGGACGAGCGACACATATCAAGGAGCGATACCCATGCCTTCGCAGGAAACATGCGTACTTACCTCTGCCGGCCTTAAAAAGTTGGCGCTGAATCAAGAATGTCGAGAGGCTTTCAACAAAGACTCGCTGTTCTTCAAATTATTCGAGCGAGCCGCTCAGCGCTATATAGTCTCGTCGAACCTGGAAAGCCTCCCCGATAAGCTGAAACTGCTCTGCGACAAGGGTTATCAGCTCGGCGTCGAATATGTCGGCGAAGAAAACCATGACCCGCGCGTCGTACAGTCTTTTGTCGATGAATACCTGGCGTCCATCCAGACTTTCGCCAAAGCCGGATTAACGCCCCAGTTAGGTTTCGATTTAAGTGCGGTAGGGATGCTGATATCCCAGGAAACCGCTTATCGCAACGCCACTGCAATCTTGTCCGCCGCCGCAAAACATAATATTCCTGTGATGATCAGCATGGAACATTCTTCGGCGGTCGATAAGATCCTGGAAGTGTATTCCCAATTGGCACCCGATCATTCCAATATTGGCCTAACTGTGCAGGCACACTTGCATAGAACCGTGAATGATCTGCCCGCCCTTATCCGTTATGGCCGCAAGATCAGATTGGTCAAGGGCGTCTATAACGAAGCGCCTGGAATCGCTCTTCCCCGGGGCGCGGAACTTGATGAACGCTATCTGAAACTGCTGGCGTCCATCCTGGACGCCGGGGTTCCGGTCAGTTGCGCGACGCAGGATCCAGACCTGATCAAGCGCCTCTTTGAAGAAGGTTTTCACTCCCGCATCGAGGAACTGGAAATGCTCCACGGCGTGCAACCCGAAGCGTTGCGCAAAGCCAAGGATGCAGGGTTGGCCTGTCGTATCGCGGCGGTCTATGGCGATAGCTGGTACCTGCATTTCCTGCATCGGCTGGCGGAGTCGCCGGTAAACGTCCTCGAGGCCCTGGCCGACTTCTACGATCCTTCTCGCATTGTTTTTGGCGCAGGTTATTAACGGAGCATTTATGTTTATCGATCTCAGAAGCGATACGGTAACCAAGCCAACGGAAGGCATGCGCAAGGCGATTTATCAGGCGGAAGTGGGTGATGACTGCTTCGGTGAAGACCCGACGGTGCGCGCATTGGAAGAATACTGTGCCCAGTACTTCCAGAAGGAAGCGGCACTGTTCACTTCTGGCGGCACATTGAGCAACCAGTTGGCTATCAAGGCCATGACGAACCCGGGCGACGAGATATTCCTGGACGCCTCGTACCACATCAACTTCTATGAATCCGCCTCGACCTCGGCGTTTTCCGGGGTCAACTTTTCGCTTTCAACCCATGACAACGGGTTGTTTACCGTCAGTGACCTGGAAAAACTCCATGCCTCCAAATGCCGTTGGAGCCAGAACTACGCCCTGCCACGGGTGGTGGTGATCGAGAACACGCTCGGCTGCAAAGGCGGCGCAATCTTCCCGCTGCAACAGATGAACGATGTCTTTGCCTATGCCCAGGATATCGGCGCCTATCGTTACCTGGATGGCGCACGCATCCTCCATGCGTCCATCGCGTCCGGTATTGATGTGACGTCGTATACCGACAACGCCGATCTTTTGTCCATGTGCCTGTCCAAGGGGTTGGGCGCGCCGATCGGTTCGATCATGGTGGGTTCCGAGGAGCTGATACAGCGAGCCAAGAAATACCGCAAATGGTTCGGCGGCGACTTGCACCAGGCCGGCATGATGGCGGCTGCGGGCCTGTACGCGATGCACAATCATGTCGAGCGCCTGGCCGAAGACCATGAACACGCCGCGTTGCTGCATCAATTGCTCAACGACATCGACGAAGCGCCCGCCCGTTATAAGGGCACCAACATGGTGACCCTGGATATTGCCTCGCTGGACATCACCCCGGTGCAGTTCGCGGGCTACCTGCGCAGGCAAGGCGTGGGTGGGCTGCCTTATAACGCCAGGGAAATGCGCTTCATGCCGCATATCAACATTACCCGCGACGATATCCACAAAGCCGCCGGTATTATCAAGGATGCCGTTCGTGCGCTCAGCCAGGCCGGGGAGACGATCAAGTGATCTACAAGAAAAATGTCGTCCTGATCGTCGATGCCTATTCGATCGGCAGCCTGATCGCCCCTGCATTCATTTCCCGTGGATTCGATTGCGTGCATCTGCGTTCGACCGCCAACGTCAACGCGTTCTACAAACCCTGGTTTCGCCCCGCCGATTTTATCGACGATATTCTCTACAGCTCGGATGCCGAGTTGCGTCAGGCCTTGTCCGATTATTCGGTCCAGTTCGTACTCGCTGGTTGCGAGTTCGGTGTAGAGCTGGCCGCCCACCTGGCCGAGCTGTTCGACGTGACGCGACGCAATGATCCGCGCCACGCCATTCGCTGGCGCGACAAGTTTGAAATGCACGAGGCTTTGCAACAGGCCGGCGTGCGATCGATCCGGCATTTCAAGTCGGGGTCGTTGACGGCCATTCAGGAGTGGGTGAAAGAGCAGAGAATCCTGCCCGTGGTGTTGAAGCCGATCAAAAGCGCCGGCTCCGACAATATCCATATCTGCACCTGTGAGAGCGAAGTCGAGCGGGCTTTCGAGGCGATCAAGTCGAGCCGGAATCTTTTTCTCGAAAGCAACGAAGAGGTTCTGGTTCAGCAGTACCTGGACAACTCGGACTTCCGCTCGGAACTGTCGGCGAGCAAGTCCAGCGATGTGGATATCGAATATTGCGTCAACACCGTGAGTGTCGATGGCCAGCACTATGTCAGCGAAATCATCCGTGTTTATCGCACGCGGATTGGTGATTCGCCGGTGCACGACTACAACCAGTTGATGTGCCCGGTGGACAATGCCGATGTCTACGCTCGCCTGTCCCACTACATTTTTTCCGTGCTCGATGCACTCGGCATCCGGCAAGGGGTTGGTCACAGCGAACTGATGATTGTCGACGATGAGCCGGTACTGCTTGAAACCGCGGCACGCATGCCGGGCGGTATCGATCTGTCGGCCTACACCCGGGCCCTGGGGCATAACCAGTTGAGTCTGTGGATCGACTCGCTGGTCAATCCACAGGCCTTTCTCGATTACCGTCAGCGGCCGAGAACCAGGCTCTACTTCCATTCAAGTTGCGTGTTCCTGATCGCCCGGCAGGCCGGCCCGATCAAGCGGGCGCCCGAGCTGACGCGGTGGAAGGCGATTGCAGGGGTGCACAGCATCAAGATCCAGGATGAGGGTGTGCTCAAGGAAACCGTTTCCCTGGAAAACTGCCCGGGCCACGTTTTCATCCTCGGTCATGATCGCGCCGCCATCCAGCAAAGCATCGAGTTGCTGCGCGAGGATGAGCCCGGCGTCTACAGGGCCATGCTGACATGAGCGACGTGTCGGGAGAGCTGGCCGTGCAGGACGGGGCCAAGGTCTATACGAGGCCTGTGATGCTGCTGCTGTCGGCGACGTTTATCCTGACCGTTGCCCGGGCCCTGGCGTTGCCTTATCTGGTCGTCTATTGCTCCCAGGTTTTCGGCCTGGGCGTGACGGATATCGGCCTTGTGGTCGGCGGCGCGCTGATCGTCAGCTCGCTGCTGGGGGTCTATGGCGGTTTTCTGGTGGACAGGTTTTCCAACTATCGGATCCTGCTCGGTGCGGCCACCTTGTTTGCCCTGGCATTTGCCGTGGCCTACCAGGTTGCCAGCCTGGTGCCGTTCATCATTGCGATCGTGGCGGTGAACCTGTCCTATGCGGTGATCGATATCGCCGTGAAGTCAGGTATAGGTTTGCTGGTGATTCCCGATAAAAGGGGCAGTGTATTTTCCATGAAATACACGCTGACCAATGTCGGTTACGCCATCGGTCCCTTTCTGGGCGTGTTGTTTGCCAAGATCAGTCCCGGCCTGCCCTTTGCCGTTTCGGCGCTGATCGGCGTGGTGTTCGTGGGACTGTACAGCGTACTGGGCGAGCGCCTTCCCCGGGGAGCAAGCGCGGAGCGTCCGAACAATGACTTTGTCCGTGTACTGGTTCATCTGGCGCGTCATTACCGACTGGTCTGCTTTACGATCGGCGGCGTTCTCAGTGCGATTGTATTCGGACAGTTCACCGCCTATCTCTCGCAATACCTGATCGTGACCAGCGACCCGGAAAATACCTATCGGATCATCAATTACCTGGTCACCACCAACGCTTGCGTCGTCATCGGCCTGCAATACCTGATCGGCTCCAGGATCCACCCGAACAACCTGTTTCGCATGTTGCTGCTGGGCATGTTGTTTTTCATCACCGGGCTCATGGGGTTCGCTTATGCACAGGCCTGGATGGTCTGGGTGGTTGCCATGATCATTTTCACCGTGGGGGAAATCATCATCATCCCGGCGGAGTATCTGTTCATTGACTACATCGCACCGGAAGACATGCGAGGCGTGTACTACGGCGCGCAGAACCTGTCCAACCTGGGGGCGGCACTGGGGCCGGTATTGTGTGGCGCGGTGTTGTCGTTGTATGCGCCGCAGACCATGTTCTACGTCCTGTCGCTGTGCGTGGTCGCCGCCAGCCTGTTCTATTTCCTGGGTTCCAGGCGCTGGGGGAATGCATGATTCATTTCAACACGGCGGGTTCGGGGCTCATGTCCAGCGAGACGCTGGATCGGATGCAGCGTTACTTGCAGGAAGAGTTCGAGTTGGGCGCCTATGAAACCGAACTGAATCATTCGCCCGTGCTGGACACCGAAGTCTATGAAAGCATTGGCCGATTGCTGGGTGCCAATGCACGCAACATTGCCCTGTTCGATGGGGCGACCAAGGCCTGGGTGACCGCGCTGGAGTCGCTGACCTGGACCGAGGGCGCACGGGTTCTGGTCACGCCTTACGAATACGCGGGCAACCTGATTGCACTGTCGACGTTGCAGCGTCTGCATGGGGTGGTGGTCGAAGTGATGCCGCTGCTGGCCGACGGCAACCTGGACCTGCAATGGCTGGCCCGGCACATGAGCGCGGAGGTCAAGCTGGTCTCGCTCGTCCATGTGCCTTCCTGTTGCGGCATCGTGAATGACGTCGTCGCGGTGGGGAACATTCTGCGTGATTACCCTTGCCTGTATTTTGTCGATGCCTGTCAGTCGGCGGGCATGCTCGCACTGGATGTGCGGGCCATCGGCTGCGATGTATTGACGGCGGCCGGCAGGAAGTTCCTCTGTGGACCGAGAGGCACGGGATTCGCCTATCTTTCCGAGTGCTTCCTGGCGTCTGCACAACCGCGTTTCAGCGACCTCGGCCGGGCCAGTGTCGATCTGTCCGGCGTGGTCCATCGGCGTATCGATGATGCCCGTGGTTATGAGTTTGCCGAACGCAACAATGCGGCAGTGCTGGGCTTGAACCAGGCGATCAAGGAACGCCTGTCGAATGCCTACGGTGAAGAGTCCGACCTCTACCAATATCTTTTCCAGCGTCTGGCCCGGATGCCTGACATCCACTTGATTGCGCCAGGTACGCAGCATCAGGGAATCATCGCTTTTATTCATGCCCGCTGTGCGGCGACGGAAGTCGTCGGCTACCTGCGCACCCGAGGTGTCAACAGTTGGCCGGGGTATGCCTCCCATACGCCGTACTTTATGTTGAAGCAGGGGCATGAGCGTTTCGTGCGGATCTCCATCAACGCTCGGAACAGCGTTCGTGAGGCGGATGAGTTCATCGCCTTGCTGGCGCAGATATAACCCGACGCAGGGCACGAAACTTCAAGGCAAGGACCGTGGGCGTCTGTATTGATCACGTTGAATCACGAAAGGGAATTCTGATGAACGATATGACCAGGTTTAATCCTTCAGCTGAACTAAGGCAGCGCTTGCGACCCCTGTACCACAAGGATAACTGGCACTGGCTGGTTGCCCTTGGCGCAGACTTGCTGGTCATTGCCTCGGCAATCTACCTGAGCAATCGCTACAACGTCTTGTATCCGCTGGCACTGCTCTTCATTGGCTCCCGACAACGAGCCCTCGCATCGCTTCTGCACGAAGCGGCGCACATGACCCTGGCCCGGAGCAAAGTAGTCAACAAGTGGGTCGGCGAGTACCTGCTGGCCTATCCCATCTTCCAGAACTACGAAGCGTACCGGCGCTCCCATGTGCAGATGCATCACCACCACCTGGGTGATCAGGACAAGGACCCCGACCATCGCTTCTACATCGAATCCGGCCTGTATGAAGCGCAGGATCGCCTGGACTTCCTGTTCCGGCATCTGTTCAGGAGCGTGACGCTGGTCAATACCTACAAGTACTTCCTCTACCTGGTAAAGAATCGGGCCGGTGACATCCTTGCCAACCCGCTACAAGGTGTGAAGCTCCTGGCAGTGCATGGGGTCATCCTGCTGCTGTTGAGCTATTTCGTCGGTCCATGGGGCTATGTCCTGTTCTGGTTGATTCCTTACTTCACGGCCTTCCAGGTGATTGGCTGGTTCTCCGAGATTTCCGAGCACTTTGGCATGTTCGGCGTCTACAAGGAGGAGGTGAAACTGACGCGCAATCGCTTCCCGACCCTGCCCGAAAGACTGTTCATTGGTATGCATGGCGACAACTATCACCTGACGCACCATCTGTTTGCGGGCGTTCCATTCTGGAACCTGAAGCAGGCACACCAGGTATTGATGGAGGATGAGAGCTATGCGGCCGCCAATCGCGGCTGTGGTGGGATTTTTACGGCGAGGAGAGATGCCAGGTCCAGCATCCATCAGATACTCGAGGCGTATCGAAGCGGCAAGATCAGCGCTATCAACGTCACGGTGTAGCGGCGGGTTGCGGCACTGCGCTGTGTTCGCATCGAGCGAGCACAGCGCACCGGCCGCAGGCGTATCGAACCGAATCAGGCAAAGACGAAGTATTTGCGCACGGTTTCAACCACTTCCCAGGTGCCTTTCATCCCAGGCTCGATGACAAAGATGTCACCGGCCCGCAGATGGATGGGCTCCATGCCTTCCGGGGTGATGATGCAGTAGCCTTCCTGGAAGTGGCAGTATTCCCACTTCACGTATTCCACGTACCATTTGCCCGGCGTGCAGATCCAGGTGCCCATGATCTTGCTGCCATCTTCGCTGGTATAGGCGTTGAGGTTGACGGTGTGCGGGTCGCCTTCGAGCTTTTCCCATTTGCAGGCATCGAGTACGGGCAGCGGATGGGTATCGCGCAGGACGGTGATAGGTGCGGTCATGTGGACTCCGGGCAATGGACGTAAGCTGAAGAGGCACCCTATAGGCGTCTGCATTCTTCCAGTTGTCTGTGCTCGACATCGAGCTACCCAGAAACGCAAATCAATGCTCGGACAGATGCAGGGCGAGGGCCCTGGCGTAGACGGGCAACGCCTCGAAATTGCGCGCCGCCAACAACAGGGCCCGTTGTGCCCAGGCTTCGTGCAGCGGCACGCACCGGTACGAAGGCTCCGCCGGGCGCCGTTCGATGGCAGCCCTTGGCACGACGGCGATACCTGCGCCATGGGCCACCATGCGAATCACCCCATCGAAACCGTCGGCGCGAATGCGGATCCGCATGCGCAGCCCGGTGTGCAAGGCCTGCTCCTCGAGGTACACCGCCAGGGCGTTGGAGGCGTTCAGGCCGACATAGTCGTGGCTCAGCGTCTCGCTGAAACTTACCGTGCGACCGTCAGCCAATGGGTGTTCGGACGGTAGGATCAATACCAACGGATCGTTGCGAAAGGGCCGGGTCTGAAGGTCATCGGTGTCGACGGCGCCGGATACGATACCCAGGTCTGCCGCACCCTGGCGCAAGGCATGGGTGATGCGCGAGCTGGGCAGCTCCTGCAGGTCGATGTCGAGGTTGGGGTGGGCCTTGAGGAAGGTCGCCAGCAACTCGGGCAGGTATTCGCTCATGGCGCTGGTGTTGCACAGCAGCCGTACCCGGCCTTTCACGCCGCGGGCGTACTCGGCCAGATCCTGTTGCAAGTGCTCCGCGTGTTGCAGCAATACCCGGGCATGTTGCGCCAGGGCCTTGCCGGCCGGTGTCGGCGTTACGCCCCGCCGCCCGCGTTCGAGCAGGTCGGTTCCCAGGGACGCCTCCATGGCACGCACCCGCGCACTCGCCGCCGCCAGGGACAGATGGCTGCGGGCGGCACCGGCAGTGATGTTGCCGGTGTCGAGGATGTTCAGGTAGAGACGCAGGTCGGTGAGGTCGAAATGCATGGTATGGGGGCCTGTACCGGGTTCTGTTGCGTCTGATCGATCGTCATCGCGAGCAGGCTCGCTCCCACAGGGATTCTCGGTGTACGCAAGACCTGTGTTCACAGCAACCCCCTGTGGGAGCGAGCCTGCTCGCGATGGCGTCAGTAGCCCATAAATTGTCCAGCCTCTTGTTATCCGAGAGGCAGCCTCAGTATATGGCAGATTTCAAAACACCCCTCATGGGCTCAGGATAACCCCATGAACACATTCATCGCTTTCTATCAGAACCTGGGCCCAGCGCTATCCCTATTGGTCGTCGCCACTTTCCTGCTGGCCGGCACGATCAAGGGTGTGATCGGCCTCGGCCTGCCGACCATTTCCATGGGGTTGCTCGGGCTGGCTATGGCACCGGTGCAGGCTGCCGCGTTGCTCATCATTCCGGCCACCCTCACCAACCTCTGGCAACTGGCCTCCGGCGGGCATCTGCGCAGCTTGATCCGGCGTTTGTGGCCACTGTTGCTGGCGATTTTCATCGGCACCGGCCTTGGCACCTTGTGGATCGGCATGGCCGGCGGGCCCTGGGTGGTGCGGGCCTTGGGCGGCGCACTATTGGTGTATGCCCTGAGCGGGCTGGCGCTGCCGACGCTGCGGGTCGGTGGCCGTGTTGAGTTGTGGCTGGCGCCGGTCTGCGGGCTGCTTACCGGCGTCATCACGTCCGCCACTGGCGTGTTCGTCATCCCGGCGGTGCCTTACCTGCAAGCACTGGGCCTGAGCAAGGACGAACTGGTGCAGGCCCTGGGTCTGTCCTTTACCGTTTCGACGTTGGCCCTGGCGGCCGGCCTGTTGTGGCGCGGCGCCTTGGGCGGAGGGGAACTGAGTGCGTCGATGCTGGCGCTGGTGCCGGCGCTGCTGGGGATGTGGCTGGGGCAGTGGTTGCGCCGGCGGATCAGCGCCGTACTGTTTCGCCGGGTGTTTTTCATCGGCCTTGGCGGGCTCGGTGCCCACTTGCTGATCAGCGGCTAGACGATGGGCTGAGCATATCGACGCGGCGGATTTCGAAGTCGCGTTCCAGGTAATTCATGCGTTGCTCGAGGAACTGTTTCATGTGCGGCAGATTCGAGTGCACGTCCAGATGGGCCTGGGATTGCCAGATTTCATAGAAGATAAACAGCGTCGGGTCTTGTTGGTCCCGCAGCATGTGATATTCGATGCAGCCCGGTTCGGCGCGACTCGGTTCGACGTAGGCACGAAACAGTGCTTCAAAGGCTTCGGCTTTTTCCGGGCGGGTCTTGGCGTGGAGGATGAAGCCGTGCAACTCGCTCATCGCGTGTCTCCTGAATGAAAGTGAATTGAATTCTACGGCAACAATCCGTTGTTGATTCGTGCGTATAGGTCAAATCATTTTTGCCGTTGCAGCGCTTACTCCACGTGAGGCTCATCGGTAGTCTGCGCCCCATCATTTCAACCTTTCCATTCGGCAGCCCTTCGACGGTGCCTGCTGTGGAACCCGATGAGGCTCCCCATGAAAAAAGTCCTGCTGCTCAACGGTGGTAAACAGTTCGCTCATTCCGACGGTCGCTATAACGCGACCCTCCACGACACGGCCCTCAGTGTGCTGGACCGGGGTGGCCTGGACGTCAAAAGCACCTTCATCGACGGCGGCTACGACATCCAGGAAGAAGTCGCCAAGTTTCTCTGGGCCGACGTCATCATCTATCAGATGCCGGGCTGGTGGATGGGCGCCCCATGGACCGTGAAGAAGTACATCGACGAAGTGTTCACCGAAGGCCATGGCAGCCTCTACGCCAGTGACGGCCGCACCCGCTCCGATGCCTCGCAGAAGTACGGCAGCGGTGGCCTGGTGCAGGGCAAGCAATACATGTTGTCGCTGACCTGGAACGCCCCCCGACAGGCCTTTGATGACCCGACCGACTTCTTCGAAGGCAAGGGGGGGGACGCGGTGTACTTCCCATTCCACAAGGCCAACCAGTTCCTGGGCATGACCGGCTTGCCGACCTTCCTGTGCGTGGACGTGATGAAGCGCCCCGACATCGAGGCCGATGTGGCGCGGTATGAACAGCATTTGATCGAGGTGTTCGGTCTGGAGGCATGATATTTCAGCGCACATGCCGCTACTATCTTGTGGCGAGGGGATTTATCCCCGCTCGCCTGCGAAGCAGGCGCCGAAGTTGATAACGCGACCATCCAGGCACATCGCGTGTTGACTCAAGGTCCGCTTCGCGGCCCAACGGGGATAAATCCCCTCGCCACAAGAGAACAATCGATAGGAACATTTGTGAAAGCCAGATCCGACGAATTGCAGATCTTCGTCTGCGTGATCGAGTGCGGGTCGATCTCCGCCGCCGCCGAGCAGGTCGGGCAGACGCCCTCGGCGGTCAGCCGCACCTTGTCGCGGTTGGAAGCCAAGCTCGACACCACGCTGATCAATCGCACCACCCGGCGCATGGACCTGACGGAGGAGGGCCGGTATTTCTTCGAACAGGCCAAAGGCATTCTTGACCAGATGGAAGCGCTGGAAGAGCGCCTCTCGTCCCGCCAGCAAAAACCGTCCGGGCGGTTGCGGATCAACGCGGCGTCGCCGTTCATGCTGCATGCCATCGTGCCGCACATCGACGAGTTCCGCAGGCTCTACCCGGACATCCAGCTCGAGCTCAACAGTAACGACCTGATCATTGATTTGCTGGAGCAGAGCACGGACATCGCCATCCGCATCGGCACCCTCACCGATTCGACGTTGCATGCCCGTCCCCTGGGTTGCAGTCCGTTGCACATCCTGGCCAGCCCCGCCTATCTGAAGCGCTGCGGTACGCCTTCAACCGTCGCTGAACTGGCGGAGCATGCGCTGCTGGGTTTTGCTCAGAACGATGGCCTCAACCAATGGCCCCTGCGCCATCTTCACGGCGACCGCTGGCCCATCCAGGCGGCCATCAGTGCCTCCAGTGGCGAAACGGTGCGACATCTGGCGCTGCAAGGTCAGGGCATCGCCTGCCTGTCGGACTTCATGACCCGCGACGACATCCGTGCCGGCCGGTTGAAAGTGCTGCTGGCCGAAGCCAATAGCGGGTACCGCCAGCCGATCAACGCGGTTTACTACCGCAACTCCCAACTGGCGTTGCGCATCCAGTGTTTCCTGGATTTCATCCAGGACAAGCTCGCCGAATACGCTTCGCGCTCAGGCTGATTCGTGACTCCCAGGCTCCTGGGGTTCATCACGATCCCCCTGTGGGAGCGAGCCTGCTCGCGAAGGCGTCGGGTCAGTCAATCCTGGGTTGGCTGATGCACCGCTATCGCGAGCAGGCTCGCTCCCACCCTCGATCATCCGCGCCCACAAAATCCCGGTTCAGCACGATCCCCCTGTGGGAGCGAGCCTGCTCGCGAAGGCGTCGGGTCAGTCAATCCTGGGTTGGCTGATTCACCGCTATCGCGAGCAAGCTCGCTCCCACCCTCGATCAGCAGCGCCCACAGGATCCCGGTTCAGCACGATCCCCCTGTGGGAGCGAGCCTGCTCGCGAAGGCGCCGGGTCAGTCAATCCTGGGTTGGCTGATGCACCGCTATCGCGAGCAGGCTCGCTCCCACCCTCGATCATCCGCGCCCACAGGATCCCGGTTCAGCACGATCCCCCTGTGGGAGCGAGCCTGCTCGCGAAGGCGTCGGGTCAGTCAATCCTGGGTTGGCTGATTCACCGCTATCGCGAGCAAGCTCGCTCCCACCCTCGATCAGCAGTGCCCACAGGATCCCGGTTCATCACGATCCCCCTGTGGGAGCGAGCCTGCTCGCGAAGGCGCCGGGTCAGTCAATCCTGGGTTGGCTGATTCACCGCTATCGCGAGCAGGCTCGCTCCCACCCTCGATCAGCAGCGCCCACAAGATCCCGGTTCAGCACAGACCCCCTGTGGGAGCGAGCCTGCTCGCGAAGGCGTCGGGTCAGTCAATCCTGGGCTGGCTGATACACCGCCATCGCGAGCAGGCTCCGCTCCCACAGGTTTTTTCTTTTCAATCGTGATGCACGCCCGCCCGCTTGAGCATCTGCTTGCAGCGCTCCGAGAGGTGGAAGACCCGCAGGTGTTTGCCGGCCTTGCTGTAGCGTTCACGCAAGGTCTTCAGCGCGGCGATGGCCGAGTAGTCGACGAAGCTCAGGTGGCGGCAGTCCAGGGTCACCTGGATCGGATCGTTCGCCGGGTCGAACTGGTTGAGAAAGGGTGTGGTCGAGGCAAAGAACAGTGTGCCGTGCAGGCGATAGAGTTTGCTGCCGTCAGCCTCCAGGTGGGTATCGGCGTAAAGCTCCCGGGCCTGTTGCCAGGCGAAGTTGAGCGCTGCGACGATGATGCCGCACAGCACCGCCACGGCCAGGTCGGTGAACACGGTGATGACAGTCACGGCAACGATGACCAGTACGTCATTCACCGGCACTTTGTTGATCACTCGCAGCGAGGCCCAGGCAAAGGTCTGTTGCGACACCACGAACATCACGCCCACCAGCGCAGCGAGCGGAATGCGCTCGATCAGTGGCGACAGGAACAACACGAACAGCAACACCATCACCCCGGCCACCGCGCCGGACAAGCGGCCGCGGCCACCGGAGCTGAGGTTGATCACCGTCTGGCCGATCATGGCGCAGCCGCCCATGCCGCCGAACAGGCCGGAGGCAATATTGGCCGCGCCGAGCGCCACGCACTCGCGATCCGGGTAACCACGGCTCTCGGTGATTTCATCGGTCAGGTTCAGGGTCAACAGGGTTTCGAGCAAGCCGACCATCGCCATGATCACCGCATAGGGCGCTACGATCTGCAGGGTTTCCAGGTTCCAGGGAATGTCCGGCAAGGCCAAGTCGGGCAAACCGCCGGCAATATGTGCCATGTCGCCCAGGGTACGGGTCGGCAGGCCGAGCAGGTAGACCGCCAGGCCGACCCCGAGAATCGCCACCAGGGCCGGCGGCACGCTGCGGGTCAGACGTGGCAGCAAATAGACGACGGCCATGGTCAACGCCACCAGGCCCGCCATCCAGTACAGCGGGGCGCCACTGAGCCAGGTTTCGCCGTTCTTGAAATGCTCCAGTTGCGCCAGCGCAATCACAATCGCCAGGCCGTTGACGAAGCCGAGCATCACCGGATGCGGCACCATGCGCACCAGCTTGCCCAGCCGCAACAGCCCGAACGCCATCATGATCAGCCCACCCAGCAACACCGTAGCCAGCAGGTACTGCACGCCGTGCTGCACCACCAGCGCGACAATCACCACGGCCATCGACCCCGCCGCGCCTGACACCATGCCGGGCCGTCCGCCAAACAGGGCGGTCAGGGTGCAGATGATGAATGCGCCATAGAGCCCCATCAGCGGGTTGAGGTGGGCCACCAGGGCGAAAGCGATGCATTCGGGGAGCAAGGCGAAAGAGGTGGTGAGGCCGGCGAGAACGTCGGCGCGAAGGCGTGCTGGTTTCATGGTTTACCTGACTGGGCGCCGGTTGAGGGGGCCGGGGGACGTGATGCAAAAGCAGAAGGCGATAGTACGGAAATTCCCCTGTGGGAGCGAGCCTGCTCGCTCCCACAGGGACCGGTGCCAAGGGATGAAAATTTGCTGTGGGATTTTCATCGGTGCTGGGGCGCAATGCCCGTCAGCGACACGTCTTGTCCGTGCACGAAATTTACTTTCAAAACATTTGAAGATTATTCCTTGAAATGATTTATGAGTTTCACAACTCATAGACGTGACCCTGTTCAAGGAGTACCGCATGGCACCTGCTTTCGGTTACTGGCTGTTGGTCTACGCGGCCATCGCCATCATTGCGCTGATCGTCCTGATCGCCCGCTACCGACTCAATCCGTTCATTGTGATCACGCTGGTTTCCATCGGTCTTGCGTTGTTGGCGGGGATGCCGCCGGCGGGTGTGGTGGGGGCGTATGAAGCCGGTGTGGGCAAGACGCTGGGGCACATTGCGCTGGTGGTGGCCTTGGGCACGATGCTCGGCAAGATGATGGCCGAGTCCGGCGGGGCGGAGCGGATGGCGCAGACGCTGATCGAGCGCTTCGGTGAGCGAAACGCCCATTGGGCGATGGTGTGCATCGCCTTCCTGGTCGGGCTGCCGCTGTTCTTCGAAGTCGGTTTTGTGCTGCTGGTGCCCATCGCGTTCACCATCGCCCGGCGCGTGGGCGTGTCGATCCTGATGGTGGGGCTGCCGATGGTCGCCGGGCTCTCGGTGGTCCATGCCCTGGTGCCGCCGCATCCGGCAGCGATGCTGGCGGTGCAAGCGTTCCAGGCTTCCGTGGGGCAGACTTTGCTGTATGCCATCCTGATCGGTATTCCCACCGCGATCATCGCCGGTCCGCTGTACGCAAAGTTCATCGTGCCACGCATCCAGTTGCCGGCGGAAAGCCCACTGGAACGGCAGTTTCTTGACCGAGAACCCCGCGCCAGGCTGCCGGGTTTCGGCATTACCCTGGGGACCATCCTGCTGCCGGTAATCCTGATGCTGATCGGTGGCTGGGCCAACCTGATCTCTACGCCGGGCAGCGGTTTCAACCAGTTCCTGCTGTTCATCGGCAACTCGGTGATTGCGCTGCTGCTGGCGACCGTCCTCAGCTTCTGGACCCTCGGCCTCGCCCAGGGCTTCAACCGTGAGTCGATCCTCAAGTTCACCAACGAATGCCTGGCACCCACCGCCAGCATCACTTTGCTGGTAGGGGCCGGTGGTGGCTTGAACCGGATCCTGGTGGACGCCGGGGTCACCCAACAGATCGTCGGGCTGGCCCAGGAATTCCAGTTGTCGCCACTGCTCATGGGCTGGCTGTTCGCCGCATTGATGCGCGTCGCCACCGGCTCGGCGACGGTGGCGATGACCACCGCCTCGGGCATCGTCGCACCTGTGGCGATTGGCTTGGGTTACCCCCATCCTGAACTGCTGGTGCTGGCAACCGGGGCCGGGTCGGTTATCTTTTCCCACGTCAACGACGGCGGTTTCTGGTTGATCAAGGAATATTTCAACATGACCGTTGCCCAAACCTTCAAGACCTGGACCGTGCTGGAAACGCTGATCTCCCTGGTCGCCTTCGGCCTGACCCTCGGGCTCGCGCGTTTGCTCTGAGTGCCACGCAACCACACAGGAACCGTCATGGACATCCTCTATCAGATCCGCGCCCGTCAGGATTCCTTCAGCGCCGGCGAAGGAAGAATCGCCCGGCTGATGCTCGACGACGTAGGATTTGCCGCCTCCGCCAGCCTGGACGACCTGGCCCGGCGCGCTGAAGTCAGCAGCGCCACGCTGTCGCGTTTCGCCCGTACCGTCGGTTGTCGCGACCTGCGGGACCTGCGCCTGCAACTGGCCCAGGCCAGCGGTGTCGGCAGCCGTTTTCTCGACCCGGCGGGCGCGCCCGAACAATCGGCGTTCTATGGGCAGATTGTCGGCGATATCGAATCCACGTTGCGTCAGCATCTGTCAGGATTCGAAGAGACGCGCTTCGCCGATGCCGTGCGGATGCTCGGCAAGGCGCGGATGATTCATGCATTTGGACTCGGAGGCTGGTCGGCGTTGTGCAGCGAAGAGTTGCAGGTACGGCTGGTGCGTTTCGGCTATCCGATTGCCGTGTGCCGCGACCCGGTGATGATGCGCATCACCGCCACCTCGTTGAGTGAGGCGCATGTGGTCATCGCTTGCTCGCTCACCGGCATCACTCCCGAACTGCTCGGTGCGGTTGAGCTGGCCCGCAGTTACGGCGCGACGATCCTGGCGATCACCCGGGCCGACTCACCGCTTGCCGGCCTGGCCGATGTGGTACTGCCCCTGCAAGGCGCCGAGACCTCGTTCATCTACAAACCCACGGCGGCGCGCTACGGCATGCTGTTGGCCATCGATGTGCTCGCCACCGAGCTCGCACTGGCCAACCCTGAAGACAATCAAGAGCGCCTGCGGCGAGTCAAACTCGCCCTGGACGACTACCGCGGCGGCGACGATGATCTGCCGCTGGGAGACTGACATGCGGTACGACACCCTTATCCGTAATGCGCGAGTCATCGATGGCCGCGACACGCCCGGCTACACCGCCGATGTCGCGATTCATGCCGGGCGCATCGAGCGCATCGGCGACCTGGGCGCTGCCCGGGCGACTGCCGAAGTCGACGCCGCCGGCCGCGTGCTGGCGCCGGGGTTTATCGACGTACATACCCATGACGACACCATGGTCATCCGCCAGCCACAGATGCTGCCCAAGCTCAGCCAGGGTGTGACCACGGTGATCGTCGGTAACTGTGGCATCAGTGCTTCACCGGTGTGCCTGCGGGGCGATCCTCCGGATCCGATGAACCTGCTCGGCACGGCCCAGGCGTTCGTGTACCCGCGCTTCAGCGATTATCGCGGCGCGGTAGAAGCGGCTGCTCCGGCGGTCAACGTCGCCGCGTTGGTAGGCCACACCGCGTTGCGCAGTAACCACATGGACGATTTGTTGCGCACGGCCAGCGTGGGAGAAATCGCCGCCATGCGTCAGCAACTGCGCGAAAGCCTGGAGGGCGGTGCGTTGGGTTTATCCACCGGCCTGGCCTACGCCAACGCGTTTTCCGCCTCCACCGACGAAGTCATGCAACTGACCGAAGAGTTGAGCGCATTCGATGCGGTCTACACCACGCACCTGCGCAGCGAATTCGAACCGGTGCTCGAGGCCATGAGCGAGGCCTTCCAGATCGGCCGTCATGCACAAAGCCCGGTGATTATTTCCCACCTCAAATGTGCCGGCGTCGGTAATTGGGGGCGTAGTCCGCAGGTGCTTGCGGCGCTGGAAAACGCCGCGAAAAATCATCCGGTCGGCTGTGACTGCTACCCCTACGCGGCAAGCTCTTCGACGCTGGATCTCAAGCAAGTGACCGATGCCCATCCCATCACCATCACCTGGTCGACGCCTCATCCATTGATGGGCGGTCGCGAACTTGTCGACATTGCCAACGAATGGGGCGTGTCGCTGCTGGAGGCGGCGCGCCGCCTGCAACCGGCTGGCGCGGTGTACTACGGCATGGACGAAGCTGATGTAAGACGAATCCTTGCCCATCCGCTGTCGATGGTCGGCTCCGACGGTTTGCCCGAAGACCCGTTTCCCCATCCGCGCTTGTGGGGCGCTTTCCCACGGGTGTTGGGACATTTCAGTCGTGACGTCGGGCTTTTTCCGCTGCACACCGCCGTGCACAAAATGACCGGTCTTTCCGCGACACGTTTCGGCCTGAAAGAGCGTGGTGAAATTCGTGAGGGACATTGGGCGGACCTGGTGCTGTTCAATCCGCACACCGTTCGTGATGTTGCCGATTTCGTTGAGCCGCAACGTGCTGCCGAAGGCATTGATGGGGTGTGGATCAACGGCGTTCTGAGCTACAGCGATGGGCAGGCGAACGGACGCAGGGAAGGGCGGTTCCTGGCGAGAGGGGCTCGGTTCATAGGGTAGGTATGAACCGAGCTTCCAGTCAGGGCCTGACGTCATCACGCTGACGTCGATTGATTGTCAGGACATGGGCGTTGTACGCCTCATAGTTCCTGGGGTGGCGCCCCGTCTCGATGTTGACGCTGTCGGGGATAATGCCGCTGCAGTTGAAGCAGGCAATGAAAGGTTCCGGTTGGATCACGCCGGTCAATTTTTCAGTAAACAGATGGGTATCCGAAAGTACCCTTTCTGCCTGGCCCGGATAGAGCGCAACGACTGTGTTCAGCATCCGGACTTCCCCATGCGCCCCCGGCCCCCCGGTGCGCACGGGGATGATTGCGTTGGCTTCCTCGATATGTCTCGCGATGAGATGCTGGGTGTGTTGCTGGAGTTCGGACAGGGTGTCGATGGTTCTACTCAGCGTTGGCTCGAGCTTCAGCACTTCGGGATCGATCTCGAGTTTATGAGTCGGGTCGCTTTTCGTGGCGCGGTATCGTTCGGCCAGGTCTGTCAGGTATTCATTCGTATTGCCGATCCTGTAGCTGCCGAAATTCAGGTAGAAACTCTCGCTTTTGGCGCCGCCTTCGTAGCTCTTGTCTACGCCGCGATAACCCGCCGGACCGGATTTGGGGCCGGTGAGATTATAGGATTCGTACAGCCCCCTATGTTTACCCTCCGTGCGATCCTTGACCACGCCAAACGAGTGGACAACCAAGTCCTTGCGCTTTGTTTTGCTGAAGCTGGGGGTGGGGCTGAGGGCGAGTCCGGGAGCGGAGTCATCTCGAGCGCTCCTGGCCGCTCTCCTGGATGGCGCCGCAGGATCCTGCATCATCCTCTGGGAGCGAGCATGACCATCGCGCCGCACCGATTCGACGACGTCATCCTTCAGCCATCCCAGATGATCGACAAACCTGAGCGGGTTGTTCCCCACCATGCAATACAGATTCAACCCATCCACCGCCCCCGCCGGGTCGGGGCTGATCCAGCGTTGCAACCACGGCGCGTAGTAGCGTTGCCCGTAGTAATACAGGCCGCTGGCATCACGCTCCTTGCAGGAGTAACGGATAGTCCGGTAGTCGGCTTCCACGGCCGAACGGGATGCCAGCCAAGCGGTTCCACCGTAGGGCAGGTAGCTTTCCTGGCTGATCAGCCCGCCCTGATCGTCGAGTTCCAATGAGCTGGAGCCCAGGTGGTCGCCGAGGCTGTAGCGCACCTGGTTGGCGGCGATACCGGACGGACGACCTTCGGTCCAATGCAGATAACGCACGTTGTAGCGACCGGCTTGCAGGGTGATGACTTCCAGGCGTTCATTAGGGCGGGTGTGGATTTCCAGCCCCGGCAGATAACGGACTTCCCGGGAGTGCGTCACCGTGGAGGCGTGGGTGGTGTGTATCTTGCGCACCCGCTGCCCGTTGCTGTCGTAGTCATAGCGCTCAACATCATCGCGCCCGTCTTCACGGCGGACCAACGTCACCTTGGCGAGTTGATTGCGGGTATTCCATTCCAGTGCCTGGCCGGGTGATAACGCCTGCTGGTTGCCGCTGGCATCGAAGTCCACCGTGATGTCGGCCGCCGAGTTGCCCGTGTTCCAGGACAGGAGGCGATTGCTTGAGGGGCTGACGTTCAGTGTCCGCGTGTAGTGGTTGCGATCGCGAACATGGCGCAGTTCGGTCAGGTTGCCGCCGGCGTCGTACTGGTAGTGTTCGGTGTAGTTGAACAACTGGCCGGCGTCGGTCGGAGTGCTGAAAGTCGCGACGGCCAGGCCTGCGGCTTCGCGCCCCGTGGCGCTGGTCAGTTGGTAAAGGCTGTCGTACGTGAAGGTGCTGGTGGCTTCGACCCGCTGGTTGCTGCCGAACTGCACCGGTTGGGCCCTGTCCTCGATATGCGTCACGTTGCCCACCGGGTCGTAGGTGTAGCGCAGGTCCTGCAAGGCCCTTGCCGACAGCGAGGTGCTGAGTGCGGTCAGTCGCCCGCTGGCCGGATCGAACACGGCGCGACTGATGACCCCGTTGCCGGCTGTCTGTGATTCGACCTGACCAGACGCGTTGTAGGTGAGGTGGCTGACGATGGTTTTTCCGATGGCGGCGTCTCTGGTCTTCAGGCTCACGGCGCTGAGCTGACCTGCGACATCGAACGAGTAGCGCCGTTGGTGCTGCGCGGCGTCGGACTGCTGGATGACTTGCGCGAGTGCGTCATAGCGCCAGCTCGTGGCATGGCCGTCGCCCTTTTCCAGCAGTCGGTCACGGCCTTTTTCGTCCGTGGGCCAGTCAGGTGTTCCGGCGTCGGCCAGCATGTGCCTCGTCTGGCTGAGGGGTTTGGCGCAGAGCGCATAGCCATGGGTGAGCAGGCTGCCTGCGCTGTCATCGTGACGGACCAAGGCACCGCACAGGTTGAGCGCGGCAGACGCTGGTGAACTGTCGCCGTAGCGCAGGCATTCGACCGTGCGTGAGTGTTGTCCTGGGGGTTGCTCGCGCAGGGTAGTCGGCCGCAATTGATCGTCATAGGTGGTGCGCCAATGGTGTCCCCGTTGATCCCAACTGCGCAGCAACTGCCCGGCGTCACCCGGCAGGCTCAGGCGCCATCCGGCGTCGACGCTGCTCACCCGCAGCGTCTTGCCGGACAGGCTGTAGACGGTTTGCAGATTGGCCTCGGATGCGTTGCCAAACAGTCGCGGGTCCCACTGCGCCACCTGGCGTCCGGCCACGTCGTGGTGTTGCCGGGTAATGCGCGCCTGGGGTTGCTCATCTGCGTTGCGTCGGCAGTAAGCCACCTGCCGCACGGGCAGGCCACGGTTGTCGATGACGCTGAGGGTCGGTGTCCTGTGGTGAAGGCGGGCGCTCATGCTTCACCCCCGGCGGTCGATGTGACCTCTTGCAGGGTGTCGTTCTCGTCCTCGTCCACGGTGTACCAGGGATGGCGCGCGTGGCGACGCATGTAGCAGAGGCCATCTCGTCTGGCGAGCAGCGTGTGGGTAGGGCGCCCGAGCGGGTCGTAGAACTGCTGGTCGAAATGACCGGACTGGCGCAACGACGCATCGTTGATGTGGGTGTGCCGATCGGCAAAGTAAGGGCGATAGACGCGGACCGTCAGCCCTTTGCTGTTGTATTCCACCCGTTCGCTGACCCGCCAGCGGAGTGCGGCGATCTGCTCTTCCGGCTTTCCATCCGTCAGCGTCAGGTCGCCTTTGACATCGACGACATAGGCCAGCCCCGACTCGACCCGTTGCTTGCTTTGCAGCGTTCGACCGAAGCCATCGAAGCTGGTGATGGCGATGCGGATCTGTCGCAGTTCGTCGTCGGGATAACGGTCGGCGACCAAGGTCGCGACATGCACGGGTTCACGTGTCGAGGTCTCAAGTTCGTTTTTCAGCTTCAGGTCATCGACCGAAAGCGCTTGAGCAACGAGCAGCCTGGTCCGGGCCGACGCGCAGACATGTCCGCTGGGAAGCAGGTCACCCCTGGCCACGCAACGCGCTAGCCAATCGGTGTCGGCCAAGGCCGCCTTCGATACGCAACCCATCCAGCTGAAGGGCGCGTAATAGCTGGCCGTGGCGGCGTCCTGCAAAGCGTTCCTCTCCTGGCTGATTGCGTGTGCCGGGTTACTAAACGAAGGCTGCTTGAACTGCGCGAGAGGTTTGAAGCCCACTCGCTTGTTGTGCTCATCGCCATAAAAGGAGGTGGCCAGTCCCTGACCGAAAGCATCGAACAGGCCTTCCTGTACGTTACCGTTGGGATCGATGATGCGCAGGGGCTGGAGTGAGCGGTAATCGTGGATTGCCTGGGTGCTACAGCCATCGGGCAGTTTGAAGGCGGTGACGAAGCAGGCGTATTTGTCGTAGCTGACCTCGGACACTCCCTGGCTTTTGCTCGGCTGGACGGTCCTGGTTCTGTAAAAGCCCTCCAGTGGCGCATAGGTCGCGAAACCGCTTTTCACTGACCAGAGTTTTCTCGGGGGCGTGGTCGCGGGAAGAAAGGCGGTCATTCGGTGATAGCCCATGTGTTCCAGCTCTTCTTCGTTGGGGCGGCTGTCCTGTGGCAGTAACTGGAAAGCGTCCAGGGCCGTTTCATCCAGCTCGGCGCTTTCCAGGTGGTCGGCCAGGGCCTGCAAATCGGCGACGCCATCCGGCAAGGTTGTTGCGTTCGACGCATCTTTGTAGCGCTGTACGGACAGGCCGGTCAGCACGCCCTGGGTATTCCAGTCTGATTGCTTCACGCGTTCGCGGAATGTCTCGAAAGACAGGTCCTGTGGGGCCAGCCCCCGGTTTTCAGGGGCCTTGGGTCGTTGCAGCGCCTGGGTGCGTTGGCGATAAGGCAGGCCAAGTCGCCATTGCTGAGGTGCTTGCAGGTGGATGAACTCGGTGCGGGTCTCGTTCAGGCAGTAGAGCTGCTGCGCCGGATCATGAGCATCGCGCCACCACTGTTGCTGGTCGGCGTCGCTGAACGGTGGCGTATCGCTGGCGGTTTTTCGTCGGGCGTAATGGATGTCCACGCTGTGGGTCAGTGCGCCGTACAGGTCGTGTTGCAGGTTCAGGCTGTGCCGGCATTGCGGGTCATCGGTAATGCCTTCGTACTGATAGGTGATGGTCTCCAGCAGCAGTGGCAGGAGGCTGGCATGGCGCCGAACGCGGTTGGGTGCTTGCAGCAGACGGAGCCCATAACGGTTTTCCTGGACCGAATACAGGCGAGCGTTTTTCAGGTGTCTATCGATGCCGAAGACCTCGCTGCGCAACACGCGACCGCTCAAGGCGCGGGCCATTTCCAGATTCATTGTCGCGTCTGCCGGGGCAATGATCCGGTCGTCCTGTGACTCCGGCGGGTATTGGCAAAGTAGTGTCTTGCCCAGGGGGAGGGCTTCCTTGTCTACGCGGCTGTAACCGTTACGTGGCAGATCCACCTTGCGCCCGGTGTGGAACCAGGTTTTTTTCAGGCACGTTGCCGTGAAGCCCTGGGGGGCGGTTTCGCCGGGGCTTGCCTCAGTGTCGGTGTGCAGCAACAGACCAAAGCCACGAAACTCCCGCTCGATGCCGTCGTAATAGCCTTGGCGATAGGAGAACCCCTGGGTCAGTCGATTACCAGTCGTTTCATCCAGTTGGGTCTGGCTGCAAACCAGGTGCAGGGCCAAGGGCAGGCGACAGGTAAGGGGCTTGTCGGCCGCTGTTCTCTCCAGCTTTTCGTCCAGCCACTCCTGTACCGAACTGCGATAGCGGATGCGATGGTCGGCGCCCATGTTGTTATTGGTGCCAGTGAGCAGATACGGTTTGGCGCTGACGAAGTCGTAGCGCCAATGTTGCGACCGCATGTACGGCGAGCTCAGGATCAGGCTGGAACAACCGAGCCCTTGCAGGTCGGCGATGCTCACTTGGCACAAAGGGTCATAGCGCAGGTCTTGCGGCCAAGGCAGCGCAACCGCAGGTCCGAAACCCTGGCCGCAGCGGTTCATGAAGATCAGTGCCTGATCCGCTTGCAGATAAATCAGGTCGACGGCGCCGGAGCCATCCAGGTCCGCCAGGCGAACACGCGAGGCGTCGAAGCTCTCGTAGGCAAGCCCGGGGAAGTCCAGCCGCTTGCCTTTGCCGAAGCGACCACGGCCGAGGTTTGGCCAGCACTTCACTTCGTCGTGACGAATGCGCACCAGATGCTGTTGGCCGCTGCCCAGTACATCGCTGAACGCCACCAGCTCGCCGGGAGAGCCGGTGAATACGGGCAGGGCGTCTTCATGTTCCTCTCGAGGCACCTCGAACGGAGGTGAAAAACCGTACTCGCGCTGGTTAGCATACAGGCGAACGCTGCGCGGGCCGATCAACGCCAGGTCGCCGAGCCCGTCGCCCATCAGGTCGGCCAACTGCCCTTGAGGACTGAAAAACTCGGGGGCAAATGCATTGAACGTGGCGAAGTCCGACCAGCTTCGATCGGCACCGAGGGAGAAGAAGCCGCTCACTTGCGGCCGGGCGACGAGCCAGTCCAAACGACCGTCACCGGTGAGATCGCTCAGTGTCTGCTGTACCGGCACAGCGGTGTCGCTAACCGGGACGTTGGGCAGCGTTCGCCACGGTGCGTAGGTCACTTCGTTGCCTTTGGTGCTGGCCCGCACGGGTTCGCGGTAATGCCAGCCGTTGTCGTTTCGATGGAGCACGCCCGGCAGACCTTCGCCGTACAAATCCACCAGTTGAAAAGTCTGACCGTCGTCGAGTCCCGGCATGTCCTGGAAACGCCGCCAGGCGAGGGGCTCAGGCGCAAGCCTGAACTCGCTGTAGCTGAACTCGACGGGAGGGCGGCTCTTGGCGGTTTCACCTTCGCCGAACGCCTGCTCATGGGCGGAGCTCAAGTGCTGGTAGCCCAGGGGCGTCTGACGATAATCCAGCAGCAGGCGCCGCACCAGGACGGGAGCCACGCCCAACTCATCGGGGAAACGGTGAAACATCAGGACCTGGCGGCACAGCCGTTCGGTGCGGACTTCAAAACCGTAGGCGAAGCTGGAAAACCCATCGCCGCGGGCTTGCCACTGCTGGCCCTCATACAGCGGTTTTTCTGTGTAGGCGGTGGTCCGTTCGCCATAGTCGAATACCAGTTCGAAGTGCCATTGCACGGGGGCGAGCCGATCCGCGGTCCATGAGTAGAGATGTGCGTCGGCCTTGAAGTTGCCATAGCTGACCTGGCTCAAATAACGCTGAGCGGTGGTGTCTGATTTGTATCGGTAAAGGATGTGTTCGCCGTGGGCGTTCAGGCTCTCCTCCAGCAGCCATTCGCCGACACGGCTCGTATTCTGGGGATCGGCCCGACGCGATGCCGGGTCTTTTCCAAACAAGTGAAGACTGCCATCGGCGTCGTGTACCAGCCAGAAGCCTGCTTTATCGCCTTGCGAGGACCAATGTTCAATGCGGTCGAAGCGGCTTTCGGTCCTGGGAAAATGCCGGGTGACAGTGTAGGCCGTGCCCAGCTCCAGATCGTTGTAATGGTCGATGCGGGTCGAGACGATGACGTCTTGCGAATTGCGCTCGGGTAGCCATATCACTCCGGCGGGGCCGACGATTTCGTCATCCTCGGTATAGGCCGGCACGCCCTTGTTGGTGCGTCGCGCCACGCTGGGCAGCGACAGACCCCAACCGATGCCGAACGCGCCGTTGCCGAGCGAGCTGGCGTAGTCCAGGGACAAGGGTGGCGCAAAGCCGCGCCCCGGTGAAATGGGCAAGGCTATTTCATAGGAAGCCGTACCGTGGGCGCCGACGGGGTTCCATCCTTTTCCGATGCTTTGAATGGCGCCACCGCCCTTGGGCAGTGAGGGCGGGGTGACTGGCAATGGGGATTGTTCATTCATTGCACACCTCCGCCGACCCTGGCCGTATAGCTCACGTGCACGATGATGTCGGTCAGCGATTCAAGCAGGTCCTTTTGTGCCTCGGGGTTCGGAAAGGTCAGCTGCCATTTGGAAATGGCGCCGGTGTATTCGAATGGCAGGTAGCGTTCATCGTTGAAGTTCAGGGTAAACAGGCCGCTGTCGTCGATCCCTGTCGAAAGGGCGATCTGCTGGTTGGCGCGCCAGCTCTCCATGGCGTTGCCGTGCTCACCTGCAGACATGTATACCTTGCTGGCGGTCTGGGTCAGTGTGGCTCGGATGTTTTCATAAGGACCGACGACGGCCGGCAAGGTCACGCTGATGGTCTTGATGCGCCGCAGGTAGTGTTGTTGGTCCTTGTAATCGTCTTCGAATAACTGATGGGTCAGCTCGAACTCACATCCTCCTTTCTTTAGATCGTTTTGCATCTCTGGCCATTCCTTGTTCAGGTGGCTGGTAGCGGTTTGGCTCTTGAGTTGTCGCAGCGATACCGTTTTGTGGATCTCCAACTCCCGCTCGTGACGTTGCAGGTACCCGGCGTGCATGTTCAGCAGGTTCAGCTTCAGCAACTCGCCAGCACCGAGCCCTCGATAGGTCGTATGCCATGCCCCAGGTTGAATGAATCGGCTGTTGAAG
Source organism: Pseudomonas sp. B21-056 (assembly GCF_026016325.1). NCBI lineage: Bacteria > Pseudomonadati > Pseudomonadota > Gammaproteobacteria > Pseudomonadales > Pseudomonadaceae > Pseudomonas > Pseudomonas sp. B21-056. The sequence continues at coordinate 832,302 of NZ_CP087203.1, forward strand.
TCGGCGGTCTCATACTGCCAACTTGCCTCGGCGGCCAGACAAAGGCTCAGTGTCGCGTCGTAGGCCTGGCGATACACCGTGGCCAACTGGCTGTTGAGCCATTGGTACAGTTGCGTTCTGGTGAAGCGCTTGCCGAGGAAGTCGTAGTTGGCCTTGGCCTGGCCCAGGGTCGCTTCCGCCAGGCGCAATTGCAGACGGGTGGCGGTTTCCTGTTCGGCGAAATGCGCCAGTTGTGCGTCGATCTGGGCCAGTTCGAGCCGCGACTGATCGTAGGCGTGATGCCATTCATCCTGACGGCGATCGAATATGGCCTGACGGTCGAGTTGGGCCGCTACCGTACGGCTGATAATCGCGGCGCTATGGGCGGCGGCAGAGGCTGCGAGCGCCGGCCCTTCCCAACGGCTGCCGCCAATGCAGAGCCCCGCCATGTTCGGCGCCATCATCAGGCCCGCTGCCGCGATTTGGCAGGCCATTGCGCCGGCTTCCAAGGTGCCGCTGGTCACGTAGAAGTAACTGGCCTTTACTTCGGTGTCACTAAGGTCATCGTCCAGCAGCTTTTTGTAGTGGGTGCTGCGGTTTTGAACAATGGCTTGGCTAGCCAGCAATGCCTGGCGGTTTTGACGCTCGATAATCAAGGTCTGGCGTTGCAAGTCCAGGGAGATTTTTGCCAGATCCCAGGCTTGCTGTTGTTGCAACTCCTGCAACTGCGTCTGTTCCTTGCGCTCGATCAGCGACAGCAGCAGGGTGCCGAACTGGCTGAGACTTTCTACGGCGTTCTGGGCATGGCTGTGCATGACGGTGAAGCGATAGTGGGGAATGGCGACGCTCGGCAGGCTTGTCGACGCGCTGTCCGAAAGGCTCAGTGCATTGGTGCGGAGGAGGGTGCGAGGGTCCAGCGGCGCCGCGATGACCGGCAGGTGCAGCGGCTTGCCGGCGATGTCGAGGTTATGTCGCAGGTTATGCAGGCGACTTTCGGCCATGTCCCAGTACTTGAGCAACTGCGGATTGAACGGCAGATGCAGGTACGGGCTATCGATAGCCGGCAGGGTCGAGCGCGAGCTGCCTTCGCTAAGGACCAGCGCGCGGTTGGCGGTCAAGCGGGTCACCGAGTATTCAAAGGTGCGCAGGTCGTCATTGGGGGTATCGACCAACGTCTGTAGGCTGACAGCCGTCCAGGGATCGGCCAGTTGAACGACCGGACGTGGGCCCAGCAGGTCGAGCACCCGCACGTACCAGAGTTTCGCTTCGCTGAGACCGTCAGTCGTCATTGCGCGGTACGCGGCATCGCCTCGGTTGATCAGAATGTCCAGATACAGAAAGTACAGGGCCTTGCAGAAATGCACGGGATGACTAAGGGCAATCTGGTACGGATCATGAGGCGCCTGATTGGCGTATGACGGCACGCTGTTATCGACCAGGGGGGCGCTCCTCCAGCACTCATCCCTGTTGCGACCCGGATCGAAGGTGTAGCGCAGCCAGCGTTCGGCTTCCTCGTACTGATGCTCGACATTCAAGCGATGGGCGACCAGCCATGGCACATGGAGGAACAGTTCGGTGAAGTAACGGCCATAGGCACCGTGAAAATCCATTACGTTGGCCGAGTCGCCGGGTATCGGAGGTTCCGGCAGGTGTTGTGTGGTCCAGTCGAACAGTTCATCCAGGCTGTTCTCGGTGCGACGGATCAGTTCGGCGGCGAATATGGTGTTCAATCTGATCGGCGAGCGTAGTCGGTTGGAGGCGTCGCTGTTTTTGATTGCGGACTGGGTGAGGTCAATGAACTGGGTGGTTCCCAAGCCAGGTGTCGTGACGTGGGTAATGGTCGGAGGTTGCCGGCGCTTCTCAGGGCGTTTCAGCCTGAAAGCCTTGAGAACGGAATAGATCTTCGTTGCCGGTTCGACGGGATGGACAAATGCCACACCCAAAAAGAAGGTGGCGTCGTCGTTGCCGAGATCAGGACAAGGCCACGTGAACTCAAAGGACTCCGCCAGATGCTCCGAGGGGACGGACTCTGCCATGACGACCAGGTCTTCGTAGGTCAGCGGCCGGCTTCCTGACACGGGTGGTTGCCGGAAGACGACATATTGCTTGTCTAACGGTTCGTCACGGAAAACGGTGACCCCATTTACTTCAAGCGACTCGGAACCCTCAGCCTTCAGGGTTATTTTTTCTGTTCCCGAGTTATGGGAGCTGTCATTGGTTTGCCGACCCACCTTGATCAGGTGTCTAACGGCTTCTGTGGAAATGAATTTCCCTTCAAGACTGGTATCCAGGGATAGCTTGATACCGGGCGAGTGTTCAATGTCTCTAAGCGCATCGGCCGTGTCTGTGAGGAAAACGTTGACGCTTTTGTCGAAATTGAACGGGGCTTTTTGGAAACGAAGGAATGACCCTCCATGAAGCTTCATGTAAGGGGTTTGCGGCAGGCTCTGCGCAGGAAGTACCAAAAAGCTGGTCACGTGAGGAGATTTACTGGGGGCGTTAGATACTCTTAGACGCATTGAATTGCGCGATATAAAACCATTGTCTCCGGCTCCCAGGCCGGTAAGGTTGATGGTTGCAGTCATGCGCAGTGTGAACGTGGGCCCGTTCTTGGCGTCGGTGATGCGGATCCTATTGCGATAGGCGCCTTCGAAATCCGACATGGTAGGTGCCATGTCGCTGGGGAGGTCGGTTTCTATTAGTTCGACATCTGTGGAAGGCATTGATTGGATACGCTGTGCGGCAACGTCCAGGAGGGCGCTCCCGGTGGAAAAGGTGTCTGAGCCACCCGGCGCAGGACTGAGATTCTTATCGATGCAAGTCATCTTGATGAAAGCCAGGTGGTTGCCGGTCTTGATGGCCGACTCTGTCTTGGGCTCATACACACACAAGGCGAAAAACAATGCGTCGCGCTGACACACGGCCACCGTGCTGATCAACGCCTTGATCGCGCCGACGTCCTTTCTTCCAAGCGTCTTGTCCTCGCAATAACCTTGCAACCCCACCCGTGGGGTGCTCCAGCTGCCATCCTGTTTCTTGAAGCAGTAACTCAAACGCAATAGCGGGTGACTCTGGTCCGGTGGATGGGTATCGGCATCCGAAGGAGCGCTGCTCGAGGCAGACGGCTCCTGATGGATGCATTCGGCCCAGATAACGAACAGGCGATTGTTGAACCAGACCGGCCGTACCGAGTGTTCAGCCGCATGCTCGGGGATGGGCACGTCGGCTTTTTCCCAGTCCGACCAAGCGTATGGAGCCGGCTGGTCCAGCTTGGGCGAGGTGGCCGGCGGTTGTGGCGGCGCGCCATCGAGCGGGCGCTGGGCCATGTCCAGCGAACGCCAGAAATAACTGTTTTCGGTGCGGGATTTGGCAATGAAATAGTAGGTGCCGTTGGCGAAGTCTTCGCCGTCGATGTAGCCATTGAGGATATTCAGGTTGGCGACTTCTTCGAAGCGCGCCAGGTAAGCCATGATCGCCGATTGAACGGCATCGGGTTGGATCTGGTTCTGGCTGAGGGCGTTTTCCAGTTGCTGGAAATTGGCGCTTTTATTGGCCCTCAGGGTCGGATCGAGATAAGTCGCAGGGAAGTAAAGCAGCTTTTGATGGGCGGCCCAGGTGGGGTACTGATGCATCTCATCGCGCCACGTTTGCGTAAGCCCGGCGCTGATACTGGCCGGGTCGTAACCGGGCTCCAGGTTCATCAGGATGCGGTTGATGTACTGCTGCAAACTGGCAATGGCGCAGGCGACGGGCGTGGTGGGTACGTCCTGGCTGACCAGTACATCGAGCAGCCAGTATTCGTAGAGGTCCCGGGTCGTCTTGATCTTGTAGGGTCTCAACCTGTGCTGGTCAGGCGCTACCTTGTTCAGGTAGAGCGCCAGCAGTGCATCGCGCAGGCTTTCATCCAGCTGCTTTTTAATGGCAACGGTCATGTTCGATCCTTGAATGTTGAAGTGAGGGCGCCGGTCAATGGCAGGCTGCGATCAGTGCTTCGCCAACGGTTTTCCAGTCCGATACCGGGCTTTGGGTGTTCAATGCGGTTGCCTGAAGCAACAGGTCTGCCGACAGCCCTGTGCTGACGCAGCACGCCTGGCAGCGCATGAGCCAATCCACCGCTTCCATTGACGTCGCACGTCCCGGCGCCAGCTGCGCCGTCAGGCGACTGACTTCCTCAGCGCTCCACTCCAAGAGGTTGGCCAGCAGGCTATTGGTGTCTTTTTCCGAGTGTTGCCCGTCCTGATTGGCCACTTGCAGGTAGTGCAGCAGGTTCTCTTCCGACTTCGCTTGATGGCGGGCGCAATGACTGAAGTGCTCGAGCAGGTACAGCATCTGGGGTGTGAGGGTTTTAGAGGGGGTCGAGGACAGCCATGTCGGGTTCTCCATCAAGGCATTCAGCGTGCTGCTGCCCAGGTGCAGACGCTGACAAGCCTCGGCGGTGCGAAGTACGGTTGCCAGCACAGGGGGCATGATGCCCGGGGCGGCCTTGATGGCCGTGACGATCGCCTTTGCGTCGGTACCGGCCATTTGCGTCACGCAATGGACGTATTCGGCCGGAAGGTCCGCAATGTCATGCAACAGGGTTTCAATCAGGCGCTGAGGGTCCTGGGCCGTGGTGGCGTCCGTTCGCAGTCTCGCCAGTCGTTCCTCCAGCTTCTGATTCAGCGGCAAGCTCGTTCCTGATGCATCGAACAGACGACACCACGGCAGTACATCAAGCTCGTTTTGCCTGAGCCAGTCGACGGCCCAATCCAATGCCATCAGCACGTCGAGAATGCCCGGCCCTGTGGACTCCGAGCTGTGCAATCGACCTGTTACCAGCGCCTTGCAGAAGCCATCCCCCCCTAATAGCCGGGCCAGCTCGGTGCATTCCAGAGGGGATAGGCCCAGCATCCGGGCGACACGGGCCTGGCGGTAAAGTGAAGAGACCGTAGGTAAATCGTGTTTCACCGACCCCAGGTATTTTTCGCTCTGTCGCACAAGCAACAGCAGCGAATCCTGGGTCATGGGGAGTGCGAGACCGGCGCTTAGATAGCTGAGGGTTTGCTGGTCCGTGGTGGTCAGTGGGCTCTGGGGGAGTTGCCACACGGGGCCTTCAAACAAGCGGGTGCGGTTGAACACTTGATCGAACAACGGCATACGGTCGCCGCAAGCATCAACCGGCATGTCGTGCAGCAAAGAGGCAAACTCTTCCGGGGCAATGCCATGGCGTTGATTCAGGTACCGATAGACGCCAAGTGTGCGCAATGTGTTGACGTTGGGTGTGTCATTCCCCTCGGAGCGCTGGGCATTGACGATCAGTGTGTCGAGCTCGGCAACGGGGATACCGGTCCAGCGATGCAGGCGGATCATTCGCTGGGTACGGTCGAAACGATCGTGGGAGTGGTGGGTGAACACCTGCTGCTCCCCCTGGCTTTCAACACCCAGGGCGGAAGTCTTCTCCGGCCCGTTGATGTAACTGGCGCCATAAACAGTCTTCTCGGCGTCGGGGCTATTGATCGAGCTCCGAGGGCTGTAGCTGCCTTGCGCCAGTAGCTGTTCCACCTGCTCAGTCGTCAGTTCAGTGCGTTCCTTGAAAAACTCCAGCTGAGCCAGGTTCGTCAGGTTGCGGGTACCGTAGCTCCTCTTCAGCGCCTCAGGCTTGGCGCTCGAGGCAATCGGCGCGAGCAGCAGGTTCTGTTGCTCCGGACTGAGCCCGGACAGCAGTTTCTGCGCGTCGAGATGAGACGTCGTTACGCTTCCGTAGGTTGAGCGGCCTCGTGAAAACGGCATTTGCAGGCTGATCCGATAGTTCAGTTCGCCCAATGCGGGTTTGCCTGCCCCCAGCCCGAGCAGGCACTGGTGATGGTGCAGGTTGTAGGGCAGCGAAAAGGGATAGCGCTCGTTGGCCAGCACCTGCTGGACGGTTCTGCCCTCGTTTTGAATTTTCAGGTACGCCCCGATGTTGCTGCGCAGGGTGTCATTGACGATGTCGAGCATCGGACGTGTAGTGAAGGCGCTTTGTCGGTCGAGTCTCAGTTCCTTGAGGTCCGGGCGCCGCTCCTCCAGGGGGATCCTGGCGGGTAGTGCGGGCGCCGCCGGGAGTTGCTCCAATTGTCTGGCAAATAGATACAGGGCTCGCAGATACGCCACGGGCGAGTCGATCGCAGCGATATCGCCTTCGTTGCAGAACTGATCCCAGTTTTCTTCAAAGAGCGCCTGATAACCGGCGGACGTTGACGACGAATCCGAATCCAGGCTGCGCCGGACACGTTGCGGGGTATCCCCCTTGGGCGAGACGCGATGCTCCTGGTACAGGCGACTGATTTGTCCGGCATAGCTGGCAGCGTTGTCATAGGCTTGCCCGGCATCCACGTCGCTGTGCCTGGCAAGTTCGAGGGCGAACTGCGCCTTGCCCATGCGCACGATGTCGAAGACCGACGTCAACCCCATCTGTTGCATGGCGGTTCTGAAGTTGGCTTTTGCGCTGCCGTTGTCGTCGGGGAAGGCGACGAGCCTGTGCAACAGCGAGTCGTTGCTGACATCCATTTGCGGTCTATCTCCTGTTTGAACGGAAGGTGCGTGTTCAGGAGAAAACCGTACAGGAACGGACAAAAAAGAGCGGTAGGACGAGGGGGGAAGAATTGTACGAAAGGGCGATACGTAGGGTGTAATGCTATTTACTTAAGGACGTAGATCGACCTGTGGCGAGGGGATTTATCCCCGCTGGGCTGCGCAGCAGCCCTAAAAAGGCTGGGTGCAAACAGCTCGGCCCGGCCCGGTGGCTGGGTTCAGGGCTGCTGCGCAGCCCAACGGGGATAAATCCCCTCGCCACAAAGAGTCGGGCATGTCAGAAGTTTGTGTTCGGGCATAACATGAGCTTGCCCGCGATGAAAAAGTCCCAGGAATTGAAATCATCAACCCCTGGAACGCTTGAGTCGTGCCTCACAAAAAAACGCCCATCTCCTGCCGGAAACGGGCGTTTTTTCATGATCAGACCCGGAAATGGCTCACCATCATCTGCAACTGATTACCCAGTCGCGCCAGTTCGACGCTGGAAGCAGCGGTTTCCTCGCTGGCGGCGGCGGTCTGTTCGGACACGTCGCGCACGTTGATGATGCTGCGGCTGATTTCCTCGGCGACGGCGCTTTGCTGTTCGGCTGCGGCGGCGATCTGCTGGTTCATCGACTGGATGTTCGACACCGTGCGGGTGATGTTCCCCAGTGATGCTCCGGCCTTGCGGGTCAGGGCCACGCTGCTGTCGGTGAGGCTGCGGCTGTTGTTCATCACGGTCGCCACTTGCTGGGTGCCGTTCTGCAGGCCGGCCACCAGGCCTTCGATTTCCTCGGTGGATTTCTGTGTGCGTTGGGCCAGGCCACGGACTTCGTCGGCGACGACCGCAAAGCCACGACCGGCTTCACCCGCGCGCGCCGCTTCGATCGCCGCGTTGAGGGCCAGCAGGTTGGTCTGTTCGGCCACAGCCTTGATCACGTCCATGACGCTGCCGATCTTGTCGCTTTCCTGTTGCAGCACGGTCATGGCGTCGGTGGAGCGTGCCACTTCGCTGGCGAGGCGTTCGATCTGGGCGATGGCTTCGCTGACCACCTGATCGCCGGCGCGGGCTTCGCCGTCTGCTGCGGCTGCGGCATGGGAGGCGTCTTCGGCGTTGCGGGCCACTTCCTGCACGGTGGCGGTCATTTCGTGCATGGCGGTCGCCACCTGATCGGTCTCGACTTTCTGGCTGTTGACCCCGGCGCTGGTCTGCTCGGTGACGGCGGACAGTTCCTCGGCGGCGCTGGCGATCTGGGTCACGCCGTCGCGGATGCCGCTGATGAGATCGCGCAACGTCACGCCCATGCGAGCGATGCCCTGCTGCAGCACGCCCAGCTCATCACGACGGGTGACGATGACGGTGTGGGACAGGTCGCCGTTGGCAATGCGCTCGACCACGGCCAGGGTATCGCTCAGCGGCCGGGTAATCTGTCGCGTGATGATCACGGCGGCAATGATGCCCACCAGCAAGGCGAGCAACGTGCTGATCAGTTGCAGTGTGCGGGCCTGGGCGCTTTCGGCGTCGCGGCGGTCGAGCTGGATCTGATACAGCTGTTCGCTCAGGTTGACGATGGTCGCGCCCTGCTCGGTCATTTCCTTGCGCGCCTGCACGGCGTCGGCAGTGGCCTGCTTGAAGGCCTGCAAGGCGCTGCGGTATTGGGTCAGCGCGTTTTCCAGCTGGCGCAGCTCATCTTGACGAGTGCTGGCGAAATGCAGGTTCAGCGGTTTGAGCGAAGCGATGGCGGCGTCCAGTTGGGCGACGGCTTTGTGCTCCGTATCGGCGTTGCTGTTGGCGGTGTAGCCACGGACTTCATAACGGGCCAGCATGAACGCCTGCTTCGCCTGGGTAATCGCCTGGAACTGTTCGAAGCGCTCATCGCCCGGGGCCATTTGCGCCACATCGGCGCCGATCACTTCGATCAGCTTGTAGGCAGCTTCGGCGTTGGCACCCATGGCATCGCGGGCCGTGTTGCCGGTGCGGTAGGCGCTGCGCATTTTGTTCAGAGACGTCTGATAGGCGCCGATGGTTGCGCTCTGCTCCTTGAGCAGCTTGACGTTTTCCGGGCTCTTGAAGCTGTTCAGCAGCGCGTTCTGTTGCGTCACGAAACCATCGAGGGTGGTCTGCACATTCTGTGCGGCCGTCTCGTCGCCATTGGTCAGCATGTATTGCAGGCGGGTGACTCGGAGCTTGGTCAGCCCGGCGTTGAGTTGGGTGATGTCGCTCATCCAGTTACTGCGGTCGATCAGCCCGCCCAGGCTGTTCCAGCCGGTCACGGCCAGGATGCAGGTCAGGAGCAGTACCAGGCCGAAGCCCAGGCCCAGTTTCATGTTGACGCTAATATTGCCAAACCAGCTATTCATCAAATTCCTCCAGGAACGTTGTGCTGCTTGATCGTCGGTTGGCTGGAAGATTGTTGTTGTTAAGCCAGCAAAATAGGGAACAGGCCTGTATCGGCTGCCGACTCGATATCTGAAAGATTTTTTCCCGGCTTCAGGTTGCTCGCCGAATTTTCAGGCGTATGTCCCAAGCTTTTTTTCACATCCATTTCACTGGCTACCTACGCAGCCCTCTCTACTGTCACGCCATTGAATGACTGGATGGATGCCGTCGGGGCGGCTTGATGTGGAACTGAGACTGAGTTTTTTCGGCCTGACGCGCTCGATCGAGACAAGCCGGTTTGCCCGATACCGAAACGCCGCAGTCGTCCTGGCCTCGGCGCTGCTGGTGTTTCCGTTGACTCTCTGGTTGCTGAGCCCGGCGGCGTTGCCGGACCTGGCCCATGGCAACCTCGCCGGGGCCCGGAGCCTGGCCGACGGTTGGGCCAAGGGCGAGATGATCGTGCTGGTGCGCCATGTCGAGCGGTGCGATCACGCCAAGGCGGCGTGCCTGAATGATCCTTCTGGCATCACTGACCGGGCCCGTGCCGTCGCCGTTGGTCTCGGTGCCCGGTTCGAGCAACTGGGCCTGGACAATGCCGACATCTACAACAGCCCGACCACCCGCACAGCCCAAACGGCGGGATACATGTTCAACAAGGTGAGCGCTGGCGACGATTGGTTGATCAATTGCCGGCATGACCTGTTGCGCAATGCCTTGGCCCACAAAGTGGCCGGGCGCAATCTGATCCTCGTTACCCATAGCGAATGCATGCAGGCAATGGAAACCGCGCTCAAGCGACCGACCTCGACGTTTGGTTATGGTGCGTCGCTGTTTGTTTCCACCGCCAAGCCACAAGCGCCTCGGTTGCTCGGTTTTATCGAAGCGTCTGACTGGCGCTCGGTGACGTTTCAGTAACTTTTCCCACGATCAGGACCGCCCATGCTGACGTCTGCTCGCGCCCGTTTCTACGGGCTCAATCTTGGAGTCCCACTGCTCTGTGCCGCCGTGGTGTTCCTGCTGTTCGACATGACCCGCATCGACATCGCCATCAGCGATTTCTTCTACGACCCGCTGCAGCAGGTGTTTCCGTTGGAACATGTGCACTTGTTCGAGAAAATCACCCATAAGTGGGCCAGGGTCATTCCGAACTGGACCGGCGAGGTGGCCATTATCGGTGCACTGTTGTCGTTTTTCTGGCCCCTATTCAAGCCGGAAAAACGCCCCGGACTGCTTCGTCTACTGGACACGCTCAGGCTGAGCGAGCCGCTGCGTTTTGCCCACAAGCATCGTCGAGATTTCCTCTACGTCGTCTTCGCTTTTTCCCTCAGTACCGGGGTCATTCATTACCTCAAGGGCCACACCAGTGTGTACTGCCCGGTGGAAACCACCCAATACGCCGGCAAGATCGAACACAAAGAGTGGTATCAGAATTTCGACCTGCTGAAAGTCGCCGGTGACGGCCGCTGCTGGCCCGGCGGTCATGCTTCCGGTGGCTTCACCATGCTGGCGCTGTATTTCGTCGCACGCCGCTATCGCTGGCGTCACTCGAAAGCGCTGATGTATGGAGCGCTGGTCCTGGGGTTTGTCTATGGCACAACGCGAGTCCTACAGGGTTGGCACTACATGTCCCACACCTTTTGGGCTGGGATCTTCGTCTGGTTGAGTTGTTGGGTGATGGCATTGGCTTTCTATGGGCGAACGGCCTTGGAACAACCTTTATCCACCAGGGCTTCATTGAAGGGGCCGGATGGCCTGTCTGAGCTCGGTGACGCACAGCCCTCCGCTTGAATCGCGGACAAAAAAAAGCCCGCGGGAGAGCGGGCTAAAACCTTAGTTTCTTGAATGAGCGAGGGGACTTTACCGAATAACAGAAGTGCTTAGGGTGAAGAAAAGTTCATGCGATTTCTCGCCTCGGCCTTTCCTTGGCGCAGGCCGTCGAAAATCCCTGTGGAGCGAGCCTGCTCGCGAAGGCGGACTGAGATTCAGCATTGATGTTGACTGATCTGCCGTCATCGCGAGCAGGCTCGCTCCCACAGGTTCGGTGGTGTCTGGTCTCTCGACAACTCCGTGGCGAGGGATCTTGCTGCCGCTGGGCTGCGCAGCGGCCCTTCTTTGTGGGCTCATCTACAGTCGAGGTTTACGACGCGTCTTGTGAGACACGTCGCTTTTTTCAACAGAAAATTCCCTCCCCCTTGAACCGAAATCGATGTGCCGGGTCTGGTGTGCGCGTGGTTTTGCGTATTAACAGCGTGAGTGGTTTTCGAGGCGCGCTGTCATTTCCGTATCGAGGGATCGAACATGTTTCCACCCGCCCTTTGGGCGAGGTTGTGCCTGGCTTTGCTGTGGCTGTCTTCGCTTACTCCGGCTCATGCCGCCCCCACTCCCGGTGAAACCGACCTGATCCGCGAGCGCCAGAATCGTTTGCTCGAAGAGCAGCGCCGGCGTCTGGAAGAACTCAAGGACTTGCCCGGTCAGGAGGCCAAGCCGACCCAGCCGACCGCGCCGGCCGATACCCGTTGCTTCCCCATCAAGACCATTGAACTCAAAGGCGCCGACAGCCTTTCCGCCAGCGAGCGCGAGCGTCTGCTCAAACCCTACCTCGGCCAATGCCTGGGCGTGCCCCAGCTCAATGAGCTGCTCAAGGCCATCACCGACCACTACATCGAGAAAGGCCTGGTCACCAGCCGTGCCTACTTGCCGCAGCAGGACCTGTCCAGCGGGCACCTACAGGTGCTGGTGGTCGAGGGACGCCTCGAAGGCTTGAAAGGCGCCGAGAACAGCAAACTGTCGGACCGTGAATTGGCGATGGCGTTTCCCGGCAAGACCGGCGAGTTGGTCAACCTGCGGGAAATCGAGCAGATGGTCGACCAGCTCAATCGCCTGCCGTCGAACCAGGCGAAGATGGAGCTGACCCCCGGCCAGAACGTCGGCGGCAGTGAAGTGCTGGTTAAAAATACCCCGCAGAAGCCCTGGCGCGTCGGCCTGTCCCGCAGCAACGACGGCCAGCACAGCACCGGCGAGCAGCAGTGGGGTACCCGCTTCGAGTGGGACAGCCCACTGGGCCTGGCCGATCAGTTGATGCTGCGTGGCGGGCATGACGCGATGAGCGATCACCAGCACACCTCGCGCAACGCCATGCTCTATTACAACGTGCCCTGGGGCTGGTGGAACGTCAGCTACACCTACAGCCAGAGCGAGTACCGCTCGCAGATCGCGGCCAATGGTTTCAACTTCAAGCAGACCGGCGACAGTCAGAATCATCAACTGCGGGTCGAGCGGGTGATTCATCGCGACGCCGTGAGCAAAACCTCCCTCAACACGGGGCTGGCTTACCTGCGCAGCAACAACTTCATCGAAGATAGCAAACTCAGCGGCAGCAGCAATCGCATCAGCGAGGTGCAGTTCGGCGTCAACCACGGCCGTCGGGTCGGCAATGCCTTCGTCAACCTGGACCTGGGCATGCAGCAAGGCATCGGCGCCTTCGATGCCCAGGGCGACCATGACCCGGGACCCGGGCTGCCGAACGCGCGCTACCGCAAATACACCGCCACCGTCAGCTATTTGCAGCCGTTCCAGCTATGGGGTGAGTCCTTCAGCTTCAGCAGCCTGATGACCGGGCAGCGCAGCGAGGATGCGCTGTTCGGGCCGCAGCGCATGAGCCTGGGCGGGGAGTCTTCGATTCGGGGTTACAAGGACCAGTCGCTGGCCGGCGACAGCGGCGGCTACTGGCGCAACGACCTGCGCTGGAGTCGCCCGGTAACCCTGGAATGGTTGCGCCCGGTGTTCGCCGAGTACGGCACCAGCCTGGGCTATGACCAGGGCGTAATACGCGGTAATCACTACAACAAAGAACCGAACGGGCGCATGTCGAGCAACTCCCTGGAGTTGTTTGCCCGCGGCGAGCACCTGAGCGCCAGTGTCACTTTTGCCCACTCCCTGGAACGCCCGGATGCCCTGACCGAGCGTGAAGCGCCGATCTACTTCCGCATAGACGTATCTATTTAATGCTGCTGCAACGAGACCTGATCATGGACGACCGCCAACCCTCTGCTGCCCTGAAACCCCGCGAGCTGTTCTGGGGCATGCCCAAGCGTGGGTTGGCGTTCCTGCTGGCGAACGTCATGCTCTGGCAACCGATGTGGGCCCAGGCCGACGGCATCGTCGTCAGCGCACCGGGCACCAGCCTCGGCCAGGCGGGCAACGGCGTGCCCATCGTCAATATCGCCAAGCCCAACGGCAATGGTCTGTCCCACAACCAGTTCAAGGACTACAACGTCGGCAGCAACGGCGTCATCCTCAACAACGCCACCAACCCCGCCCAAGCCACGCAACTGGGCGGAATCATCCTTGGCAACCCGAACCTCAAGGGCACGGCCGCCCGGGTCATTCTCAACGAAGTCAACGGCGGCAGCCCCAGCCAATTACGCGGTTACACCGAAGTGGCGGGGCAGTCGGCCCATGTCATCGTCGCCAACCCCTATGGCATCACCTGTAACGGCTGCGGTTTCATCAACACCCCGAAGGCGACCCTGACCACTGGCAAACCCATTGTTGAAAACGGCCAGGTGAGTCGCTACCAGGTCGACCAGGGCAGCATCGCTATCGAAGGTGCGGGCCTCAACGCCAACAACGTCGACCGCTTCGAAATCATCACCCGCAGCGCCAAGATCAACGCCGAGATCCAGGCGAAAAACCTGACCATCGTCGCCGGCCGCAACGACGTCGACGCCGCCACACTCAACGCCACCACCCGCGCCGATGACGGCAGCACCAAACCGCAACTGGCCATCGACTCCTCGGCGCTGGGCGGCATGTACGCAGGCGCCATCAAACTGGTAGGCACCGAGGCCGGTGTCGGCGTGAAGCTGGACGGTCAGATGATCGCCAGCGGCGGTGACATCCAGCTCGACGCCAACGGCCATTTGAGCCTGGCCCAGACGGCTGCCGCCGGCGCCGTCAACGTCAACGCTGTCAGTCTCGATGCCCAAGGACCGGTCTATGCCGGCACCGCATTGACGGTGAAAACCCAAGGCGACCTGACCAGCCAGAACAACCTGGTGGCCCGCAACAGCATTCATCTGGACAGCGGCGGCACCCTCCGCAACAACGGAATCATCGAAGCCGGGGTCAATGCGGATAACACGCGCAATACCAGCGGCGACATCACCCTCACTGCAAAACAACTGAACAACGGCGGCAAAACGGTCGCTGCCAGCCACGACCTGAGCGTCACCACCACTGATGCACTGAACAACCAGGGCGGCACCCTCAGCGGGCAGCGCAAGACCACGGTCACGGCCAACGTTGTCGATAACCGCAACAAAGGTCGCATCCTGGGCAACACCGAGGTGAACGTTAAGGGCGATCAAGTACTCAACGGCAGCGGCGGCCTGATCAATAGCCAGGGCACCTTGCAGGTGACGGCGGGCCATCTGGACAACAGCGCCGGTGAACTGTCGAGCCTGAACACCGCGACGCTGGTACTCGGCAGCCTGGACAACCTCACCGGCCTGGTGATGACCGGCAAGCAGCTGGATATCACGGCGACCGGCGCCGTCAACAACCAGGGCGGCGAACTGTCGACCCAGGGCCTGATGACCCTCAAGGCGGGAAGCCTGAACAATCGCGACAAGGGCACCGTCGCCGCCAACGGCAATCTGGTCGTGACTACCACGAAAGGGGCGATCAACAACGCCAACAATGGCCTGATTGCCAGTCGCAACGCCGAGCTGAAGGTGACCGCCGCCAGCCTGGACAACGCCAAGGGCACGCTGCAAGGCAAAGGCCTGGTGACGGTCGATATCGCCGGCGACATCGATAACCAGGTCGGCTCGATCATCGCCCAGGACGCGAACCTGAATGTCTTTGCGACCAATCTGGACAACCGCGGCGGTGTACTGTCCAGCGTCAAGGCCGCCTTGGAGGCGCGTGTCACTGGCGTGCTGAAAAACGGCCATGACATGAACGGCCAGGGCGGCACGATCCAGGCGCAAGGCCTGACCCTCGACGCCCTCGCCGGGCTGTTCAACGACGGCGGACGCATCGCGGCGCAGGCTGGGGATGCCGTGCTCAATACCGGTAGCGCCAGTTTCGACAACAGCAACGGCGGCCTCTATGCCAGCGGCAAGGTGAAGCTCGACGCGCTGAACCTGGACAACAGCAGCGGCCAGATCAGCGCCGGGCAGATCGATCTCAACCTCAACGGTACCCTGGACAACACCCAGGGCATCATCGAAGGCGACAGCAGCCTGGATGTCCTCGCGGCCAGCCTCGTCAATCACAATGGCCAACTGCGCACCCTGGGCCGTAACAGCACCACCGTGTTCTCCATCGGCGGCCTGTTCGACAACAGCAACGGCACCCTGGAAACCGTCAGCAGTGACGTCGGCTTCACCCTCGGCAGCCTGAACAACCAGAGCGGCAAGCTGCGCCACATCGGTGCCGGCGCATTCGGCCTGAACCTCACGCAATTGGGCGCGGTCGGCGGCAGCCTGGTGACCTACGGCACCCTCGTACTCGACGCCGACAGCTGGACCAACAGCACCTCGATCCAGGCTGAACACCTCACCGTCAACGTCGACCACCTGACCCAGACCGCCACCGGCCAGTTGCTCAGCGCCAACAGTTTCACCGGCACCGGGATCGACTGGCGCAACGATGGCCTGATCGGTAGCGACGGCCTGATCGATGTGCAGCTCACCGGCCAATACGCGGGTAACGGCCGCTTGAGCAGCCTGGGTACCTTGGGTCTCAGGGCCGCGTTGATCGATCTGGAAAAGAACGCCAGCATTGCCGGCGGCGCAGCCACCACCGTGCACGCCGATGGCGTCTTCAATAACCGTGGCCGCGTGACCTCGGCGGCGGGTGTGAATGTCACGGCGCAGGGCATCAACAACTACGGCACCCTGGGCGGCGCCGGATTGCTGAGTGTTGGCACCGGTGCATTGCGCAACGAAAACGGCCTGATCTTCAGCGGCGCCGACATGGCCCTGAAGGTCGACAGCCTGACCAACCTCAACGCCGACATCTACAGCCTGGGCAACCTGAGCATCGACCGCGACGGCCTGGGCACATTGGCTTCCAGCATCGTCAACAGCTCCGGTTCGCTGCAAAGCGACGGCGACATGAGCCTGGCCGCCAGCACGATTGAAAACGTGCGAACTGTGTTGAACACCAACGACGCCGGCATCTACACCGCGTCGATCAGGGAAATCGCCTGCATTGAAGGCGTCAACGCCGGGGATTGCAGCGGCGGCAAGGAAAACCACGTCTGGCAGATTATCCAGCGTGACAAGTTCGAAGTGACCGAGGCCTCGGCCGGGTCGAGCATCACCTCCGGCGGCAACCTGAAT
The DNA here is from genome assembly GCF_026016325.1 of Pseudomonas sp. B21-056. Classification (NCBI taxonomy): domain Bacteria; kingdom Pseudomonadati; phylum Pseudomonadota; class Gammaproteobacteria; order Pseudomonadales; family Pseudomonadaceae; genus Pseudomonas; species Pseudomonas sp. B21-056. Next base: position 848,541 of record NZ_CP087203.1, read on the forward strand.
ATCCAGGCCAAGAGCCTGACCAACCAAAGCAGCACCATCGGCGCGGGCGGCACCCTCACCGCCAGACTCGATAGCCTGGACAACATCGGCATCGAAACCCACGACACCGAAACCTCGCGCACCTTCATGTCCGAGCGCACGCGCAACCCCGGCGGCTGGCGTACCCTCGCCAACAATTTCACCAACAAATACTGGTTCCAGAGCCCCGGCTACAACCCTGCCAACCTCGGCGGCCTGGAAGCTGACATGAGCCGCTTCATCGGCACGACCGAACGCGAACTACTGCAATTCGGCAGCAGCCGGGCCCTGTCCCACGATACCCAGACCTACGCCGCCATCATCCAGTCCGGCGGCCCCGTCGACGTCCGCGTCCAGGGCGTTGCCGACAACCGAGTCATCCGTGGTGGCTACAATTACGTCGGCGCCGGCCCGCGCACCGACACGGGCGCCGATGGCGCATTCTCAACCCGCATCACCGTCAACCAACAGCTACCGCCAAACCTCGCCCAGCAGCAGGTCAACCCGGTAACCCTGCCCGGCTTCGACCTGCCCACTGGCCAGAACGGCCTGTTCCGCCTGAACGAAGGCAACGGCACTCCGACCCAAAGCAGCGGCCTGATCCAAGTACGCGGCCTGCCGGACCGCTCGTTCCAGGCCAACCCACAGAAATACCTGATCGAAACCAACCCGGCGCTGACCGACATGCGCCGGTTCATGAGCTCGGATTACCTGCTGTCCAACCTGGGCTACAACCCGGACGACGCGGCCAAACGCCTGGGCGACGGTTTTTACGAACAACGCCTGATCCAGCAAGCCGTCATCGCCCGCACCGGCCAGCGTTTCCTCGACGGCCAGACCTCTGACGAAGGCATGTTCAAGTACCTGATGAACAACGCTATCGCCAGCAAGGACGCGCTCAACCTGTCCTTGGGCGTAAGCCTGACCGGCGAACAGGTCGCGGCGCTGACCCACGACATCGTCTGGATGGAAAACCAGACAGTGAACGGCCAGCAGGTGCTGGTGCCGGTGCTTTACCTGGCGAACGCCAACCATCGGCTGGCGGCGAATGGGGCGTTGATCCAGGGCAGCGATGTCACGTTGATTGCCGGCAAGAACCTGAACAACGCTGGGACGTTGCGGGCGTCGAATAACCTTGTTGCTACGGCGAATGACAGCCTGGTCAACAGTGGGTTGTTGGAGGCGGGGAATCGGCTGGATGCGTTGGCGAGTAACAATCTCACTAACCGGGCGGGTGGGGTTATTTCTGGCCGAGATGTCAGCGTTGTTGCCCTGACGGGCGACGTGATCAACGAGCGCACCGTCACCACTCACGAAAGCAGCAGCGGCTATCGCACCGAGCGCACCGACTTCATCGACAGCGCCGCCCGTATCGAGGCTGCCAACAACCTCACCGTCGGCGCCGGGCGCGACATCAACAACGTTGGTGGTGTGCTGAAAAGTGGCAACGACACCATTCTCGACGCCAAACGCGACGTCAATCTCGTCGCCGCCGAACGCATCACCAACGGCACCCGCGGCCGTCATCGCGACGAAGACATCAAGCAATACGGCTCCAGCCTTGAGGCCGGTCGCGACCTGACCGCCAACGCCGGACGCGACCTCAACGTCGTCGCCAGCCAGATCGATGCCAAACGCGACATCGCCATGGCCGCCACGAGCAGCTTGATCCTGGCCTCGGCGGCGGATGAACAGCACTCCTACAGCAAGAGCAAAAAGGTCACCCGTCAGGAAGATCACGTCGATCAGGTGTCTTCGACCGTGACTGCTGGGGGCCGCGTTGCGCTGAGTGCCGGACAGGATCTGACGCTGGTGTCCAGCAAGGTGAAGGCTGAGCAGGAAGCCTATCTGGTGGCGGGGCGCAAGCTTGAGCTGTTGGCTGCGCAGAACTACCACTATTCGCTGTATGACATGAAGAAGAAGGGCGGATGGGGGAGTAAGAAGACGCAGCGTGACGAGGTGACTGATGTAAGGCATATCGGCAGTGAGATCGCTACCGGGGGCGATTTGATATTGCTCAGTGGAGATGATCAGCGTTATCAGGCGGCCAAACTGACAAGTGGAAATGACCTGACTTTGCAGAGTGGCGGTTCGATTACCTTCGAAGGCGTCAAGAACCTTAATCAGGAAAGCCACACAAAGAGCGATTCCAGCCTGGCCTGGAACTCGATGAAGGGTAAAGGTCACACCGACGAGACGCTGATTCAGAGCCAGTTGCAGGCTCATGGGAACTTGGCAATCAAAGCCGCCGATGGCTTGCACATCGACGTTAAACACATCAATCAGAAAACCGTCAGTCAGACCATCGACGCCATGGTCAAGGCTGATCCGAAGCTGGCGTGGCTCAAGGAAGCCGAGCAGCGTGGCGATGTGGATTGGCGGTTGATCAAGGAAACTCACGAGTCGTTTAAATACAGCCACTCGAGCTTGGGCCAGGGCGCGATGTTGGCGATCATTATCATCGTTACCGTGCTGACGGCTGGTACAGGAACCGCGGCGACTGTAGGCGCATCTGCCGGCACCGCAGCTTCCGGGGCGGCAGCGGCGGCCGGTGCATCGGCTGCCACGGCAGCGACTGTAGGTGCTGCTGCATCGGCCGCCGCAACGGCGAGTTTTTCAGCAGCAGTGGCGCAAACTGCGGTCAGCACAATCAATAACAAGGGTAATTTGGGCGCGACCTTCAAGGATGTCTTTTCATCAGAAAGCTTGAAGGGCTATGTCATTGCTGGGATCACGGCCGGTTTTACTAAGGGCGTTATCGACCCCGCGCTTGGTGGCAATACAGTGCCGTTCAATAACCTCACAAAAGGTTTTGATTTAAATACGCTTCAAGGCGTTGGTGGTTTTGCACTGCATGCCGGGGCTCAAGGTGTTGCGAGCGGTGTCATCAAAACAGCCATCAATGGAGGGAGTTTCGGCGAGAACCTCGGTGACGGGTTGATTTATCAGGCGGGTAACGTCGCAGCCGCCACAACATTCAACTTTGTCGGTGGTTATGCGCAAGACCATTGGCAGGCTGCGAAGAACTCCGGTGATGTTACGGGCATGGCCATGTGGGCCGAAGGTGGCGTTGCTCGTACCGCCATGCACGCATTGGCGGGAGGGGCGATTTCCAGCGCAACGGGTGGAGACTTCAAGACCGGCGCTATCGCGGCAGGTGCCAGTCAAGCCATGGCTCAAGCTCTCAACACCACCTTCGATACACAACCTGATCTACGGCAGGCGTTTTCTCAGGTTGTCGGTTTGACGGCCGCCGGACTTGCTGGCGGTGACGTCGAGAAAGCCTCATGGGTTGCGTTGATGGCTGACGAATACAACCGTCAGCTTCACCAGAAAGAAACAGTTGCGCTTGAAAAGCTGCAAAAGGAATCACCAGAAAAAGCGTATGAACTTAAAGCTGCTGCGTGTGCTTTGGTTCATTGCTCTGCTTCGGTTCCTGTGGATGATCCTCACTACCAAGACGTTAAAGCACTTGAAGCGGACGGGAAGGGTTTCCAGGATGCTCAGGGTAAGCTTTTCGCTACCGGTGCCTTCGACGAATATTCGAACTGGGATCGAGTCAATGATGATCTGCTGCTTAATGATAAGGAAGCCAGGGAATCAGCCCTCACGAGCCGAGCGGTAATCGGCGCGATGACTGCCGCCGCAGGATTTGGCGGCGCAATAGCCGGCACGCCGGCTTGTGTCACCGGTGTCGGTTGCGCTATACCAGCCTTCTCCGGTTTAGCAGGTGCGGCGGCGTTTGCTGATGGGTGGCAGGCCACCGGGCAGCTGTTTGCTCCCTACGACTACACTCAAGGAAGCAAGGTTCTCGCGTCCTTCAGTAGTGCTACCTACCCGGGTGACGTAAACCCGCTTCGTGACTATGGAACAGAGGCCGCCAAGGCTGCGTTGGAAATAGCGCTGCTCAAGGGGGTGGGGAAGTATCTGGATGGGAGTGGGGCTTCGGTCCTGGTTTCGGGGGTTAAGGGGGGTGGGGCAAAACCAACTGGGACCACCGATATAGCCTACGGGGAGATGGGGCCTTTTGTACCTCAGCTCAGTCGGTATGAAGATCGAATTAAACTGACGCCAATTAACGGAGGCTCGTGGTCAGGAGCCAGAGGTGAATCAAAATTTGTATTCGATAACCCTGAGCTAAAGGCAATTTTACCTGATGGGATTGCGTATAAAAATGGCTACCCGGACTTCTCTCCCGTTGCTGTGCAAGAAATTAGGCTTCCGGGGCTGATATCTACAAATCGAGACTCTAATTTTCGTGCTGCAAATCAGATGCTGGCTAGTAAGCTTGGTGTGAAAGAGTCTGATGTGGCTCTCTTTATGAGAGAGCAGAAATATACATGGCATGAAGTTGAAGATATGCGAACGATGCAGTTGGTTCCCTCGTTTATCCATACTGGCAAGGTTGGTTCGATGGATTTTGGTGTAAAGTATGGTCATTTGGGCGGAGTGGCCGAGAAAAATTTGTTGGAGGGGCTTAAAAAATGACTGTTGTGTTAGATGGGGATTTTGGTAAGTTGCATTTTGATGGGGCTTGGATAGGAGTATGTGAAATATTTATTTTTGGAAGCGTATGTGAGGTGGAGCTTGTCGTTCAGACTTTTGATAATGCTTCTATCTCTGAAATTCAACGGCTTGCGTTTCGAGAATTCAATTTGCATAAGGCTGCTATTTCTTCGATGGTAGAAAAAGCTGTATTTGATTATTACTTATGTCGGGTTGAGGAGTATCGAGAGTGCTTTGATGCTGATGAGGTTGATATCAACGCGCCCAAGGTCCATGCAATTAGTGAGATGCGGGATCTGATTTCTCTAAGATGTATAAAAATAATGTCTCCTTTTGACGCAGGAGCACGTCAAATTGGATTTATTTTTGATGCGATGTTCGACCCCCAACTTGGTTTAGGGGTTCTGGTTACCAACGGCGCCGTGGAAGCCGTCGATACTCAGGATATCTTGCTAGGATGAAGGAACTCCTCAGGGACAGACCACGATTAGGAACTGGCTGGAAATCAGATCATCTTTAATCGTGATCTGTCCCGATAGTCCCCTGGGAAGGAACCCTGATGCAGGGATATCCGCCGCTAACGTGTCGAAAGCATCGAATGCCATAGGGCTGCAAAGGTTTGGGATGCCTTGGTCGAAAAAGCTAGTGAGATTTTTGAAGGTGACTAATGCAAATAAAATTTTGTATAGGTATAGATATTTTTTAGGTGGGCTTTTATTGGTTGGGGCGCTGGCTAACTGTTTTTTACGATTTTTTGGAGAGTGGAGGCCTTTCTTTAGTGCGTTATTACTTCAGTTTTGGTTTGGGCAAGCGGTTTTCTCCTATTTAAGGGGAGGCTGGGTATCGATAGGTCCTGGAGGTCTCGCTAATCATGTCAATCCCATCGGTCGCGCATCATTAGCAGGGGTTTCTTTTTTGGTGTATTTACTAAGTTTTTTCTTAAGTTTTGGTTCTGTGTGAGGGAATGGGAAGGGGAGGAATTTATTTAATTTTGCCTAAATTAAGTCGGCCTCCCGGCAAGACCCGAAGCGCTTGTACGCAACAGCAATTCGCTTCGATGTCGTAGAAAAACTCCTCAGGGACAGACCACGATTAGGAGCTGGCTGGAAATCAGCTCGTCTTTAATCGTGGTCTGTCCCTGAGGAATCCCCACAAAACTATCCCAGGCCCTGCATCTGTCGCATCGCCTCGGAGCGTAACATTTGCTCGGTCTCCTCCAGCGCTTGTTGAGCCTCCGATGGTGGCCGACAACGCCAGTACTCCAGACCCAGGCGCCATAGGGACAAGACATGTTTGTCTTTAACGCTATTGCTTTGAAAACGCCTCTCATGATCGGCCTCGCGGGCCTGGAAGCCGGTTAGAAAAATAATGTAGTTGGCGAGCATTGCGATCAGGAGCAGCACCTCAATGCGTTTCGGGCAACGGCTGCGATGCAGGTTCAGGCCGATGCCCAGGTGCTCGCTTTTGACATCCCGAAAGCCTTCCTCAATCTGCATTCGCTTCTTGTAAAGCGCTACCACCTTCGCTGGATTCCATTCCAGCTCAGGTAGATTGCTGGCCAATAACCACGGCTCCAGTTCACGCCGCGCTGACTGACGGCTGAGTTTGTTTTTGGCGATTGATCCTGTAACGCGCTTGTGTTTGCGGCCCTTGGCCGGGTGCCTGACGCAATACAAATGAATGAAGTGTGGGGCACTCTGAGTCATTTCGATCAAGCCCAGGGATTTGGGTGAGGCCGTCGCTAAGGCGTAAAGATTTTTCACCGGTTTCCACGCTTGAGAGTCGCGACGGCATAACTCACGGTTGCGGATTCGCCCCACGTAATACCAGCCCTGGGCCTCGATGGCTTTGAACCAGGGACGTCGGAAACCAGCGTCAGATACGAGCACCGGAATGCAGTCAGCAGGCAACATCAGCGCCAACGCTTGCAACATCCGCTTCTGGTGGGCCGGACAGCTCTCGCGCTCGTGAACGGATTCATAAATTGGGTATGAGCGCCCGGCAAAAGGAATGGCAGCTCTTAACAAAAATGCTTTGCCAGGCGCATCGATTCTGGACCAGTCGACCAGAATCAGCGGATGCTTCAATGTCCCTAACAGGGCTCGCAAAATGACCCAGTAGAACAGCGGTCGCTCAGCTTGCAGGCGAGCATCTCCAAGCAATCGGTCCACTCGCTTTATCGAGTGTTTGGGGTATGCCTGACCCAGCATGGCACGACCGATTCCGGTCAAGGTCAGGCGCCGGCCTTGCAGCAATGCGCTGACACAACACATCAGGGCGGTCAGGCGGCGAGAGTGGAGCGTGGGCAGTGCTTGGGCGAGTGCATTGTGTAAAAATTGGATGGCTTGCATGAGTTCGGGATCTTGCTTTTGTGTGGTGCAAACCAAGCTGCCGACTCATGCAGGCTTCTTCAATATTCCAACTTCTTGATTTCATGTAGGAAAAAGTGGGGATTCCTCAGGGACAGACCACGTTTTCACGGTAAGACAGATTTTCCAACGCAGATCGTTGACCCCCGGCATTTAGTACCCGTACCTTCGGCGAAACTCATCAACTGATACACCAGCAAACCAGTGCAACTTCCAAAGTCTGGGTGGGGCCTATTTCTCCGTTGCATAGAATAGAGATCCCCGATTGGTCAACGCCCCTGGCGCCAAAACGGTGAAGGTATGAATCTCAAAAAGACATTTCAGGTACTAGGATTGCCGGCAGTGCTGGGTGCATGTGCGGATGGAAGCATCCGTCCGCCCATCTGCACGCTTGACGCTCCGGCGCAGTGGTATGGGTTTCCACCAGCGTTGATCCCGCTGTGGAGCGATGGATCGCGGCCGACTTATATAGGCTATTGGAAGCACTGGTTTGTCGACCGCGAACCCTGCTTCGTCAAGATGTATGTAGCGTCCGAGCATATGACGATCGAGATTGCCCGCACTCCCGCCCAGTTGATGGGTGTTATGGCAATGATGTCCATCAGTGTCGAAGACGGTGCCACCCCAAAGCTTGAGCAATTTGCCCAAGCGGTTGGACTTGATTGTCTGGAAGCGCTGGAGGCGCAGTCACTGAATACCGGTGACGATCCCCAAGGCTTCGCCAACGTCGAATTGTTCAGCAAGCAGACGCCGCTGGAGAGCATCGCTGAAGGCTCTGGACCCTACAGCGGAGACTTTCCCAACCCGTCCGACCTCGGGCCATGGTGGGAAAGTAGTTGCTCCTTCGAAATCATCGACAGGGATGTGCCCGCGCCGAAAGGTAGCCAATTGCCGGCGTGGTTTGATCCTGATCGAGAGAAAAAGCCATTGTTTGAGAGCTTCTTGCAAGCCGGACGCTTGGACCATGCGTGGCTGACCCTGAACTCCACAGGTTGGTCGATAACCGATGCGCGGCAGGCGCTTGTGGCGTTGCAGACACGGAGCAACGACAGAGGCTTCGATGCAGTAGTGGAGTATTGGTTGTCGGTTGCGGATGTCTGCGCCGGGGGATACTGAACCCCATGTCCAACCGGTTCAAAGAAGGAAAAGGGGACAAAAGGAAAAGGGGACGGATTTATTTAACTTTGAGGTGGAAAATAAATCCGTCTCCTTTTTGATTGAAGTTGCAAGCTCAAGGATAATCTTTTGGGAGCCGGGATTCCTAGGATATTCCTCAGTTCCTCAGAGTTCCTCAGGGACAGACCACGATTAGGAACTGGCTGGAAATCAGCTCATCTTTAATCGCGAGGAAAACGGGGGCAGACCACGTTTTTAATTAGGTTTGCAGTTAATGATATTTATATGCATTGTAATGCACGATTTACTGCGAAGCCGAGGCTATGATCGAACGTCGAGTTCAAGAAGAATACTCAAGGAAGCCGGTAAAGCATTCAGTTTCATAGCTGGTCTGTCCCTGAGGAATCCCCACAAATCTATCCCAGGCCCTGCATCTGTCGCATCGCCTCGGAGCGTAACATTTGCTCGGTCTCCTCCAGCACCTGTTGAGCCTCCGATGGTGGCCGATAACGCCAGTACTCCAGACCCAGGCGCCATAGGGACAAGACATGTTTGTTTTTAACGCTATTGCTTTGAAAACGCCTCTCATGATCGGCCTCGCGGGCCTGGAAGCCGGTTAGAAAAATAATGTAATGGGCGAGCATTGCGATCAGGAGCAGCACCTCAATGCGTTTCGGGCAACGGCTGCGATGCAGGTTCAGGCCGATGCCCAGGTGCTCGCTTTTGACATCCCGAAAGCCTTCCTCAATCTGCATTCGCTTCTTGTAAAGCGCTACCACCTTCGCTGGATTCCATTCCAGCTCAGGTAGATTGCTGGCCAATAACCACGGCTCCAGTTCACGCCGCGCTGACTGGCGGCTGAGTTTGTTTTTGGCGATTGATCCTGTAACGCGCTTGTGTTTGCGGCCCTTGGCCGGGTGCCTGACGCAATACAAATGAATGAAGTGCGGGGCACTCTGAGTCATTTCGATCAAGCCCAGGGATTTGGGTGAGGCCGTCGCTAAGGCGTAAAGTTTTTTCACCGGTTTCCACGCTTGAGAGTCGCGACGGCATAACTCACGGTTGCGGATTCGCCCCACGTAATACCAGCCCTGGGCCTCGATGGCTTTGAACCAGGGACGTCGGAAACCAGCGTCAGACACAAGCACTGGAATGCAGTCAGCAGGCAACATCAGCGCCAATGCTTGCAACATCCGCTTCTGGTGGGCCGGACAGCTCTCGCGCTCGTGAACGGATTCATAAATTGGGTATGAGCGCCCGGCAAAAGGAATGGCAGCTCTTAACAAAAATGCTTTGCCAGGCGCATCGATTCTGGACCAGTCGACCAGAATCAGCGGATGCTTCAATGTCCCTAACAGGGCTCGCAAAATGACCCAGTAGAACAGCGGTCGCTCAGCTTGCAAGCGAGCATTTCCAAGCAATCGGTCCACTCGCTTTATCGAGTGTTTGGGATACGCCTGGCCCCGCATGGCACGACCGATTCCGGTCAAGGTCAGGCGCCGGCCTTGCAGCAATGCGCTGACACAACACATCAGGGCGGTCAGGCGGCGAGAATGGAGCGTGGGCAGTGCTTGGGTGAGTGCATTGTGTAAAAATTGGATGGCTTGCATGAGTTCGGGATCTTGCTTTTGTGTGGTGCAAACCAAGCTGCCGACTCATGCAGGCTTCTTCAATATTCCAACTTCTTGATTTCATGTAGGAAATAGTGGGGATTCCTCAGGGTCTGTCCCCGTTTTTCCCGGAGCTGTTGATGCTGGACGATTTGGCGTCTACGATTCACTCGGGCTGTGTCCTTGCTTGATCGGTGTGTGTTCGCAACTATCACCGTAGACCAAGGTCAGCCTTTTTTCCCTTTTTTCCCTTTTTTTCGTCCCACCGTCTCTACCGCGCCCTCCAGCTATCCCGCCGCCCCCTCACCAGTGCCAAAGCTATCACCTCCTCGCACCGTCTCAAAATGCTCAATGCTGGTCCTCGAATCGGTAGGTAACATTTTTTTCATCTTCCGTCAGCGTCCGAGCTCTGCGTTAGGATAACGGAAAGCAATAAGTAGCCTACTAACGGAGTAGCATGGCGATTTCAGAAAAAGAATCATCAGGATCTTGGGGAGATGGAGTGGCGGCGATAATTGACGCCATTGCAAATCTCTATAATGCCGTTTCTGCGATGTCGCCTGGCGTAGCTGACATCTTAGTCATACTGGTGGCACTTTTACCGTTCTTCGGGCTTATCTGCCGGTACATGGGGATCAGTGTCCGGGAGAAACAATCCACTTTGCGTGTCAAAGACGCCAGAAAGGCAACAAAGAAAGGCGCTAAGAAAATTACCGGAGGATCTCGAACATGACACACTCAATGGTAGTGTTTGCGTCAGCACTGTTGATAGTGATGTATTGGATCGTTTGTCGTCGCCGCTCTCTTATTCACCGGGAGAAGGCCGCAGATCTACTGGTTGCTTTTTTTGAGAAGAGAGGCGTCAGTGAACGTGACAAAGATGCCGCTGAATTCTTTTACCGTTTCGCGGGCTATTGGTTCTTTCTACCGTTCATGACGATTCTTGCGCTCCCCGTGATTGTGGGAAGGACCCTCTCAAAGCGCATGATCAGCACAGATGGAGGGAAGGAGAAAGATCTCATTAGTGACCAAGTAATGAGAATGTATATGTTCCGGAACCCGATTACTGGGGCTACTTGCCTGCTTGTATTTTTCGTAATAGCTACCACTACTATGCTCTTGGGGCTTTTTGCTAACAGGCTGCGTGCTATGCCTTCACCCTCAGCTGTCTATATGACTACTGCTGCCAAGGTGTACCCTCCTCGTCGTCCGGCACTTTGAATGAAGCCCTGTCTTATTTTTTGAAATGACTCACTCTGAAATCAGACTGGCTGGCACATGGTCCGTCAACCAAACCCCATTTTCGGCCTGGAAGAACTTGAAACCCTGTTTGTGCATTCGAAGAGCGTCAACTTTCAGTACCACAGGCTTTCCATAACGCTGCCCAACAGCAATAGCCATTTGCATGTCCTGCGACAGATGCACATGGTGACGAGAGCCGGCAATCAGGCCTTTTTCCCTGATCGACTCCAAGAAGCGCGTGGCGGTGCCATGGTAAAGAAACTCCGGTGGTTCTTTCTCTACATGTTGAAGGCTGACGGTTCCGGTTGAGTGCCCCTGCACGGCGCGAATGCGCAGGCCATCGTCGGAGAGACTGAAGCGCTTTTTATCACTGCTGCTGACGACGGCTTGAATAAGATCCATATCCAACGGCCGGCCATCTTCAGCCGCACCGGCTATCAAAGATTCGATATCGGCCCAGCCTTCGCTGTCCAACTGCAAACCAATCGCTTGTGGTTCATGCCTGAGGACATAGCTAAGAAACTTGCTGGTCTCGTTGAGTCGCTTGGTATCCATACTGCTTGAAGCCTCAATGTCATTCTTTAATCGGGCAGCAACTGCCCATCCTGGATTTTACAGAAATGGTCACAAAGGGTGAGCGTGTCCGTGGTAAAGCGCCTCGACATGCCGACGTAGCCTATCCCGTTTGTGTCGCGTTGTCCGAGATAGCCATATAAATTGGCAAAGCCGAAGAGAACTAAACACTTTGTGGAGAGACCTTTCCCATTGACTTGCAGGACATTTCCTAGAAAATCCCAACCCCTTGCGCCTGCCGTTTTCGGTGCCTAGTCTTCGTCCACCGCTGCCAATTCAGCGGTCGGGTTTAGCAGCTCGGAAATCACGTTAGGCGCATGGCAATCACCATGAGTGCGGGCAGCTTTTATCGTCCGAATTCTTATGGCGGCTGTGCGCAGGGCATCTTCGGGTGCGCCGGTTTCCTAACGTACCGGTCTGCTAACCTGCGCATGGCTGCCACCCACTCGTTTAGCAGCGAGCGTGGCGGCTCCCACTTACGTTAGGAGTGCCCCATGGACAAACTCATCCCAGACCCACCCGTCCCACCGCTGCACCTGGACATCGCTGCCGATGCCAACGCCGAACGCGTCATCGATTCCTACCTGAACTCCAAACCCGCCCAGCCCGACGAGAAACCACTCCCCGATCAGCTCTTCACCATCGTGGAAGGTGTCGATGCCGAAAGCCTGCTTGCCAACCTCAGCGAAACCCTGGCCTCCGCCAATGTCATGGCTGGTGACCTGGCATTCGAACTGGAAGGTTCCCGGCGGCATTTTGCCCTGGGGCTGCAGCAGTTGATCGAACTGGGTCAGCTCTTGGCAAACCGGGCGTTGGATACGGTTGATCCCAGATAGAAACTGAAAATTCGGGTTTGGTCGATGATCAAACCCATTTTTTACGGCAGCATACGCACCATGCTCACTTCGGACGCGTAGACCGTGCAGACCCCCAACCGCAGCGCCCTCTTGGCCCAACTTTCCGCCGCCCCCGATGACATTGCCGTACGTGCCGCGCTTTATCGTGATCTGCTCGACACGGCAGAGGTTTCGCTGGAGGGTTTGCGCGTTGCTGCCGGTCTCTGCGATCCGGCCGCCATGGCTGTGATTGCCCAGTTGAACACTACACCCCACAGGAATCGCCCCGGCCCCTTGTTGCCGCAGCTTCGCGGCCTGCCAGTGGACCATGTGGAGTTGGACAACGCCGAGCCACACTGGCTCGACGCCCTGGCCGGGGTGCCGTTGCGCACGCTGATACTCAACAGCCCGAGGTTCATCTGTGGCCCGGATGTATGGCGACGTTTACCGGGCATTGCCCTGGAAAACCTGGAGGTCAGCAGCTTTTCCCGCGACGATAACGCGACCAGTCTCCCGTCACTCGAACGCCTGCGCCGCCTCAAGCTGGAAACCTACGGCGAAGACTTCGACGACAGTTTCCTCAGGCAACTGGGCAGCAGCGGGTTACAAGAGTTGTCGTTGAACCGTTGCGATGACATCACCGACGACGGCCTTCGGGCGCTGTCGCCGCTCAAGTTGCGCTCACTCACGCTGCAACGCGCAGGAGAACTCACTTCAGCGGGGATGCGGCACCTATGCGCGCACCCACTCGAACAACTGACCGTCAGCTCAAGCGGCGCCATCCTGCGGGACCCTTCCTGGCTTACCGATATGACCGCCTTGCGCTCGCTGAGCCTCGATGACTGCTACGCCTCGGACACCCTGCTTGACGCCATCCGCGACCTTCCGATCGAACGGCTTTCGCTGCATGGCGCATACCTCTGCGAGGATGACTTCGAGGGACTCGAAGGCATGCCGCTTGCCGATCTGGATCTCAAAGGTTCACGCCAGATGATCGAGCGCCTGGACGTGCTGCACGCGTTTCCACTCAAACACCTGGGGCTCTCCGATGTGCAAGGCATCGACGCGCAGACGTTGCGTGATCTTGAAGGGCTGGGCTTGGAGTCGCTGGACCTGTCGTTGAACGCGGTGAGCTGGAAAACGCTGAAACAACTGGCCTGCCTGCCGCTGAAACGGCTGAATCTCAGTTTCTGCGAGGGCGTTGATGGCAAGACGTTGCGTAAGCTGACAGAACTGGGCCTGCCGTTGGAGCAACTTGAAATCAGTGGGTTGGACCTGCGCGATGCCGACCTGGCTTGTCTGCGTGACTTGCCGCTGCAACGTCTCGGCTTGTATGAAAGCCCCTGGCTGACCGACGCCGGCGTCGCCCATCTTGCGGGGTTGCCGTTGCGGGATTTGACGCTTGAGGCGGGGCCGGGGGAGTCGCGGCTTACGTCAGCTATGGTGTCGGTGCTGGAGCGGCTGCCGTTGGAGAGGTTGTCGTTGCGTAATGGCTCGGAGATCAGTGGAGAGGGGTGGGATCGATTGGCGCGGTTGTCGGCGCGGGTGAGAGGGCCTGGGATCTGACTCTCGCACCGAGGAAAAAGTCGCACCACCGGTGCGACATTGTCCTGGTCGCACAACCTGAGTCAGGGGCTACCGAAACCTGGCCCCTACACGGCAGAGACATCACCGGTTTGTTGCACCAACGCCATTGCAAACTTGCCCAGGCCCACCGACCAATCCGAATAGTCGTTCTCATGCATGAAGATGAAAATATCCTGCGGACGAACCTGGGCTTGAGCGCCGAGATTGTCAGCGATTTTTTTGTACAACTCCCGTTTCATGGCGTCACTGCGACCTCTGCGCATCGTGATTTCAATCACGACGAGCTTGTTTGAACGGGCGACACCATTGAAGGTGCGGCTGTAGAAAAACTGCTCCGGGTCATAGTCAGTGACCAGGTTGAACAGCTCATCCTCAGGCATGCCGATGCTCTCTATCAGCGCTTGGTGTATGCCGTCGACGATGTGTTGACGTTGCTGCTGGCTGGTACCTTTGATGACGGCGGTACGGACGAATGGCATGTGAGACTCTCTCAATTGCTTTGGGATTTGTACCTACGGCTCTGGCTAACAGGGCGTAGAGGTACAGCAGGATTTTCCAGAGCCAGGGCGGCGCAGGAAAACGATTTATGGGCCCGAAGTAATTGAGTTAAAGTCACTTAATGAAACGTCGCCTTCCTCCACTCAATGCTCTGCGCTCCTTCGAAGCCGCCGCCCGGCTGGGAAGGATGACGTCTGCCGCCGATGAACTTTCGGTCACACCTGGCGCCGTGAGTCGCCAGGTACGCCAGTTGGAACTGAGTCTGGGGGTGGACCTGTTCGAAGGGACAAAGAACAAACCGCAACTCACCGCTGCCGGCAAAGAACTCCTGCCGGACCTGACGGCTGCGCTGGATCAGATCGAGGCGGCGGTAGGCAGAGTCAGAGATACCGCGACGGGTATTCTGGACGTGTCCTGTTTCAGCACCTTCACGGTCAAATGGTTGATACCCCGACTGTTCGATTTCAATATGAAGTACCCGGATATCAAGGTTCGCTTGAGCTCCTCAGGCGACACTAGCGATCCGGGGCGTGATCGGTATGACGTGATGATCACGGCTGAACAGGGAAGGCTCGAGGCTCAGGAAAACACCCTTCTGCTATTCCCCGAAAGATTGGGCATCGTACTGTCACCGGCGTTATCCGCGGGTATCCAGCTGACTGAACTCAGTTCGATTTTCCAGCATCCGTTACTGCACACCAAAACGCGCCCGAATGCCTGGGCCAGCTGGGGTGATGCGATTGGCTATCAGGCCACCGCACCGGCGGGGTTGGAGTACGAGCATTACTATTTTACGTTGGAGGCTGCGATTGCCGGCCTGGGGATCTGCGTTGCTCCCTGGCACCTGGTGGCTGACGACATTCGTCTTGGCCGGCTGCTGGCACCGTTTGGATTTCATCAGAGCAGTTATTCCTATGTTGCGAAGCAGAGTTCGCAACGCAGTAAAAAATTGGAGTTGTTCTCTGGGTGGTTGGTGGCTCAGGCAGAGCGGGATAGCTTGCCAAGCTCAATCTATGGTCCACCATCCGCGTAGCCTTCAGACTGCTGGTACGTGTTTTGGGACAAGACAGGGCGTGCCGATATTTTATTGAAGTTGATGGATACGGTATCGAAACCGCTTACAATCAACGCAGCGATGAGCAACAACCAGGTCCTGTTGCTGATAGCTACTGATTTTTTATATTTTTTGGAGAGAGTTAAGAGATGACGGCGGCAAGTTTTTCAAAAGACGAAATTGCATTGAGTGAGATTTTTTTGTTTTTTGCTCGGCAGATACGGACCATTGTATTAGTTTTTGTTGTGATTTTTTCCATAGGCCTGGGCTATGCGATCACCAGACCTACGGTGTACATCAGTGTTGCGAAGGTAACGATAGGTGATAGTTTAAACGTGGATTCGAGCGAGTCCAATCAACTCGAGAGTCCGGAAACGATAATTTATAAATATTCTCAAGTCGCGACAATAAAGCCTATAACGAAAACCAATATAGTTGAGGTCTCGGTTGTTGCTGCGAGTCGCGAAGACTCAGTTAAAAAGCTCTCGTTCGTTGTAAATGAGCTGGTTACGACGCAGAATCATATTTATCAGGAGCAGGAGAGTAAATTTATTAAGTATTTAGGTTTGTTGGAGGTTGCAGGTGCGAAAGAAATGCAAATTTTAAGTCTGTTGCAGAATGCATCTCACTCTTCAATGACCCACTCGTCAGAGATCACGACCGCTGAGCTTTCT
Source organism: Pseudomonas sp. B21-056 (assembly GCF_026016325.1). Taxonomy (NCBI): domain Bacteria; kingdom Pseudomonadati; phylum Pseudomonadota; class Gammaproteobacteria; order Pseudomonadales; family Pseudomonadaceae; genus Pseudomonas; species Pseudomonas sp. B21-056. Next base: position 864,624 of record NZ_CP087203.1, read on the forward strand.
TACAGCGGCAAAATGTATAAAATTTTACTTGGCACCACGCTCATTGCTTTTCTCGCAGCTTTGGTCATTGGCGCCATTAAGGAATGGATTGGACGGGGGCGTGAAGTTGTTTGATTATGAATGTCAAACAATAGAGGTATAGATATAGGCTACTTGTAATCGGCCGAAAGGGAACGTTTCCGCCTTTGTGCTTGTTGGATGGCCCCTGGCAACTCGAGGCCATCTAACATGTTTTGCAATCGGTAATTTCAGCTTTGTGCCGCAAGTCGTTCTGATTGCTGGATTGTGGGTTTTGGCAATGCCATGCGCAGGCTTTCGCGATACTGTTCCGCCGGGGCTTCGTGGATGACCTCGACAACAGCATCGTAGTTTTCTCGAATGACCGACTCAATCTCAACAATGTCCGCACGGAAGAACTCCTTGCGCCCATTAACTTTGTTGAGGCGACCTGCGGCGAAGCGTTCATGCAGTTTTGCTTCCAATGCCGGAGCGTTATTCGAGAAGACCATCGCGTGCACGTCAAACCAGAATGGCACTGACGCATCACCGAGCTCATCAACCCGATCCATGGGCTCCAGGCGGCGGGTCATACCGATCTTGTAAATCCCTTCCCCGAATGCCCCTAGGTTGGAGATCACGTACACATAGCCGGCTTTGGCATTCTGTTCGCGATAGTCAATGAGCTTCTCTTCGCTCTCTAGCTCGGCCCGGCCCGCTTCAACCTCGGCTAGCTTCGCCAGCAGGGCGGCCCGCTCTTCTTCGGATTCTACTTTGTCCAGGCGAGCCTGGAGGTCACGCATGGCGGTGGTAAAGTGTTTGCGCTCCTTGGCGATTTTCTCCCGCGCTGCGCGAATCTCCTGCTCCAGCTTCTGCTGTTCCCGCAACTCTTCTCGGGCACGCTTCGCTTCTTCCTTTTCCTCTTGCTTCTTGATCTGAAACTCTTGGGCAAGGTGCAGTTCATCAAGCTTGAGGCTCAGATAAGTACGCGATATTTCTACGCTCATAATCTTGCCAAGGCGGTTGCAGGTTTCGAACGATTTGAGAATTCGTTTCTCGCCCAGTTCAACGTTGTCAAATTTCACGTTGTCCACACAGACATCGGCTTCGTTGTTGAACGAGCGAATCACCAGCTTGATCATGTCGTTCACAAGCTTCCGACCTTGGGCCTTGCTGTTGTTGACCGTCCAGTCCATGTTCCCGGTTGCTGCCTCCCCACCCTTAATCATTGTTTTCTGACGTTCGCGGACACTGTCCAGTCGGGACTTGTATTCTTGGCTGGTGACTAGCTTGAACTTGGGTTCATAGAGCGCAAAGCTTTCTAGCAGTAACGTCTCCTCCCACACGAGTATCTGCCCCTGCAAATCAGCTGAGCGCTGCGCTAGCGAAGCCACCTCGCGCTCAGCGCGCTGAGTTTCTTGGCGGACGGCAGTAAGTTTCTCTTTCTCTTGCTCGATCAGCCTTTGAACCTCCAAGACGTCCATGGCACCAATCTTGGTAGTGAACGCTTGGAGCTGCGCATATTGCGTTTGGAGATCCGTAAGCTGAGCTTGCAAATCATCCGCGCGTTGCCGGTGTACGGGGCCTTTCCAATAGTCGCTAAGGGACATAGGTTCCTTCCTCGTTTCTGAATCAATTGGTCGTTCAGTTCCGAACCAACGCAGACGCCTTCACAGCGCAAAGCCTGGAGGCCGGTCGCGTAGTAATTCAATCGATTTCAGCGTTGATATGCATCGGGTTGGGGTGGGGCTCGTCAGGAAGGGGAAATTGCACGGCCTTCTTTCCTTGTGCGCCGAGCCATTGTTAGGCCATTACTGTGTAGAATGAGCTGAAATAGCCATTCGTGCAAATCGTTGATGTGCTGGGGCCAGCAACCCTCCCCCTGATGGAATGCGAGATGCAGCGAGCAAACTTTCAGGCTGACTCCCGACTGGCAACGTTGCTCAGAGAACGTACCCAATCCTATGTTGACCCGTTTCTTGAAAGGCGTGTGGCTTGGGCGCCCATAGGTACTCCAACGCTGTTTGTGTATTCCAAAATTTACCAGCCGAATGCTTGGAATACCGCTTGGAATACATTTCAGAATGGATCTGGGGGAGCCCAATGGCGCTGAAACCCCCGTATTTACTGGATTTCAGGCACAAAAAAAGACGTCCGTGGACGTCTTTAGATGATGAAGTGGTGGAGCCGGGGGGATTTGAACCCCCGTCCGCCAGTACTCCGCTGTCGGTACTACATGCGTAGCCGTGTCTATTAAGTTAACCCTCAGCGACCCGACGGGCAGGGTGCTTTGGGCGAGTTGTGTAAGTTTTAGCCGCTTCGTCCACAACGTACTGCACGGCGATTCTGTTCTATATGACAATCACTTTGGGTTTACAGACATCCCCTGGTGATTGCTGGACCCGAAGGTACCAGAAGGGAAGGGCTAAGGCTGCTTACGCAGCGAGAGCGTATTCCCCGTAGGTTTCGTCATTGGCAACTATAGGAAGTTGCAACAGTGGATTTACGAGTTCTGTTACCAACTCGGCATGCACCTAAAGTTTCGCAACCGGCGTCGAATCCTGAACGGCCCCGAACCTGTCACTCGGTCGAGCTGTTGAGTGACAGGCATGTGCAGTGTACGCCAATACTTGGCGGAGGCCAACCCGAGGGCGATGTTACTGAGGATCGCCTTTGGCGTTGTTATCCAGCTTCTGCATGGCCTGGGTGGTGATTGCAATGCAATCCTTGGTGCCTTCCTCGGTACCTTTTTGGTGAGCCTGCTCGGCATTTCTTATGTCGGTGTCCAGCTCGGTCTTCAAGCTTTCGCTCAATTGCTTCGTGCTGACCATGTCATTTCGAATCTTGGTCAGATTGGTCTCGCAGAGGTCGGCTGCAAACACCGGAGAGGCCAACAGTGCAGCGGAAATGAACAAGCCAGCAAATGCGGTGTGCTTCATGTGTATCTCCTTGAACGTATGGTCTCGGTGCTGCCGGTCACGGTCAGGCCGAGTCGTTGTCGAAGGGCCCGACAGAGCCGGGCCTATTCAAGTGACTACAGCGAAGCGCAGGAATTCGATTTTTCGTCGAACCCTGCAGAAGAACCTTTACCGCTGGCGGGTTTGGCCCGGGTGACGCGGTCTACCAGATACACCAGCCCGTGGTAATCAATTGCACCGTGTTGCGTCAGACCAATCTCACAGGTGCGGCTGGTGGAAATGCCCTCGGTGCAGTCCTGAACCGCATCCTTGAGTGTGCGCAGTGCGTGGGCATTGAGTTCAGGCGTGGTAAAGCCTTTGTCGCCGGCGAAACCGCAGCAGTGGATGCCTTCCGGGATGACGACGTGTTTGCTGCACTTGCGCGCCAGTTCGATCAGGGCCTGGCTCTCGCCAAGGTGCTGGGTGCTGCACGTGACATGCACGGCAATCGGTTCATCCTGGGGGCTGAATTCGAGGCGCTCCATCAGATGTGTGCGGATGAAGCGCACGGGGTCGTACAGGTCGAGGCGTACTTCGCCGAGGTCCTGGGCCAGTCGCAACGTGCAAGGGCTGGTGTCACAGTAGATCGGATCGAGGCCGCCGCGACTGGCGTGTAACAGTGCCCCGATCAGTTCCTGGCGTTTGTGCTCGGCTTGTTCGGCATAACCTTTTGAGGCGAAAGGCTGGCCGCAGCAAAGACTGTCCACGTTGTCGGGAAAGACCACTTGGTAACCGGCTTTTTCCAGCAGATGTCGGGTTTTTTCGTACAGGGACGTTTGCTCCTTATCCCCAGCGGCCGGGCCCATGACCCGTGATACGCAAGCTGCCAGATACACCACTCGCGGGCGTTTGTCCGCCGTGGCGGGGCTGAAGCGGATAGGGCGCTCCGGTTGTGGCATGGCGTTGGTCCATTGTGGAACCTGTCCCTTGGACAATCGGCTTAGCTTGCCGGACAGCCGGGCCAGGCGAGGCGCTCCCAGCAACATGCGCGCCCCGTTGGCGACGTGCAGGGTAAAGCGCGCTCCTTGCAGGGCCAGGGCGAAGTTGCTCGCGAACCAGTCGGCAGTTTTCGTACGCGTTGCGGTGCGGCCGCGGAGCTTTTTCACCAGGTCGCCGGTATTGATGCCTACCGGACAACGTTGTGCACACAGCCCGGTGGCGGCGCAGGTGTCGATGCCCTGATATTGATAGGCCGTTTCCAGTTCGGAAGTGTCGATGCCGGCGCGCTTTTTCGCCTGGATGTCCCGCCAGATCACAATGCGCTGGCGCGGGCTCAGGGTCAGGTCCTTGGAGGGGCACACCGGTTCGCAGAAACCACACTCGATGCACTTGTCGACGATTTCGTCGGCGGCCGGCAGCGGTTTGAGGTGTTTGAGGTGGATCTGCGGGTCTTCGCTGAGCACCACATCCGGGTTGAGGATGCCGTTGGGATCGAGCAGGCGCTTGAGTTGCCACATCAACTGGTAGGCATCGCTGCCCCATTCCAGCTCGACGAAGGGCGCCATGTTGCGTCCGGTGCCGTGCTCGGCCTTCAGCGAACCGCCGAACTCCACCGCGACCAACTGTGCCACGTCATCCATGAACGCCTGGTAGCGTGCGACTTCTTCAGGGTTGTTGAAGCCTTGGGTGAAGACAAAGTGCAGATTGCCTTCCAGCGCGTGTCCGAAAAGGATCGCCTCGTCGTAGTGATGTTTGTCAAACAGCCCGATCAGGCGGTTCACGCCGGCAGCCAGTTGTTCCACCGGAAAGGTCACGTCTTCGATGATCACCGTGGTCCCGGTTTTGCGCACCGCGCCCACCGCCGGAAAGGTGTCCTTGCGGATGGCCCAGAGTCGGGAGTTTTCCTTCGGGTCTTCGGTAAAGTCGACCTGCTTTTCCACCGGGAAATCGGCCAGTGAAGCCATGATCCGGGTGAGTTGCTCTTGCAGCAGGGACGAGGACGCGGCGCGGGATTCGATCAGCAGGGCGCAGGCATTGATCGACAGGTGTTGTACGAAATCCGGCATGCCTGGCTTGTTCTGGACTGAGCGCAGGCTGCGACGGTCCAGCAGCTCTACGGCCGATACCGGCTGGCTCTTCAGCACGGTGACGGCGTTGCAGCAGGTTTCCACGTTTGGGAAGACGATCAGCGCCGAGGCCTTGTTTGGATGGTCGATCACTGTGTTGTAGGTCACCGCGCTGATGAAGCCGAGGGTGCCTTCCGAGCCCACTAGCAAGTGGCTCAAGATATCCACAGGCTCGTCGAAATCCACCAGGGCGTTGAGTGACAGGCCGGTGGTATTTTTCAGACGGTATTTGTGGCGAATTCGTGCGGCCAATTCGGTGTTGGCGCGGGTTTCGCGGCCAAGGGTGGCGAGGCGGTCCAGCAATTCGCTGTGACTGGCGCGGAACGCGGCCACGCTGGCCCCATCTTCGGTGTCGAGACGGGTGCCATCGGCCAGCACCAGACGGATGCCTGCCAACGTGTGATAGGTGTTCTGCGCCGTGCCGCAGCACATGCCGCTGGCGTTGTTGGCGACGATGCCGCCGATCTTGCAGGCGTTGATCGACGCCGGATCCGGGCCGATCTTGCGTCCGAACGGTGCCAGCCAGGCATTGGCCTGGGCGCCGATCACACCCGGTTGTAAACGGATCTGTGTGCCCTGTTGGCGAATCTCGCGGCCGTTCCAGTTATCCCCCAGCACAATCAGCACCGAGTCGCTGATGGCCTGTCCGGACAGGCTGGTGCCGGCTGCGCGGAAGGTGACGGGGACATGGTCGCGCTGGGCCAGTTTCAGCAAGGCGACTATTTCGTCTTCGCTTTCGACCCGTACCACCAGTTTCGGAATCAGCCGGTAGAAACTGGCGTCGGTGCCGAAGGCCAGGGTCGACAGGGGATCGTCGAAACGACGCTTTTGTGGGATCAGTTGCTGTACGTCCTGTAGGAAAGGGGCCGGAAGGGTCATTGGTCCTCCAGAATCAACACCACCAGGTCCTTCGGGCCGTGGGCGCCGTAGGCCAGCACTTGTTCGATGTCGGCGGTTTTCGACGGGCCGGACACCAGCAGGGCGTTGGTGGGCATGCCTTGGGCCCATTCGAATTCCTGCTGCACTTCATAGAAGTTGTCGCGGATCTCGCTGGCCTTGAGCAGGGCGAAATGCACCGGCGGTACCAGGCTCATCAGCCGGGGTTCTGCTCGCGTCGGCCACAGGATCAGGCTGCCGGTCGCGGCGATGGCGCCAAGGGTTCCGGTCAGGCTGGCGGGGGTATCGTTGAACAGTTCGGCTTTCCATTCCTCTACCGGCCGGTCGTAGGCCTTGAGGGTTGGCAGGTCTGGATTATTCGCCCAGAACTGTATGATTTTTTGCCCGTGAGCCGTGGTCGGGGCGATCAGCAGGCTCGGCAACTGCCGGTCGCGCAGCAACTGCGCCAGCAGCGTCGGCCAGCCTTCGCCGGACGTCAGGTGGATTTCGGTGTGCACCGCCTCCATCAATTTGCGCAATTGCGGGATGCGCTCTTCGGGCGCGTAGCGGTAGGTTTTCGTCACCAGGTCGACATCGAAATGGTCGGCAACCGGCGTGGTGCCGGTCAGGCTTTTACGCAGCTTGGCGAGGATATTGTCCCTGGCGCTCATCGGCGGTCTCCCTGGGTTTTCAGGTGTTCGCGGGCCAGGTCATGCAGCGAGCGGGCGGCGGGTTTGGGGGCGCTGTGGTTCTGGGTCCAGGGGCCGACGTTGCTGGGCGTCAGGGCGCGCAGGCGCGTGGCCAGAAAGCCGAACAGTCGATACAGCCGCGGCGAACTGTTGAGTCGGGCCCAGGCATTCCAGATGAAGCGTTCCCTGGGCGAGTATTTGCTGCCCTGGCCGCGCATCACTTGATTCGGGCTGTCCGGAGCCTTGACGTTTTCTTCCCGCAGGCGCCGCAGCAGGGCTGGAATCGGGATCTTCACCGGGCACACTTCACCGCAGGCGCCACACAGTGAGGACGCGCTCGGGTGGTCCGGCACTTTGGCGAGGCCGACCATGTGCGGCGTGATGATTTTTCCGATAGGCCCCGGGTAAACCTCGCCGTAGGCGTGACCGCCGATTCGGGTGTAGACCGGGCAATGATTCATACAGGCGCCGCAGCGGATGCAGTTCAGGGTCTGGCGCAATTCGCTGTCGGCAAACGCCTGGCTGCGACCGTTGTCCAGCAGCACCAGGTGCACTTCCTGTGGGCCGTCCAGTTCGTCGGCCTTGCGTGGGCCGGAGATCATGTTGACGTAGGTGGTGATCGGTTGGCCGAGGGCCGAGCGGGTCAGCAGCGAGAGCAGCGGCACGACATCGCGCAGATTCTCCACGACTTTTTCGATGCCAGTCACGGCGATGTGCACCGGTGGCACGGTGGTAGACATCCGTCCGTTGCCTTCGTTTTCCACCAGCAGCAGGGTGCCGGTTTCGGCAACGGCGAAATTGACGCCCGACACGCCGACGTCGGCTTCGAAGAATTTCTGCCGCAAGACCTTGCGACCGATCTGAATGAGTTGGTCGACGTCCTTGGTGTACTCCACGCCGAGTTTGTCGTGGAACAAGGACGCGACCTGACCGGCATTCTTGTGGATCGCCGGCATAATGATGTGTGAAGGCTTCTCGTGGTCGAGCTGGACGATGTATTCCCCCATGTCGGATTCGAGACATTCAATGTCCCGAGCCTCGAGGAAATGGTTCATCTCCATCTCTTCGCTGACCATCGATTTGCCCTTGATCACTTGCCGCGCCTCGTGAGCGCGGATGATCGAGAGGACGATGCCGTTGGCTTCGTCCACCGTCTCCGCCCAGTGCACAGTCACACCGTTGCGGGTCAGGTTGGTTTCAAGTTGCTCGAGCAACTCGGGCAGCTTCGATAACGCACGGGCGCGGACGGCATTGCCGAGCACTCGCAGATGTTCTCTTTCATGGGCATCGCTGAAGGACGTTGCCCGTTTGGTCATCAGTGAATCCATCGCAGTGCGAAAGTTGTTTCGCAATTGCGTGTCGCCCAGGGCCTTGTGGGCGCGGGCACGAAAATCTTCCTGCAGTTCAACGGTCGGGATCAGCGTCGGCGTGCTCATGCAACACCTCCGGTACGCTGCCAGAGGAAGCTCGCCAGATGCTGGCCGCGCAGCGTCTCCTGCTGTTTTTCCAGTGCGCCGTTGATGTTCATCAGGCAGCCACAATCGGCGCTGATCACCTTGTGCGCGCCGGATTCCTTCAGCGCCCGGGTCTTGTCGGCCACCATCGCGCCGGAAATGTCCGGCATGCGAACGCTGAATGTCCCACCGAAACCACAGCATTCACTTTCGTGGCTGTGTTCGACTCGTTCCACATTGCGCAACTGCGCCAACAACGCGCGGCCGTGCAGGTGGGTATTCATTTCACGTCGTGCCGAGCAGGACGTGTGCAGCGCAATCTTTACCGGTGTGCCGCTGTCCTGAAGCTGTACCTTGCAGACAAACAACAGGAACTCGGCCAGCTCAAAGGTCCGGGCAGCCAGGGCCTGGATCTGCTTGAGCGTCTCGGGCTCGTCCTTGAACAGGTCGGCGTAGTGCTCGCGCAGCATGCCGGCGCAGGAGCCCGAAGGCACCACCACCGGATAGTCTTCGGCGAACAACGCCAGTTGCGCCCGCGCCACCGTCCGGGCCTGCTCGGTATAACCGGAGGTGTACGCCGGTTGCCCGCAACAGGTTTGTCCTTGCGGGTACTCCACCCGGATTCCTTCGCGCTCCAGCAGATGAATCGCGTCCATCCCGGCTTCGGGGTAGAACAGGTCCACCACGCAAGTGCCGAACAGGTAGACCCGTTGCGGTTTTTCGCTGGGGTACTGCCGAGGCTCGGGCAATGGCGGGGCGACACGGGTCGCGTTCGGCACGGCGTTGTAAAAAAGCTCGCTCATCAGGCGTGTCTCCGGGTGGTCCCGGTTATCCGTCCGCTGAGGCTGCTGAATATAGAGATCAAATCTTTCAGCAGCCTTGCAGACCCGGTTATCGATAGCGGACGCCGAGGGAGGTTCCGGCGTCGGTTTTTTCCATGCAGCTTGTAGGACTCAGTGCACCAGCATGCCGGTGAACCAGTAGGCCTGGGCCAAGGTGATCAAGCCGACGATCGTTGCAAAGAATAGGCTGTGTTTCAGGGTAAAACGGAACAGATCCGACTCTTTGCCCACCAGCCCGGTCGCCGCGCAGGCTACGGCGATCGATTGCGGCGAAATCATCTTGCCGGTCACCCCGCCGCTGGTATTGGCCGCCACGAGCAACGTGTCGTTGACGCCGATCTGGTGCGCGGTGGTGGCTTGCAGCGAACTGAACAGTGCGTTGGACGAGGTATCGGACCCGGTCAGGAACACCCCCAGCCAACCCAGGAACGGCGAGAAGAACGGAAACGCTGCGCCCGTGCCGGCCAGCACCAGGGCCATGGTCGACGACATGCCGGAGTAGTTGGTGACGAAGGCGAACGCCAGCACCATGCCGATCGACAGGATCGGCCAGCGCAGCTCAAAAAAGGTTTCTTTGAAAGTGGTAAGACCAGTTCTGAGATTGATTTTCAGCACCCACATAGAGATCAGCGCGGAGAAGAAAATCGCCGTGCCGGTGGCGGAAATCGGATCAAGCTTGAACACGGCCGGGATGGCGGTGGGGTTGATCACGATGGGTGCGACCTTGATCACCATCTGGTCCAGGTGCGGAATGGCGAAGTTGAATACCCAGGCGTACATCGAGCCGCCGGCGGCGAACATGGCCTTGAACGGTTTCAAGGTCCAGATCGTGACCAGCACGGTGAGGATCAGGAAGGGCGACCAGGCCTTGATGATTTCCCCCAGGCTGTAGGGCGAAGCCACGGTGCTGCGCGGTTGGCCGAAACCGCCGACGCTGGCGGTCACCGTTGCGCCAGATGTGGCGCCGGCAATCTGAGCGCCTGCGCTGCGTTTGGGTTGCCAGACTTTCAGGAACAGCGTCAGGGAGATCAGGCTGGCGAGGGCCGAGGTGATGTCCGGCAGCTCCGGGCCGATGAAGTTGGAAGTGAAGTACTGGGTGATGGCGAAGCTCAAACCTGCCACCAGCGCGGCCGGCCAGGTTTCCCGTACGCCGCGCAGGCCGTCCATCATGAACACCAGCCAGAACGGTACGAACAGCGACAGCAACGGCAACTGGCGTCCGGTCATGGCGCCAATCTTGACGGCGTCGATCCCGGTGACTTGGCCGGCCACGATAATCGGGATGCCCAGGGCGCCGAACGCCACCGGTGCGGTGTTGGCAATCAGGCACAGGCCGGCGGCGTACAGGGGGTTGAAACCCAGGCCGACCAGCAGCGCGGCAGTAATCGCCACCGGTGCACCGAAGCCGGCGGCACCTTCCAGAAAGGCGCCGAAGCAGAAACCAATCAACAGCACTTGCAGGCGCTGGTCATCGGTAATTGACAGCACCGAGCTGCGGATCACCTCGAACTGGCCGCTCTTGACCGTCAGTTTGTAGAGGAAAACGGCGGCGACGATGATCCAGGCGATGGGCCACAGGCCATAGGCAAAACCGTAGCCGGCGGCGGCAAAGGCCATGTCGGCAGGCATGTTGAACGCAAAGATCGCCACGGCTATCGCCAGGGCCAGGGTGATGCTTCCCGCCACATGGCCCTTGAGGCGAAACACCGCCAGGGCCAGGAAGAAAAATACGATAGGAATAACGGCCGCAAATGCGGACAAGCCGAGGCTGCCGAGTGGGCTGTAAAGCTGTTGCCAGGTTTGCATGGTGGGTGAGCCCCTTAATTGTTGTTGGTCAGGCACTGGTCAGCGATTTTGGTTAATTGGTAATACCAATTTACAAGCGCTGTCGGCTAGGGTAAAAGCCTTGGTTGCCGTGTGTCAATTTGCCGTCCTGAAACTTTCGTCGAATAAGCGCAGCAGACCGTGTTTGCGCGAATGGCTTTTGGTAGGTGTGGGCAGGGCCCGGATGGGCCAGAATAGAGAGCCCGGCGAGCGGTCGGGATCGTGGAGAGTCGAGTTATGGGGTTTGATCAGATTCGTCAGCGCCGTTTGTCTGACGATATTGTCGAGCGGCTTGAAGGAATGATCCTTGAAGGCACGCTGAAATCCGGCGAGCGGTTGCCGGCCGAGCGGACCCTGGCCGAACAGTTCGGCGTTTCACGCCCGTCATTACGCGAAGCGATCCAGAAGCTGACGGCCAAAGGCTTGCTGGTCAGCCGTCAGGGCGGTGGCAACTACGTGGTGGAGTCGCTGGGCTCGACGTTCAGCGATCCGCTGTTGCAGCTATTGGAAAGCAATCCTGAAGCACAGCGTGACTTGCTGGAGTTCCGCCATACGCTGGAAGCATCCTGTGCCTATTACGCGGCGCTGCGGGCCACGGAAGTGGATCGCGAACGGCTGACGGCGGCATTCGAAGAGTTGCAGGATTGCTATGCGCGCCACGACGAAGTGAGTCGGGCGGAAGAGGGCGCGGCGGATGCCCGGTTCCATCTGGCAATTGCCGAGGCCAGTCATAACGCGGTCTTGCTGCACACCATCCGTGGGTTGTTCGACTTGCTCAAGCGCAACGTGGTGACCAACATCGGCGGCATGTACAAGCAGCGCAGCGAAACCCGCGACATGCTGATCAGTCAGCATCGGGAACTGTACCAGGCAATCATGGACGGACACGCCGAGCTGGCGCGGGAAGTGTCCAGCCGCCATATCTTGTATGTGCAGGAAGTGTTGGAAGAGGTGCGCCAGGAAGTGCAGCGGGTGGCGCGGGCGGAGCGGCGCAAGGGGATGTAGCCAGTCGGGTTTCGTTAACCCTGTGGGAGCGAGCCTGCTCGCGATGGCGATGGGTCAGTCAACATCGATGTCGACTAACGATACGCTATCGCGAGCAGGCTCGCTCCCACATTGGATTGTGCGCGGGCTTACTCTTCCTTGCCCTTGTTACGCACCGCACGCTGCAGTTCGCGACCGGCATCGCGCTCGCGTTCGGTATCGCGCTTGTCGTATTCCTTCTTGCCCTTGCCCAGCGCAATTTCGCACTTGATCAGGTGCTTGCTCCAGTACAGCGATGTGCAGACACAGGCGTAGCCCTTCTGCTGCACGGCAGCGAAGAGTTTTTCCAGTTCACGCTTGTTCAGCAGCAGCTTGCGCGAGCGCACCGGGTCGGCAATTACGTGGGTGCTGGCGGTGGTCAGCGGCGTGATGTGACTGCCCAGCAGCCAGGCTTCGCCATCCTTGAGCAGCACGTAGCTGTCGACCAGTTGCGCCTTGCCTGCACGCAGGCTCTTTACTTCCCAGCCGGCCAGGACCATGCCAGCCTCGAAACGCTGTTCGATGAAGTAATCGTGTCGCGCCTTTTTATTTTGCGCGATGGTCCCTGTGGGGTGTTTCTTCTGTTTAGCCATAGGGGCGGCATTATAGGCAGTTGCGTGCGTGTCGGCTACGGTGAAGCAGCATGCTTGAGCACGTTGAGTGAATCCCGGACAATGCGGCCTCTTTTTTGAACGCTTGGGCGTGATCACGATGTCGACAGACAAGGTTTCTGTCCACGGCAGTTGGGCTAGCCGCTGGGTCTTCATACTCGCGGCGACCGGTTCGGCCGTGGGGCTGGGTAGTATATGGAAATTCCCCTACATGGTCGGCGTCTACGGTGGCGGTGCCTTCGTATTGATGTTCCTGGCGTGCATCGCACTCATCGGCGCGCCGGTGATGCTGGCCGAGACTCTGATCGGTCGTCGCGCCCGGCAAAGCCCGGCCAACGCCTTGAAGGTGCTGGCCTTGGAGGCGGGGCACTCGCCCAAGTGGTCGTGGGGCGCCTTTGCCGGGATGATCACGGCGCTGCTGATCCTGTCGTTCTACAGCGTGGTCGGCGGTTGGTCGCTGGATTACATCATCGACATGGGGCGCGGCGACTTTCAAGGCATGGCGCCCGATCAGGTGGGCGCCTACTTTGGCGATGTGATCTCGGATCCCTTGAGATTGACGCTCTGGCACACCGTTTTCATGCTGCTTTCCGCAGTCGTGATCGCCAAGGGCGTGGTTGAGGGGCTTGAGCGCAGTCTGCGGGTCATGATGCCGCTGCTGTTCGTGATGATCGTGGTGCTGCTGGGGTACAGCATGACTACCGGGCACTTCATGGAAGGCCTGCACTTCATGTTCGATTTCAAGCCGGAAAATGTCATGGATGGCCTGCTGCCGGCCATGGGGCATGCATTTTTCTCCCTGAGCGTGGGCGTCGGTTCGATCATGATCTACGGTGCCTACATGCCCCAGAATGCTTCCATGACCAGGACGGTGTTCGGTGTCGCGCTGCTGGACACCTTCGTGTCGCTGATGGCGGGCGTGGCATTGTTTCCGATTGTGTTCGCGGCCGGCCTGAACCCCAGCGAGGGACCGGGCCTGATGTTTGTCAGCTTGCCCTTCGCCTTCGGCAGCATGGCGTTCGGCCAGGTGATGGGCGTGATTTTTTTCGTCCTGGTCGCCATCGCGGCCTGGAGCTCGGCGATTTCCCTGCTGGAGCCCATGGTGGCCTACCTGGTTGAGCGGACCCGGATCAGTCGCGCCTGGGTGACGTTCTGGCTGGCCTTTACCTGCTGGTTTGTGGGGTTGGGGACGGTGTTTTCTTTCAATATATGGAAGCAGGCGAAGTTTTTCGTGAACGAAGACGGCCTGTTCCGCCTCTACCAATGGGGAGCAACCGGAGGGCTGGATTTCTTCGGCGTGATTGATTTCTTTACATCACGGATCATGCTGCCACTGGGTGGTTTGTGTTTCGTGGTATTTGCAGGGTGGGTGATGGGACGTGAGGCCGTACGCGATGAGTTGTCGCTGCGCAGTCCTGTATTGTTCGCCTTGAGCCTGTTTCTGATGCGCTACGTGGCCCCGATCGGCATCCTCGTGGTATTTGCCGCCCAGCTGTGGAAGTGACGCTTACATGACGACACATATTCAACGCTCGGCCTTGCTGCCTTATCCGGCGCAGGCGCTGTACGACCTGGTCAACGATGTGGCGAGTTATCCGCAGTTCCTGCCCTGGTGCTCGTCGGCCGAGGTGCTCGAGAGCTCCGAGACCCACATGCGCGCCAGTCTCAACGTCGCCAAGGGCGGATTGAGCCAGCACTTCGTGACGCGCAATACCCTGGTGCCGGGTCAATCCATCGAAATGAACCTGGAAGAGGGGCCTTTCAACCAGCTCCACGGCGTCTGGGTGTTCAAGCCGTTGGGTGAGAAGGCCTGCAAGATCAGCCTGGACCTGTCGTTCGACTACGCAGGTCCACTGGTTCGGGCCACGCTGGGGCCGTTGTTCAATCAGGCGGCCAATACCCTGGTCGACGCGTTCTGCCAGCGCGCCAAGCAAAATGCAGAGCTCAAGCGTTGATTGAGATCGAAGTGGTGTATGCCGCTGTCGAGCGTCAGGTCCTGCGGACATTTACAGTGCCGCAGGGCACGACAGTTCGCGCCGCGCTGGCGGCTTCGGGCATCGCGCAAGAGTTCCCGGAGCTGGATCTGGCCACTTGTCCGGTGGGGATTTTCAGCAAGGTGATTGCCGATCCAGAGCGCCAAACGGTCGAGGCGGGTGATCGGCTGGAGATCTACCGGTCGTTGCTGGCGGATCCGAAGGAGATCCGTCGCCTGCGCGCGGCCAAGGCTGCCCAGGCCCGTAAGCCGAACGAATAATCGAATCTGAAACGCAGGCATTAAAAAACCCGGCATGCCGGGTTTTTTTCATGCCGCGGTTTATTGCGGCGTGGTGTCCAGTGGCTCTGGTGTCGGGACGGGTACTGTCTCGACGTTGTCCACATCCTTCTGGATCTGATCCAGCAACGAACCTGGCTTGACCGGTTTTTCCGGTTTCGGCTTCTCGGCGTTCTCGGTCGGGGTGACCGTCGTACCGCTGTCCTTGCCCATGATGGCCTCGTCGCGACTCACGCCGGGCATGAAATCGCCGGACAGGCTGACGAGTTGGTCGTTGGCGTTGAAGATAACGCTCATGCGTTCCTGTTGGCGCTCACCGCCGCCAGGCTGCAAGCTGTAGAGATAATCCCAGCGATCGGCATGGAACGTGTCGGTCAGCAGAGGGTTGCCCATGATAAACCGTACTTGCCGGCGGGTCATTCCCGGGCGTAACTGGTCTATCATGTCCTGCGTCACGACATTGCCCTGCTGGATGTCGATTTTGTAAACCCCGGGGAATGAACAACCGGCGAGTGCGAGCAGTCCCACGAAGGTGAAACTGGTTAGCAAGAGCTTGGTGTTTTGCATCGGTGGGCGACTTCCACTATCTTGGCTGGGACAACATAAACGCCGATCATACCCGCATTAAGAGAAGCTGCGAAGCAGCATCGCGAGAAAGCTGACCATGGTTGAAAATAGCGAACTACGCAAAGCCGGCCTCAAGGTGACACTGCCACGGGTCAAGATTCTACAAATGCTCGATTCTGCCGAGCAACGCCACATGAGTGCCGAAGACGTCTACAAGGCGCTTATGGAAGCTGGCGAGGACGTTGGTCTGGCCACGGTCTACCGTGTCCTGACTCAGTTCGAGGCAGCGGGTCTTGTGGCTCGTCACAATTTCGATGGCGGTCATGCTGTCTTTGAATTGGCTGACGGGGAGCATCACGATCACATGGTGAACGTGGAAACCCGTGAGGTCATCGAATTCGTCAGCCCGGAAATCGAGAAGCTGCAAAAGGCAATTGCTGAAGAGCATGGTTTCGAGCTGATCGATCACCATCTCGTCTTGCATGTACGCAAGAAAAAGTAAGCGTGGCTAATGAAAGAAGGCGACCTCAGGGTCGCCTTCTTTCATTTGGGGGATCGTCCCAGCTTCTTCAGGATTTCGCCGCGACGACCATTTTTTTCGCGTGGGCCAGGGATTCCTTGGTGAGATCGATCCCTCCCAGCATCCTTGCCACTTCCTCAACACGCTCGTTCTTGCTCAGCTTGGACACCGCGGTACGGGTGGCGTCCTCGCCACGCACTTTATGGACAAACAGATGTTGATGCCCTTGTGCGGCGACCTGGGGCAGGTGAGTGACCGTCAGCACTTGGCCGCGTTCCCCCAGTCTGCGCAGCAACTGGCCGACAATTTCTGCCGTCGGCCCGCCGATACCCACATCCACTTCGTCGAATACCAGCGTCGGCACCCGTGAGGTTTGCGCGGTGATGACCTGGATGGCCAGGCTGATTCGCGACAGTTCGCCACCGGACGCGACTTTTGCCAGCGCCTTGAGGGGTTGCCCTGGGTTGGCACTGACCAGCAGTTCCACCTGCTCCAGCCCGTTGGGCTGAAGTTCGTCGTCTGTGTTGGGGCGCAGTTCGATGGTGAAGCGTCCTCCCGGCATGCCCAGGCGCTGGATTTCCTGCTCCACGGCGCTGGCCAGCCCGGTTGCGGCTATGCCGCGCAGCTCGCTAAGTTCCTTGGCCTTCTCCTGGTAATGGCGGGCATAGGAGGCCAGTTCGTCGCCCAGGCGCTCGATGGACTCGTCATTGGCATTCAGGGTTTCCAGCTCTTCCAGCAGGCGCTGCTGCAGCTCGATGACGTCGGTGGGCTGGATGCGGTGCTTGCGGGCCAGCGTATAAATAGTGTCCAGGCGCTCTTCCAGGTACTGCAGGCGCGCCGGGTCGGCATCGAAATGATCGAGGAACCGGTTCAGTTCCCCCACGGCTTCCTCGACCTGGATCTGTGCGCTGGTCAGCAGGTTGGTGGCCTCGCTCAGGGCGCCGACGGAGTTGTTCACGCTGGAAAGTCGGTTCAGGCTCGCTGTCAGTGCGTTGAGTACGTTGCCCGAATCACTTTCGCTGCATTGCTCGACGACTTGCCGGCAAATGCCCAGCAGGGTTTCGGCATTGGTCAGGTTCTTGTGTTCCTGCTCCAGCTCCTCCAGTTCATTTTCCCCCAATGCCAGGTTTTCCAGTTCTTCGAGCTGGTAGCTCAGCAATTGGTGGCGGGCACGCTGTTCGTCGCCGGAGTTGGAGAGCCGGTCCAGCTCCTGGCGGGTCTGGCGCCAGCGCTGGGCTGCCAGTTGGACCTGGCGGGCCAGGTCGGTGGCGCCGGCATATTCATCGAGCAGGCGGCGATGGGTGTCGGTCTTGAGCAGGGACTGGTGTTCATGCTGGCTGTGGATGTCGATCAGCAGTTCCCCGAGGGCCTTGAGGTCACCCAGGGGGCAGGGGGTGCCGTTGATATAGCCTCGGGAGCGGCCTTCGGCGGTGATGACCCGGCGCAGGATGCACAGGCCATCGGTGTCCAGGTCGCGTTCGGCCAGCCAGGCGCTGGCTTCGGGGATATCGACCAGGTCGAAGGTTGCCAGGATGTCGGCCTTGTCTGCCCCGGGGCGTACGACGCCGCTGTCGGCGCGATCGCCCAGCGTCAGGCCCAGGGCGTCGAGCATGATCGACTTGCCGGCGCCGGTCTCGCCGGTAATTACGCTCATGCCTCGATCAAGTTCGAGGTCGAGGTGTTCGACGATGGCGTAGTTGTGTACGGACAGGTGCACCAGCATAAGGCCGCTCCCAGGCTTTAGGTCTGGTTATTTATACAGTGTTTTGTTTCGGGCTGACAATGCCCTCGCTTAGCTCGATTCGCTTGGAGTGGTACGTTTCTTAGTGCGACAGGTAATAGATATGCAATTGCTTTTTGTAAGGTCAATTCGTCGCGCGCCCCTTGAAGCTGGAAAACCCGGCCCCATATACGGGGGCAGAAGCGCGAGTCGAGCTCGCGGACGAAATTGAGAGGAGAAAACTATGGCTGACGAACAGACGCAGGATACGCAAAACCAAGAGGCCACTCAGACCTCCCAGGATTCGGGTGGTGATCTGGCGGCCCGTGTACAAGTGCTCGAAGAGCAACTGGCCGGTGCGCAGGATCAGGCGTTGCGTGTAGCAGCCGATCTGCAGAACGTCCGCCGTCGCGCCGAGCAGGATGTGGAAAAGGCTCATAAATTCGCTCTGGAGCGTTTCGCCGGCGACCTGCTGCCGATCATCGACAGCCTGGAGCGTGGCCTGGAGCTGTCCAATCCGGATGACGAGAACATCCGTCCGATGCGTGAAGGCATCGAGCTGACCCTGAAAATGTTCCAGGACACCCTCAAGCGCTATCAGCTCGAAGCCATCGATCCCCACGGCGAGCCCTTCAACGCCGAGCATCACCAGGCCATGGCGATGCAGGAAAGTGGCGATGTCGAGCCGAACAGTGTCCTGAAGGTTTTCCAGAAGGGTTATCTGCTTCACGGCCGCCTGCTGCGCCCGGCCATGGTCGTGGTCAGCAAGGCACCAGTACCGGTTTCGCCTTCTATTGACGAGCAGGCTTGAAATCGGTCGCAGCGGCCCCATTTATAAGTCAAGCGTTTAAGTGCTACCGCAGTTAGCCACCACTGCTGCGGCAACCAAATCCAAGTTCCGGGAGAGTTAACATGGGCAAGATTATCGGTATCGACCTGGGGACCACCAACTCGTGCGTCTCCGTGCTGGAAAACGGCAAGGCCAAAGTGATTGAAAACGCCGAAGGCGCGCGCACCACGCCGTCGATCATCGCGTACGCCAACGATGGCGAGATTCTGGTTGGCCAGTCGGCCAAGCGTCAGGCAGTGACCAATCCGCATAACACCCTGTACGCGGTGAAGCGTCTGATCGGTCGCAAGTTCGACGAAGAAGTCGTTCAGAAAGACATCAAGATGGTGCCGTACAAAATCGCCAAGGCTGATAACGGCGACGCCTGGGTTGAAGTGAACGGCCAGAAAATGGCACCGCCACAGATCTCGGCTGAAATCCTGAAGAAAATGAAGAAAACCGCCGAAGACTACCTCGGCGAAGCGGTGACTGAAGCCGTTATTACCGTTCCTGCCTATTTCAACGACAGCCAGCGCCAGGCGACCAAAGACGCCGGCCGCATCGCGGGCCTGGACGTAAAACGCATCATCAACGAACCGACCGCGGCTGCTCTGGCCTACGGTATGGACAAGGCCAAGGGCGATCACACCGTGATCGTCTATGACCTGGGTGGCGGTACTTTCGACGTTTCCGTGATCGAGATCGCTGAAGTCGATGGCGAGCATCAGTTCGAAGTACTGGCAACCAACGGTGACACATTCCTTGGTGGTGAAGACTTCGACATCCGCCTGATCGACTACCTCGTCGACGAATTCAAGAAAGAAAGCGGCATGAACCTCAAGGGTGACCCGCTGGCCATGCAGCGCCTGAAAGAAGCCGCTGAAAAAGCCAAGATCGAACTGTCCTCGAGCCAGTCGACCGACGTGAACCTGCCGTATATCACCGCAGACGCTACCGGTCCTAAGCACCTGAACGTGAAGATCTCCCGCGCCAAGCTCGAAGCGCTGGTGGAGGACCTGGTTCAGCGCACCATCGAACCTTGCCGCATCGCGATGAAAGATGCCGGTATCGACGTTGGTTCGATCAACGACGTGATCCTGGTGGGCGGTCAGACCCGTATGCCACTGGTTCAGAAGCTGGTGACCGATTTCTTCGGCAAAGAAGCCCGTAAAGACGTGAACCCGGACGAAGCCGTTGCCATGGGTGCTGCCATCCAGGGCGCCGTACTGGCCGGTGACGTGAAGGACGTTCTGCTGCTCGACGTCAGCCCGCTGACCCTGGGTATCGAAACCATGGGCGGCGTGATGACTGCGCTGATCGAGAAGAACACCACGATTCCTACCAAGAAATCCCAGGTGTTCTCGACGGCCGACGACAACCAGGGCGCCGTGACCATCCACGTGCTGCAAGGCGAGCGCAAGCAAGCGGCCCAGAACAAATCCCTGGGCAAGTTCGACCTGGCCGAGATTCCACCAGCACCACGTGGCGTGCCACAAATCGAAGTGACCTTCGACATCGACGCCAACGGCATCCTGCACGTCGGCGCGAAAGACAAGGCCACCGGCAAGACCCAGTCGATCGTGATCAAGGCCAACTCCGGCCTGTCCGAGGAAGAAATTCAGCAGATGGTTCGCGATGCTGAAGTCAACGCCGAGGAAGATCGCAAGTTCGAGGAGCTGGCCAGTGCCCGCAACCAGGGCGATGCCCTGGTGCACTCGACTCGCAAGATGATCGCTGATGCCGGCGAAAAAGTGACTGCTGAAGAGAAAGCTGCCATCGAAGCGGCTGTGGTTGCCCTGGAAGCTGCCGTCAAAGGCGACGACAAGGCTGCCATCGAAGCGAAGATCGAAGAGTTGTCCAAGGTCTCCGCGCCAGTGGCTCAGAAGATGTATGCCGAACAGGCTCAGCCAGCTGAAGGCGCCGCGCAACAAGGCGAATCGGCTGAAAAAGCCGACGACGTCGTCGACGCTGAGTTCGAAGAAGTGAAAGACCACAAGTAATCGCTTGTTGGTCGACCGGTTGACTGCGTTTGTGCGGTGGCTGGTAGGATGTCGCCGCGCGGGAGCTAGCTCCCGCGTTGGCGTGTCTGGAATCCACGAATTTTTACAGCATGCGACAGCGTTCGGGTGCTGGTGGCGTGATCGGGAAAGCTCCTGCTTTTTCGTGTAGCGCCTTAGACCAGGATCGTTGAATCGACGTGGTTGGGTCCGGGCCTGTATAGGGGCTCAACGAGTTGGGCGAGGCTCAGGAGAGCTTTGCCGGACGTCCTATAAGAGTGCAAAGACTAATGGCAAAGCGTGATTTCTACGAAGTATTGGGTGTCGAGCGGGGGGCCAGCGAGGCGGATCTGAAAAAGGCCTATCGTCGCCTGGCGATGAAGCACCACCCGGACCGTAATCCTGGCGATAAAGCGTCGGAAGATATGTTCAAGGAAGCCAACGAGGCTTACGAAGTACTGTCCGATTCCAGCAAGCGCGCAGCTTACGATCAGTACGGGCATGCCGGTGTCGACCCGAGCATGGGTGGCGGCGGTGCCGGTTTCGGCGGCCAGAATTTCTCCGATATCTTCGGCGATGTGTTCAGTGACTTCTTCGGTGGCGGTCGCGGCGGTGCCCGTGGTGGTGCCCAGCGTGGCAGCGACCTGCGCTACACGCTGGAGCTGAACCTGGAAGAGGCGGTGCGTGGCACCACCGTAAATATCCGCGTGCCGACGCTGGTCAATTGCAAGCCATGCGATGGTTCGGGTGCCAAGAAAGGCTCTTCGCCTGTCACTTGCCCGACCTGCGGCGGTATCGGCCAGGTGCGCATGCAGCAGGGCTTCTTCTCGGTGCAGCAGACCTGCCCGCGTTGCCATGGCCAGGGCAAGATCATTTCCGATCCGTGCGACTCCTGCCACGGCGAAGGGCGTGTCGAGGAATACAAGACCCTGTCGGTGAAAGTGCCGGCCGGCGTCGATACCGGTGACCGCATTCGCCTGTCCGGCGAAGGCGAGGCGGGTGCCCAGGGCGGCCCGACCGGTGACCTGTATGTGGTCATCAATGTGCGTGAGCACTCGATTTTCCAGCGCGACGGCAAGCATCTTTTCTGTGAAGTGCCGATCGGTTTCGTCGACGCCGCGTTGGGTGGTGAGCTCGAGATTCCTACTCTCGACGGTCGCGTGAAGCTGAAAATCCCTGAGGGCACGCAAACCGGCAAGCAGTTCCGCATCCGCGGCAAGGGCGTTGCGCCCGTGCGCGGTGGTGGTGCCGGTGACCTGATGTGCCGCGTTGCGGTCGAGACGCCGGTCAATCTGAGTCGGCGCCAGCGCGAATTGCTGGAAGAGTTCCGCAGTTCGCTGGCGGACGACAACAGCCACTCTCCGAAAACCACCGGTTGGTTCGAAGGCGTGAAGCGCTTCTTCGGCGATCTGTAAGGAGGTCGCATGCGACGTATAGCAGTGATGGGCGCCGCAGGGCGCATGGGTAAGGCGCTGGTGGAGGCGGTGCAGCAGCGTTCGCCGCTCTCCGGCCTGACGGCGGCCATCGTTCGGCCTGACAGTACGCTGGTCGGCGCCGATGCGGGTGAGCTGGCGTCGTTGGGGCGCATTGGCGTTCCGATGTCGGGTGGCCTGGAAAAAGTGCTCGACGAGTTCGATGTGCTGATCGATTTCACCTTGCCGGAGGTGATGCTGAAAAACCTCGCCATCTGCCGCAAGCACGGCAAGGCGATGGTCATCGGTACCACGGGGCTGGACGCTGCGCAAAAGCAGTTGCTGGCCGAGGCGGGCAAGGACATTGCGATCGTGTTCGCGGCGAACTTCAGCGTTGGCGTGAACCTGTCGCTGAAGTTGCTGGACCTGACCGCGCGGGTCCTGGGAGATGACGCCGATATCGAGATCATCGAGGCGCATCACCGGCACAAGATCGACGCACCTTCGGGAACAGCCTTGCGCATGGGTGAAGTGATTGCCGATGCGCTGGGGCGCGACCTTCAGGCCGTGGCCGTGTATGGGCGCGAGGGGTATACCGGTGCCCGTGAGCGGGAAACCATTGGTTTCGCTACCGTGCGCGGTGGTGATGTGGTGGGGGACCATACGGTGCTGTTCGCTACTGAGGGCGAGCGCCTGGAAATCACCCATAAGGCTTCCAGTCGGATGACTTTCGCCAAGGGTGCTGTCCGGGCTGCGCTGTGGCTGGATGGTCGTGAGCCTGGTTTGTACGACATGCAGGACGTTCTCGACCTGCGTTGATGCCCTTGAAGGCGGGGTTCAGGTTATACTGCGCCCCGTTTTACACCGCTTCGCGACGCCCTGTCGCATTCCCCTGCCTTTAAGGCTCATTAGCGGTGGACCAAAAAAGCCTTTTTCTGTAAGCTACAGCTTTAGTGTGTCCACTAAAAGCGCGCAGAATAATTCAGTGAAAAAAGCGGGGTGACGTGTCCATACGTCACTCCGCTTTTTTACAACCTGCGATCGCCCTTTCAGGCTTTATTTACGGGAGGTCTTCTTGACTAAGCCAGCCATACTCGCCCTTGCTGATGGCAGCATTTTTCGCGGCGAAGCCATTGGAGCCGACGGTCAGACCGTTGGTGAGGTGGTGTTTAACACCGCAATGACCGGCTATCAGGAAATTCTTACCGATCCTTCCTACGCCCAGCAAATCGTTACCCTGACTTACCCGCACATCGGCAACACCGGCACCACGCCGGAAGATGCCGAGTCCAACCGCGTCTGGTCCGCCGGCCTGGTCATCCGTGACCTGCCACTGGTAGCGAGCAACTGGCGTAACACGATGTCCCTGTCGGATTACCTGAAAGCCAACAACGTCGTGGCGATCGCAGGTATCGACACCCGTCGTCTGACCCGCATCCTCCGGGAAAAGGGCGCGCAAAACGGCTGCATCATGGCCGGTGACAACATCTCCGAAGCCGCCGCCATCGCCGCCGCCCAGGGTTTCCCGGGCCTCAAGGGCATGGACCTGGCGAAAGTCGTCAGCACCCAGAAGCAGTACGAGTGGCGTTCCTCGGTCTGGAACCTGAAAACCGACAGCCACCCGATGATCGAAGCGTCTGAGCTGCCGTACCATGTGGTTGCCTACGACTACGGCGTCAAAGTGAACATCCTGCGCATGCTGGTCGAGCGCGGTTGCCGCGTGACCGTGGTGCCGGCGCAAACCCCGGCGGCTGATGTCCTGGCCCTCAACCCCGATGGCGTGTTCCTGTCCAACGGCCCGGGCGACCCTGAGCCTTGCGACTACGCGATCCAGGCGATCAAGGACGTGCTGGAAACCGAGATCCCGGTGTTCGGCATCTGCCTCGGCCACCAACTGCTGGCCCTCGCTTCGGGCGCCAAGACCCTGAAGATGGGGCACGGTCACCATGGTGCCAACCACCCGGTGCAGGACCTGGACACCGGCGTCGTCATGATCACCAGCCAGAACCACGGTTTTGCGGTGGACGAGGCGACTCTGCCAGCCAACGTGCGGGCGATCCACAAATCGTTGTTCGACGGCACGCTGCAAGGCATCGAGCGTACCGACAAGAGCGCGTTCAGCTTCCAGGGCCACCCTGAAGCGAGCCCGGGCCCGAACGATGTGGCGCCGCTGTTCGATCGCTTCATCAACGAGATGGCCAAGCGACGCTGACCGCGTGAAGCCCGAGGGCGGCCCCGAATGCGGCGGCCCCCTCGGGCGCTTCAAAGATTGTTCGACGGCCTAGCCGACTGACCTGCGGATTTGAGTGACAAACCCATGCCAAAACGTACAGACATAAAAAGCATCCTGATTCTCGGCGCTGGCCCGATCGTGATCGGCCAGGCCTGCGAATTCGACTACTCCGGCGCCCAGGCTTGCAAGGCCCTGCGCGAAGAGGGCTATCGCGTCATCCTGGTGAACTCCAACCCGGCCACCATCATGACCGACCCGGCCATGGCCGACGCCACCTACATCGAGCCGATCAAGTGGCAGACCGTTGCCAAGATCATCGAGAAAGAACGCCCTGATGCACTGTTGCCGACCATGGGCGGCCAGACGGCGCTGAACTGCGCCCTGGACCTGGAGCGCGAAGGCGTCCTGGAAAAATTCGGTGTGGAAATGATCGGCGCCAATGCCGACACCATCGACAAGGCCGAAGACCGTTCGCGTTTTGACAAGGCAATGAAGGCCATCGGCCTGGAATGCCCGCGCTCGGGCATCGCCCACAGCATGGAAGAGGCCAACGCGGTCCTCGAGAAGCTTGGCTTCCCGTGCATCATCCGCCCGTCCTTCACCATGGGCGGCACCGGTGGCGGTATCGCCTACAACCGCGAAGAATTCGAAGAAATCTGCGCCCGTGGCCTGGACTTGTCGCCGACCAAGGAACTGCTGATCGACGAATCCCTGATCGGCTGG
Source organism: Pseudomonas sp. B21-056 (assembly GCF_026016325.1). Lineage (NCBI taxonomy): Bacteria > Pseudomonadati > Pseudomonadota > Gammaproteobacteria > Pseudomonadales > Pseudomonadaceae > Pseudomonas > Pseudomonas sp. B21-056. The sequence continues at coordinate 889,236 of NZ_CP087203.1, forward strand.
AAAGAATACGAGATGGAGGTTGTCCGCGACAAAAAGGACAACTGCATCATCGTCTGCTCCATCGAAAACTTCGACCCGATGGGCGTGCACACTGGCGACTCGATCACCGTCGCACCGGCCCAGACCCTGACCGACAAGGAATACCAGATCCTGCGTAACGCCTCCCTGGCGGTACTGCGCGAGATCGGCGTGGAAACCGGCGGCTCCAACGTCCAGTTCGGCATCTGCCCGGACACCGGTCGCATGGTGGTCATCGAGATGAACCCGCGGGTTTCCCGTTCGTCGGCCCTGGCTTCGAAAGCGACCGGTTTCCCGATTGCCAAGGTCGCCGCCAAGCTGGCCGTGGGCTACACCCTGGACGAACTGTCGAACGACATCACCGGCGGCAAGACCCCGGCGTCCTTCGAGCCGTCCATCGACTACGTGGTCACCAAGCTGCCACGCTTTGCCTTCGAAAAATTCGCCAAGGCCGACGCCCGCCTGACCACCCAGATGAAGTCGGTCGGTGAAGTCATGGCCATCGGCCGGACCTTCCAGGAGTCCCTGCAGAAAGCCCTTCGCGGCCTGGAAGTGGGCGTCTGCGGCCTCGATCCGAAGCTGGACCTGAGCAACCCGGAAAGCATGAGCGAGCTCAAGCGCGAGCTGACCGTGCCGGGCGCCGAGCGTATCTGGTACGTGGCTGATGCCTTCCGCGCCGGCATGACCGTCGAGCAGATCTTCGGCATGAACATGATCGACCCTTGGTTCCTGGTACAGATCGAAGATCTGATCAAGGAAGAGGAGAAGGTCAAGACCCTGGGCATGTCCAGCATCGACCGCGACATGATGTTCCGCCTCAAGCGCAAAGGTTTCTCGGACCAGCGCCTGGCCAAGTTGCTGGGTGTGACCGAGAAGAGCCTGCGCACTCATCGTCACAAGCTGGAAGTGTTCCCGGTCTACAAGCGCGTCGACACCTGCGCGGCCGAGTTCGCCACCGACACCGCCTACCTGTACTCCACGTACGAGGAAGAGTGCGAAGCCGCGCCATCGACGCGCGACAAGATCATGATCCTGGGTGGCGGTCCTAACCGCATCGGCCAGGGCATCGAATTCGACTACTGCTGCGTACACGCCGCACTGGCCCTGCGCGACGACGGGTACGAGACCATCATGGTCAACTGCAACCCGGAAACCGTGTCCACCGACTACGACACCTCCGATCGCCTGTACTTCGAACCAGTGACCCTGGAAGACGTGCTGGAAATCGTCCGTGTCGAGAAGCCGAAGGGCGTGATCGTCCAATACGGTGGCCAGACTCCGCTGAAACTGGCGCGTGCCCTGGAAGCCGCTGGTGTACCGATCATCGGTACCAGCCCGGATGCCATCGACCGCGCCGAAGACCGTGAGCGCTTCCAGCAGATGGTCGAGCGCCTGAACCTGCGTCAGCCGCCAAACGCCACTGTGCGCAGCGAAGACGAAGCGATTCGTGCCGCCGCGAAGATCGGTTATCCGCTGGTCGTGCGCCCGTCCTATGTACTGGGCGGCCGTGCGATGGAAATCGTTTACCAGGAAGAAGAACTCAAGCGTTACCTGCGCGAAGCGGTCCAGGTGTCCAACGACAGCCCGGTACTGCTGGACCACTTCCTCAACTGCGCCATCGAAATGGACGTGGATGCGGTCTGCGACGGCAAGGATGTAGTGATCGGCGCGATCATGCAGCACATCGAGCAAGCCGGCGTTCACTCCGGTGACTCCGCATGCTCGCTGCCGCCTTACTCGCTGCCGGCGCACATCCAGGACGAGATGCGTGAGCAGGTCAAGAAAATGGCCCTGGAACTGGGTGTAGTCGGCCTGATGAACGTGCAACTGGCACTTCAGGGCGAAGACATCTACGTCATCGAAGTGAACCCGCGCGCGTCCCGTACCGTGCCGTTCGTCTCCAAGTGTATCGGTGTTTCCCTGGCGATGATCGCTGCTCGTGTAATGGCCGGCAAAACCTTGGCGGAGCTGGGCTTCACCAAGGAGATCATTCCGAACTTCTACAGCGTGAAAGAGGCGGTGTTCCCGTTCGCCAAGTTCCCTGGTGTCGACCCGATCCTCGGTCCGGAAATGAAATCCACCGGTGAAGTGATGGGCGTTGGCGATACCTTTGGCGAAGCGTTCGCCAAGGCCCAGATGGGTGCCAGCGAAGTCCTGCCGACAGGCGGCACGGCGTTCATCAGTGTGCGTGATGACGACAAGCCACTGGTTGCGGGCGTGGCCCGTGATCTGATCAACTTGGGCTTCGAAGTGGTCGCCACTGCCGGTACCGCTAGGCTGATCGAAGCGGCGGGCCTGAAAGTGCGCCGCGTGAACAAGGTGACCGAAGGGCGTCCGCATGTGGTCGACATGATCAAGAATGACGAAGTCACGCTGATCATCAACACCACCGAAGGCCGTCAGTCGATCGCCGATTCCTACTCCATTCGTCGCAATGCGCTGCAGCACAAGATCTACTGCACCACCACCATTGCTGCGGGCGAAGCGATCTGCGAAGCGCTTAAGTTCGGTCCCGAGAAGACCGTCCGTCGCTTGCAGGATCTACATGCAGGATTGAAGGCATGAGCATAACCAAGTACCCCATGACTGTTCAGGGCGCGAAGGCCCTGGAAGAAGAGCACGCTTTCCTGACCAAGGTCGAGCGTCCGCGCTTGAGCCAGGCCATTGGTGAAGCGCGTGAACTGGGCGATCTCAAGGAAAACGCCGAGTACCATGCCGCTCGTGAAGAGCAGGGCATGGTCGAGGCGCGGGTGCGTGACATCGAAGGTCGCATGCAGAACGCTGTGATCATTGACGTCACCACCATCCCTCACACCGGCAAGGTGATTTTCGGCACCACCGTGGAAATCGCCAACGTCGAGACGGATGAAAGCGTCACTTACCAGATCGTGGGTGAGGATGAAGCCGACATCAAGCTGGGCAAGATTTCCGTCGGCTCACCGATTGCGCGCGCCTTGATTGCCAAGGAAGAGGGCGATGTGGTGGCGGTGAAGACGCCGGGTGGCGTTATCGAGTATGAGATTGTCGAAGTCCGCCACGTCTGAACGAAGGCGCCCGCTGCGTGCGGGCGCCATGCTCTGGCAGCTTGCCCAGATGTTGTGGGTGGGCGGCCTTTGGCTGCTGCACATCGGTCTGCTGCCGGTGCTGGGGCGAGTCGGCCTGGCACCGCTGCTGATCGACGAAATTGTCGGCATGCTGACGGCGCTGATGGTGGCATTTTCAGCGGTCTGTGTGATATTTCAGGCGTTGGTGCTGGTTCAGGCCGAGGGTCGTGCAAGCCTATGGCGTGACATTCGTGGGCAATTGCTGCTCATGTCGTTGTATGCCTGTGGGATGTTTCTGGCGGTGAGTCTCGGCTGGCCGGACGCGAGCCAGTGGCGGGTGTTCAGCTACGTGGTGCTGGGGCTTTCCGGATTGGTGCTGGTGTTGCAGCCGGTGCCTGGATGGAGCGGCAGGGTACGCGAAGCGCACCCTTGACCCTTTGGCATTACTTGAAGCGGTGAACGTTCGACAGCTGCTTGTTGACGCTGAAATTCTTGCGATAAAGCAATGCCATCTTACCAATGACCTGTACCAGGTCCGCCTTGCCGGTCTTGCACAGTTCTGCAATGGTGGCCAGACGGGCTTCGCGGTCGAGGATGTTGAGCTTGATCTTGATCAGCTCGTGATCGCTCAATGCGCGCTCCAGCTCGGCCAGTACACCTTCAGTCAAGCCGTTGTCCGCCACAGTCAGAACCGGTTTCAGGTGGTGGCCAATGGATTTGTATTGTTTCTTCTGCTCTTGAGTGAGCGGCATAATCTGACCCCTGCGTCTGATCTTGTAAAAAAGCGGCGGCCAGTTTACCCGAGCGAGTCCGGGACCGCCCACTTAATCACGACCCGTTTTATGTAGAGGTGGCCTGTGGCCCGTTCCAAGACTAGCCAGAACTGGCTCAAAGAGCATTTCAACGATCCGTACGTCAAAATGGCGCAGAAGGACGGCTATCGCTCTCGTGCCAGCTATAAATTGCTGGAGATCCAGGAAAAGGATCGATTGATCCGTCCCGGCATGACCGTGATTGACCTCGGCGCTGCGCCGGGCGGGTGGTCCCAGGTGACCAGTCGTCTGATCGGTGGTCAAGGACGATTGATCGCTTCCGACATCCTGGAGATGGACAGCATCCCTGATGTGACCTTCATCCAGGGCGACTTCACGGAAGACGCCGTCCTGGCAAATATCCTGGAGGCCGTCGGAAATACGCAGGTTGACCTTGTGATTTCCGATATGGCCCCCAATATGAGTGGATTAGCGGCTGTCGACATGCCTCGTGCGATGTTCCTCAGCGAATTGGCCCTGGATCTTGCCGGGCGGGTTCTGCGTCCGGGCGGTGATTTTCTGATCAAGGTCTTCCAGGGTGAAGGCTTCGACGAATACCACAAGGGCATCCGCAAGCTGTTCGACAAGGTGCAGATGCGCAAGCCGTTGTCGTCCCGTGACCGCTCCCGCGAACAGTATCTGTTGGCGCGTGGCTTTCGCGGAGGAGAAGGTTCGGGCAGTGATGAGCGTCTTTGAAGGGCCTCGATAGTTTTTTTTGTTTCGCCTTGCACACGCCGTGTAACGAAAATGATGCGGCCAGGTTTCACAAAGGGTTACAGACGGCGCCTGCCAGAGTCGTAGGTAATGTAGTAAGTTAGGCCGGTGAATATCATGCGAAGCTCGCGCCGATAGCAGAGCCAGCTTCAGAGGGTAGTTAATTGAACGATATGGCAAAGAATCTGATCCTGTGGTTGATCATCGCCGCTGTCCTTGTGACCGTGATGAACAACTTCTCCAGCCCTAACGAGCCGCAGACCCTCAACTATTCCGACTTCATTCAGCAGGTCAAGGATGGCAAGGTCGAGCGCGTTGCCGTCGATGGCTATGTCATCACCGGCAAGCGTACCGATGGCGACAACTTCAAGACCATTCGTCCGGCTATCCAGGACAATGGCCTGATCGGCGACCTGGTGGACAACCATGTCGTGGTCGAAGGCAAGCAGCCTGAGCAACAAAGCATCTGGACCCAGCTTCTCGTGGCCAGCTTCCCGATCCTGGTGATCATCGCGGTGTTCATGTTCTTCATGCGCCAGATGCAGGGCGGCGCCGGTGGCAAGGGCGGGCCGATGAGTTTCGGCAAGAGCAAGGCAAGGCTGCTTTCCGAAGACCAGGTGAAGACCACCCTGGCCGACGTTGCAGGTTGTGACGAAGCCAAGGAAGAAGTGGGCGAGCTGGTCGAATTCCTGCGCGACCCGGGTAAATTCCAGCGCCTGGGCGGCCGAATCCCCCGTGGCGTGCTGATGGTCGGCCCGCCGGGTACCGGTAAGACCCTGCTGGCCAAGGCTATTGCTGGCGAAGCCAAGGTGCCGTTCTTCACGATTTCCGGTTCCGACTTCGTTGAAATGTTCGTGGGCGTGGGCGCCAGCCGTGTTCGTGACATGTTCGAACAGGCCAAGAAACACGCGCCATGCATCATCTTCATCGACGAAATCGACGCCGTCGGTCGCCACCGTGGCGCCGGCATGGGCGGCGGTCACGACGAGCGTGAACAGACCCTCAACCAATTGCTGGTGGAGATGGACGGTTTCGAAATGAATGACGGCATCATCGTCATTGCCGCCACCAACCGTCCGGACGTGCTCGATCCTGCGCTGCTGCGTCCAGGCCGCTTCGACCGTCAGGTCGTGGTGGGGCTGCCGGATATCCGCGGTCGTGAGCAGATCCTCAAGGTCCACATGCGTAAAGTTCCGATGGGTGACGATGTTGCACCAGCGGTCATCGCTCGCGGCACGCCGGGTTTCTCCGGCGCCGACCTGGCGAACCTGGTCAACGAAGCGTCGCTGTTCGCTGCGCGTGCCGGCAAGCGCGTCGTGGAAATGAAGGAATTCGAACTGGCTAAAGACAAGATCATGATGGGCGCCGAGCGCAAGTCCATGGTCATGTCGGAGAAAGAAAAGCAGAACACGGCTTACCACGAGGCGGGTCACGCCATCGTCGGTCGCGTCGTGCCTGAGCATGATCCGGTCTATAAGGTCTCGATCATCCCGCGCGGTCGTGCGCTGGGTGTGACCATGTTCCTGCCGGAAGAAGATCGTTACAGCTTGTCCAAGCGGGCGCTGATCAGCCAGATCTGTTCGCTCTACGGTGGCCGTATCGCTGAAGAGATGACCTTGGGCTTCGACGGTGTAACCACCGGAGCGTCGAACGACATCATGCGCGCCAGCCAGATTGCGCGGAACATGGTCACCAAGTGGGGTCTTTCCGAGAAGCTCGGCCCATTGATGTATGCCGAAGAAGAGGGCGAAGTGTTCCTCGGTCGTGGCGGCGGCGGGCAGCATGCAAGCTTCTCCGGCGAGACGGCCAAGCTGATCGACTCTGAAGTGCGCAGCATCATCGACCAGTGCTACGGCACCGCGAAGCAGATCCTCACGGACAATCGCGACAAGCTCGACGCCATGGCGGATGCCCTGATGAAGTATGAAACCATCGATGCCGAACAGATCGATGACATCATGGCGGGTCGTCCGCCGCGTGAGCCGCGTGACTGGTCCGGTGGCACAGGTACTCCAGGTACGCCGCCGGCGGTACAGGGTGAGCGTCCGGAAACACCGATTGGTGGTCCGGCTGCTGATGTCTAAGGCTTGAAATGACTTCTGTTCAGTCCTCGACCCGGTTGCCTTGTGGCAGCCGGGTTCTTGATTTGGCCCATGTGCATGTCATGGGTATTCTCAATGTCACTCCCGACTCCTTTTCCGACGGTGGCCGATTTGGTCAGCTCGATGCTGCGCTGCGGCATGCAGAAGCCATGGTGGTGGCCGGTGCGACGCTGATCGATGTCGGTGGCGAGTCGACCCGGCCGGGCGCGCGGGCTGTTTCGCCTCTCGAGGAGCTGGAAAGGGTGGCGCCCGTTGTCGAGCGTATACACCGCGAGCTGGATGTCATAATCTCGGTCGACACGTCCACGCCTGCGGTCATGCGGGAGACGGCTCGGTTGGGCGCGGGTTTGATCAACGATGTCCGCTCCCTGCAGCGAGATGGTGCCCTGGATGCTGCTGCGGCTACCGGGTTGCCGGTGTGCCTGATGCATATGCTCGGTGAGCCGGGAACCATGCAGAACGACCCTCACTATCGTGATGTGACCAGGGAGGTCGGCGAGTTCCTGGCGGAGCGCATGAGCCAGTGCGCGCTGGCCGGTATTCCCGCTGAGCGGCTGCTGCTGGATCCCGGTTTCGGCTTTGCCAAGACCCTGGATCATAACCTGAGCCTGTTCAAGCATATGGAAGCCTTGCATGCCTTGGGTCGGCCGCTGTTGGTCGGGGTCTCGCGAAAAAGCATGATAGGCAATGCCCTGGGGCGTCCGGTAGGCGAGCGGTTGTATGGCGGTCTTGCTCTCGCGGCCCTGGCCATTACAAAAGGTGCGCAGATATTGCGGGTGCACGATGTGGCCGAAACGATGGACGTGGTGCGGATGATCGCAGCAGTGGATTCAGCCGAATAAGAATGACGGAGCACTTATGAGCAAGAAATATTTTGGCACCGACGGCATTCGTGGTCGGGTCGGCGAATACCCTATTACCCCTGATTTCATGCTCAAGCTCGGCTGGGCTGCCGGCATGGCGTTCCGCAAGATGGGCGCCTGCAAGGTGTTGGTTGGCAAGGACACGCGAATTTCCGGCTATATGTTCGAATCGGCTCTCGAAGCCGGCCTGACCTCGGCGGGTGCCGATGTGATGTTGTTGGGGCCTATGCCGACACCGGCAATTGCCTACCTGACGCGCACATTCCATGCCCAGGCGGGGATCGTGATCAGTGCTTCCCACAACCCCCATGATGACAACGGCATCAAGTTTTTCTCCGGCAAGGGCACCAAGTTGCCGGATGAAGTCGAGCTGATGATCGAAGAGCTGCTGGATACGCCGATGACGGTGGTTGAGTCGAGCAAGATCGGCAAGGTCTCGCGGATCAATGATGCCTCGGGTCGCTATATCGAATTCTGCAAGGGCAGCGTCCCTACCGGTACCAGCTTCGAGGGTCTGAAAATCGTCGTCGATTGCGCCCACGGTGCGACCTATAAAGTCGCCCCGAGTGTGTTTCGCGAGTTGGGCGCCGAGGTGGTGGTGCTGGCCGCCCAGCCTAACGGGCTGAATATCAACCACAACTGTGGTTCCACCCATACCGACTCATTGCAGGCAGCGGTCCTGGCCGAACAGGCTGATCTCGGGATCGCCTTCGATGGCGACGGTGATCGGGTCCTGATGGTGGATCACACCGGGACTGTCGTCGATGGCGATGAGCTGCTGTTCATCATCGCGCGCGACCTGCATGAGCGCGGCAAGCTGCAGGGCGGGGTGGTCGGTACGCTGATGAGCAACCTCGGGCTCGAGCTGGCGCTGGCGGATCTGGATATTCCATTCGTGCGAGCCAACGTGGGCGACCGCTATGTCATCTCGGAGCTGCTGGAGCGTAACTGGGTCATTGGTGGTGAGAACTCTGGTCACATCGTCTGCTTCGATCACACCACTACCGGTGATGCGATCATCGCCGCCTTGCAGGTGCTGATGGCGCTTCGGGCGCGCAACGAGAGCCTTGCGCTGTCACGCCAGGCGTTGCGCAAATGTCCGCAGGTGTTGATCAACGTGCGTTTCGGTGGCGGTGCGAATCCCATCGAGCATGCCACGGTCCAGCAGGCCAGTGAGCGCGTGACGCAGGCGATGGCGGGTCGTGGACGGGTGCTGTTGCGCAAGTCCGGCACGGAGCCCCTGGTCCGTGTCATGGTCGAAGGCGAGGACGAAGCGCAGGTTCGCGGTTATGCCGAAGAACTGGCGAAGCTTGTTACTGAAGTTTCTGCCTGAATTCGGCTTGCCAGTCATGAAACGGTTGGGTAACATCTGCGCCCACTTTGACCGACGAGGTACAGCATGCGTCGCCCTATGGTAGCTGGTAACTGGAAGATGCACGGTACCCGCGCCAGCGTCGCTGAGCTGATCAATGGCCTTCGTCATCTGGCCTTGCCAAGCGGTGTTGACGTCGCGGTATTCCCGCCTTGCTTGTATATCAATCAAGTGATTGATGGCTTGAAAGGCAAGTCGATCTCGGTCGGCGCGCAGAACTCTGCGGTGGAATCCATGCAAGGTGCGCTGACCGGTGAAATTGCGCCAAGTCAGCTGGTGGATGCAGGTTGTTCCCTGGTGCTTGTCGGGCACTCCGAGCGTCGCCTGATCATGGGTGAGCAGGACAAGGCCCTGATCCGCAAGTTTGCAGCGGCTCAGGCCTGCGGTCTGACTCCGGTGTTGTGCGTAGGGGAAACCCTCGAGCAGCGTGAAGCCGGCAAGACCCTTGAGGTTGTCGGGCGTCAGCTGGGCAGCATCATCGAGGACCTGGGTGTCGGTGCTTTTGCAAAGGCAGTCATTGCTTACGAGCCGGTCTGGGCCATTGGCACCGGGCTGACTGCTTCGCCGCAACAAGCGCAGGATGTGCACGCCGCCATCCGCGCCCAGTTGGCGGCAGAGAATTCTGAAGTGGCACGAGGTGTGCGACTTCTATACGGCGGCAGCGTGAAGGCGGCCAATGCGGTCGAACTGTTCGGCATGCCGGATATCGATGGGGGGCTCATTGGTGGGGCGTCCCTGAATGCAGATGAGTTCGGTGCGATCTGTCGCGCCGCGGGAAACTGAAAAAATGCTGGAAACAGTCGTAGTCGTTTTTCATCTGCTGGGTGCATTGGGCGTAGTTGCTCTGGTATTGCTGCAGCAGGGTAAAGGTGCGGATGCTGGTGCGTCTTTCGGTGCAGGTGCTTCAAATACTGTGTTCGGAAGCCAAGGTTCCTCTACCTTTCTTAGTAAGTTTACTGCTATACTTGCCGCCGGTTTCTTCATGACCAGCTTAGGGTTAGGTTACTTTGCTAAAGAGAAAGCTCATGAGCTGACTCAAGTAGGTTTGCCAAGCCCAGCGGTATTGGAAGCGCCAAAGCAAAAACCGGCTTCTGATGATGTCCCGGTGCTTCAAGAGCAAAAGTCGGCCAACCCGGCGACTGACGTACCTCCAGCTCAAGAGCAGAAGTAAGAAGGTTTCAAGCGCTGTATTTGCCGAGGTGGTGGAATTGGTAGACACGCAACCTTGAGGTGGTTGTGCCCATAGGGTGTAGGGGTTCGAGTCCCCTTCTCGGTACCAATTGAATCAGGAGAGCCCGCAATAGCGGGCTTTCTTGTAGGTGGAAGGGTTACATTGACCCTGTAGGGGATCGGTCGTATACTTCCGCCCCAGCTTTGTCGCGGGATGGAGCAGCCTGGTAGCTCGTCGGGCTCATAACCCGAAGGTCGTCGGTTCAAATCCGGCTCCCGCAACCAGTTTCAGGGCCCCTTCCAAGGGGCTTTTTGTTAGCTGGACACTTTATAACGCCGCTGTTCAACGGCGTTTCAGGGATGGGCGATTCGCCCATTTTTTTTTATTTGCACAGCATGCACAAACATGCACGAGGGGGTTCAGGTGTCGAGCAAGCTAGAACAGTTGCAGGCCTTGTTGGCCCCGGTGGTCGTGGCCCTTGGCTATGAATGCTGGGGTATTGAGTTTTCGGCTCAAGGTCGCCACTCACTGTTGCGCGTTTATATCGATAAGGAAGGCGGCGTGTTGGTGGATGACTGCGCCATCGTCAGCCGTCAGATCAGTGGTGTACTGGATGTTGAAGATCCAATCAGCACCGAATACACCCTTGAAGTTTCCTCGCCCGGCATGGAACGCCCTCTGTTCAGTCTTGAACAGTTCGCTTCGTTTGCCGGTGAACAAGTGAAGATCAAGCTGCGCTCGCCCTTCGAAGGTCGACGCAACTTTCAAGGCCTTCTGCGCGGTGTAGAAGAGCAGGACGTCGTGGTGCAGGTAGATGACCATGAGTTCCTGTTGCCGATCGATATGATCGACAAGGCCAACATTATTCCCAGTTTTGACTGATACGTGCCAGATACTGCGGATCCCGCGGATCCAATGGCTTGCGAAAGGCGAGGCGTACGATGAGCAAAGAAGTACTGCTGGTTGTTGAGTCGGTATCCAATGAAAAGGGCGTACCGGCTAACGTTATTTTTGAAGCGCTGGAGCTGGCCCTGGCCACTGCTACCAAGAAGCGGTTTGAAGACGAAGTTGATTTGCGTGTGGAGATCAACCGCCACACCGGTTCCTATGAAACTTTCCGTCGCTGGACGGTGGTCGAGGAAGCCGACCTGGATGATCCGGCTATCGAAACCTGGCCAAGCAAGGTTGCAGAAACGCATCCTGGCGCCAAGGTAGGTGACGTAGTCGAAGAAAAGATCGAGTCCATCGAATTTGGTCGCATCGCTGCACAGACGGCCAAGCAGGTCATCGTGCAGAAAGTTCGCGAAGCCGAGCGTGCGCAAGTGGTTGACGCTTATCGCGAGAAGCTGGGTGAGATCATCTCCGGTACCGTGAAAAAGGTCACCCGCGACAACGTGATCGTTGACCTGGGCAACAACGCCGAGGCACTGCTGGCACGCGAAGACATCATTTCTCGCGAAACCTTCCGGGTGGGCGTGCGCCTGCGTGCGCTGCTCAAGGAAATCCGCACCGAGAACCGCGGCCCGCAGCTGATTCTGTCGCGTACCGCGCCGGAAATGCTGATCGAGTTGTTCCGCATCGAAGTGCCGGAAATCGCCGAAGGCCTGATCGAAGTCATGGCTGCCTCCCGTGATCCGGGATCGCGTGCCAAGATCGCGGTCCGCTCCAAGGACAAGCGCATCGACCCGCAAGGTGCCTGCATCGGCATGCGCGGCTCGCGTGTGCAGGCCGTATCCGGCGAGCTGGGCGGTGAGCGTGTGGACATCGTTCTGTGGGACGATAACCCGGCTCAGTTCGTGATCAACGCGATGTCGCCAGCAGAAGTGGCGGCCATTATCGTTGACGAAGATGCCCATGCCATGGACATCGCCGTTGGCGCAGACAATCTGGCTCAGGCCATCGGTCGTGGTGGTCAGAACGTGCGTCTGGCCAGCCAGTTGACGGGCTGGACCCTGAACGTGATGACCGAATCGGACATCCAGGCCAAGCAGCAAGCTGAAACCGGTGACATCCTGCGCAACTTCATCGAAGAGCTCGAAGTCGATGAAGAGCTGGCGCAGGTACTGGTGGATGAGGGCTTTACCAGCCTGGAAGAGATTGCCTACGTGCCGGTGGAGGAAATGCTCAACATCGACGGCTTTGACGAAGACATCGTCAACGAGCTTCGCGCTCGGGCCAAGGATCGTTTGTTGACCAAAGCCATCGCTACTGAGGAAAAGCTGGCAGACGCCCATCCGGCCGAAGACCTGCTCTCGCTTGAGGGCATGGACAAGGATTTGGCGATGGAACTGGCGGTGCGCGGCGTCATTACCCGCGAAGACCTGGCCGAGCAGTCTATTGACGACCTGCTCGACATCGACGGCATTGACGATGATCGTGCCGGCAAGTTGATCATGGCCGCCCGAGCCCACTGGTTCGAGTAATTAGGCGCGGCCTGAGGAGAGAAGTGCATGACGCAAGTCACGGTGAAACAACTGGCCGATGAGGTCAAAACACCGGTAGAGCGCCTGTTGCAGCAGATGCGTGAGGCAGGTCTGCCGCACACCGCCGCCGAGGAACATGTGACCGACAGTGAGAAGCAGTCCCTGCTGACCCACTTGAAGAGCAGTCACAAGGCGAAAGTGGAAGAACCGCGCAAGATCACTCTGCAGCGTAAAACCACCAGCACCCTGCGTGTTGCCGGTAGCAAAAGCATCAGCGTAGAAGTACGCAAGAAGAAAGTCTTCGTGCAGCGCAGCCCGGAAGAAATCGAAGCCGAGCGCAAGCGCGAGCTGGACGAGCGTCGCGCAGTAGAAAACGCCGCGCGCCAGAAGGCTGAAGAAGAAGCCAAGCGTCGCGCCGAAGAAGAAGCGCGTCGTCAGCCTGCCGCAGCCGCTGCGCAACCCGCTCCGGTGGAAGCCGTCGCGGCGCCTGCCCCGGTGGCTGAACCTGTACGCGAAAGCGCCCCGGTCCTGGAGGCAGCTCCTGCGCCTGCGGTCGACGCTCGCAAGCGTGATGAGCAGCGTCGTCCGGACAAGCCACGTGCCGACGAAAACCGTCGTGGCGGTGGCGATGGCGAGCGCAAGAACACTCCGCATCGTGCTTCGGTCAAGGAAAAGGCGCCAGCGCCACGCGTTGCACCACGCACTACCGACGAAGAAAGCGATGGCTTCCGTCGTGGTGGTCGCGGCAAGGCCAAGCTGAAGAAACGCAACGCCCACGGTTTCCAGAGCCCGACCGGCCCTGTCGTGCGTGAAGTGAAGATCGGCGAGACCATCACTGTGGGCGATCTGGCCCAGCAGATGTCGGTCAAGGCTGCCGAGATCATCAAGTTCATGTTCAAGCTCGGTACGCCGGCCACCATCAACCAGGTACTGGATCAGGAAACTGCCCAACTGGTTGCTGAAGAACTGGGCCACAAGGTGACCCTGATCAGCGACACCGCCCTGGAAGATTCCCTGGCCGAGTCCCTGAAGTTCGAAGGTGAAGCGGTTCCTCGTGCGCCGGTCGTGACCGTCATGGGCCACGTTGACCACGGTAAGACCTCGCTGCTCGACTACATCCGTCGCGCCAAGGTAGCTGCTGGCGAAGCCGGCGGTATCACCCAGCACATCGGCGCGTACCACGTTGAAACCGATCGCGGCATGGTCACCTTCCTCGACACCCCGGGTCACGCCGCGTTTACCGCCATGCGTGCTCGTGGTGCCAAGGCGACCGACATCGTGATCCTGGTAGTTGCGGCGGACGACGGCGTGATGCCACAGACCATCGAAGCCGTTCAGCATGCCCAGGCAGCTGGCGTGCCGCTGGTGGTTGCGGTGAACAAGATCGACAAGCCGGGCGCCGATCTCGATCGCATCCGCAGCGAGCTGTCGGTGCATGGCGTGACCTCGGAAGATTGGGGTGGCGACACACCATTCGTTCCGGTTTCCGCGAAGATGGGTACTGGCGTCGACGAGTTGCTCGAAGCCGTATTGCTGCAGGCCGAAGTGCTTGAGCTGACCGCCACTCCATCCGCCCCAGGTCGTGGTGTCGTGGTTGAATCGCGCCTGGACAAGGGCCGCGGTCCGGTGGCCACGGTCCTGGTTCAGGACGGTACGCTGCGTCAGGGCGACATGGTGCTGGTCGGTTCGAACTATGGTCGCGTTCGCGCCATGCTCGACGAGAACGGCAAGCCCATCAAGGAAGCCGGTCCGGCTATCCCGGTCGAGATCCTCGGCCTGGACGGTACTCCGGACGCTGGCGACGAGATGAGCGTTGTGGCTGACGAGAAGAAAGCTCGCGAAGTGGCTCTGTTCCGTCAAGGCAAGTTCCGCGAAGTCAAATTGGCTCGCGCTCACGCCGGCAAGCTGGAAAACATCTTCGAGAACATGGGCCAGGAAGAGAAGAAGACGCTCAACATCGTCCTCAAATCCGACGTCCGTGGTTCGCTGGAAGCCTTGCAGGGCGCTTTGAACGGCCTGGGCAACGACGAAGTGCAAGTACGTGTGGTCGGCGGCGGTGTCGGTGGTATCACCGAAAGCGACGCCAACCTGGCACTGGCTTCCAACGCTGTTCTGTTCGGCTTCAACGTGCGTGCCGATGCCGGTGCGCGCAAGATTGTCGAGCAGGAAGGTCTGGATATGCGTTACTACAACGTGATCTACGACATCATCGAAGACGTCAAGAAAGCCCTGACCGGTATGCTGGGCAGCGACGTGCGGGAGAACATCCTGGGCGTGGCCGAAGTTCGCGACGTGTTCCGTTCGCCGAAATTCGGTGCCATCGCCGGTTGCATGGTGATCGAAGGTGTCGTTCACCGTAACCGTCCGATCCGTGTACTGCGTGAAGACATCGTGATCTTCGAAGGCGAGCTGGAATCCCTGCGTCGCTTCAAGGATGACGCTTCCGAAGTCCGTGCCGGCATGGAATGCGGTATTGGCGTCAAGAGCTACAACGACGTCAAGGTCGGCGACAAGATCGAAGTCTTCGAGAAGGTCCAGGTTGCCCGCAGCCTCTGACTCGCGCACTTCAAGAGCCGCATCGGGTAGCCGCATGAACATGCGCTGCTTCGCTGGCGGACTCTAAACGCAACGCCCGGTCTGGCTTTTGTCAGGCCGGGCGTTTGCCGCTTTCAGACCTCACGGGTTTCACCGTGGGGCAGTAACAGGTAGCAAGACATGGCAAAAGAATATAGCCGTACCCAACGAATTGGCGATCAGATGCAGCGCGAGCTGGCCCAACTGATCCGCCGCGAAGTCAAGGACCCGCGCGTCGGCCTGGTCACCATTACCGCTGTGGAAGTCAGTCGTGACGTCGGTCATGCAAAGATCTTCATCACGGTGATGGGCCAGGACGGTGCCGATGACGTCGCCCAGAGCATCAAGGTGCTCAACTCGGCCGCCGGCTTCCTGCGCATGCAGTTGGCCCGGGAAATGAAGCTGCGCAGTGTTCCACAGCTGCATTTCCACTACGACGAAAGCGTCGCCCGGGGCGCGCATCTGTCGGCCTTGATCGAGCGCGCCGTGGCTGAAGACAGTCAGCACACGGCTGAACCCGAAGACACCAAGGAGTAACCGGTGGCTCAGGTCAAACGTATCCGCCGTAACGTCAGCGGCATCATCCTGCTCGACAAGCCGTTGGGGTTCACCTCCAACGCAGCCTTGCAGAAGGTTCGCTGGCTGCTCAATGCCGAGAAGGCCGGGCACACCGGCAGCCTCGATCCGCTGGCCACCGGCGTGTTGCCGCTGTGTTTCGGCGAGGCGACCAAGTTCTCCCAATACCTGCTCGACTCCGACAAGGGTTATGAAACCCTGGCGCAACTGGGCAAGACCACCACTACGGCGGACGCCGAAGGTGAGGTTCTGCGCGAACGTCCGGTGACCGTTGGTCAGGCTGATATCGAAGCGGTGCTGCCAGGATTTCGTGGGCAAATCAGTCAGATACCGCCGATGTACTCCGCCCTGAAGCGTGATGGACAACCGTTGTATAAACTGGCCCGTGCAGGCGAAGTAGTGGAGCGTGAACCACGTTCTGTTACTATTGCGCGCTTGGAATTGCTGGCCTTTGACGGTAATACTGCGCGGCTTGCCGTGGATTGCAGCAAAGGCACCTATATCCGCACCCTGGTGGAGGATATTGGTGAGCAGCTGGGCTGTGGTGCGTACGTGGCGGAGTTGCGACGGACCCAGGCCGGACCTTTCACCCTGGCCCAGACGGTCACGCTGGAAGAGCTCGAAGCCGTACATGCCGAAGGCGGCAACGAAGCGGTCGACCGCTTCCTGATGCCATCGGACAGTGGGCTGCTGGATTGGCCGCTGTTGCAGTTCTCGGAACACAGCGCGTTCTACTGGCTCAACGGCCAGCCGGTGCGTGCCCCGGATGCACCGAAGTTCGGTATGGTCCGGGTACAGGATCACAATGGTCGCTTCATCGGTATCGGTGAAGTGAGCGAAGACGGGCGCATTGCGCCGCGTCGACTGATTCGGTCGGAATGACCGGAACCCGTCTGTGTAACAGCAGGCGGGCGAGTGTGGCTGTCAACAGGCACGGTCACTACTCATTTATAGATACAGGGATCTGTCCCTGGCCTGTTGGTGCGGTTTTCTCGGAAACCGTACCCTATGAGAGGAAAGCCACATGGCACTCAGCGTTGAAGAAAAAGCTCAGATCGTGACCGACTACCAGCAAGCTGTTGGTGATACTGGTTCGCCAGAAGTGCAAGTTGCACTGCTGACCGCCAACATCAACAAACTGCAAGGTCACTTCAAGGCCAACGGTAAAGATCACCACTCCCGTCGTGGTCTGATCCGCATGGTAAACCAGCGTCGTAAGCTGCTGGACTACCTCAAGGGCAAGGACGTTAGTCGTTACAGCACCTTGATCGGCCGCCTGGGCCTGCGTCGCTAATCAGCGATTGCGCTATGAGGTTGGTGGTCTGTCTGTTGCCGGCGCTTTGCGTCGGCAACCGGCAGGCTCCCAGCCTCAAGTTTTATCTGGACAGTCGTTGGGCCGATTCCCCGCACTGCCCAAGAATTTCGCAAGAAGACAAGTTCCCCAAGAGCCACAAAGAAGGTAGGACACCGTGAACCCGGTAATCAAAAAATTCCAGTTCGGTCAGTCGACCGTTACCCTCGAGACTGGCCGTATCGCCCGTCAGGCCTCCGGCGCAGTGCTGGTCACCGTTGACGACGACGTCAGCGTATTGGTGACCGTCGTCGGTGCCAAGCAAGCCGATCCAGGCAAGGGCTTCTTCCCTCTGTCTGTCCACTACCAGGAAAAGACTTACGCCGCCGGTAAGATCCCTGGCGGTTTCTTCAAGCGCGAAGGCCGTCCTTCCGAGAAAGAAACCCTGACTTCCCGACTGATCGACCGTCCGATCCGTCCGCTGTTCCCAGAAGGCTTCATGAACGAAGTGCAGGTTGTCTGCACCGTCGTTTCCACCAGCAAGAAGACCGATCCGGACATCGCTGCGATGATCGGTACCTCGGCCGCGCTGGCCATCTCCGGTATTCCTTTCGATGGCCCGATCGGCGCTGCCCGCGTTGCGTTCCATGAAAGCACTGGCTACCTGCTGAACCCGACCTACGAGCAACTGAAGGCTTCGAGCCTGGACATGGTCGTTGCCGGTACTTCCGAAGCCGTGCTGATGGTTGAATCCGAAGCCAAAGAGCTGACCGAAGACCAGATGCTGGGCGCCGTACTGTTCGCCCATGACGAGTTCCAGGTGGTGATCAACGCCGTCAAGGAACTGGCCGCCGAAGCCGCCAAGCCAACCTGGACCTGGGCTCCGCAAGCCGAAGCCACCGAACTGCTGGGTGCGATCCGTGCCGAGTTCGGCGAAGCGATCTCCCAGGCCTACACCATCACCGTCAAGGCCGACCGTTACGCGCGCCTGGGCGAGTTGAAGGACCAGGTCGTCGCCAAGCTGTCCGGCGAAGAAGGCCAGCCGTCTTCCGCTGAAGTCAAAGCGGCTTTCGGTGAAATCGAATACCGTACCGTTCGCGAGAACATCGTCAACGGCAAGCCACGCATCGACGGTCGCGACACCCGCACCGTACGTCCGCTGAACATCGAAGTCGGCGTTCTGCCGAAGACCCACGGCTCGGCCCTGTTCACCCGTGGTGAAACCCAGGCCCTGGTCGTTGCAACACTGGGCACCGCCCGTGACGCGCAACTGCTGGACACCCTGGAAGGCGAAAAGAAAGACCCGTTCATGCTGCATTACAACTTCCCGCCGTTCTCGGTCGGTGAGTGTGGTCGCATGGGTGGCGCTGGTCGCCGCGAAATCGGTCACGGCCGTCTGGCCCGTCGTTCGGTCCAGGCCATGCTGCCGGACGCCGACGTGTTCCCGTACACCATTCGCGTGGTATCGGAAATCACCGAGTCCAACGGTTCGAGCTCGATGGCTTCGGTCTGCGGCGCTTCCCTGGCTTTGATGGACGCCGGTGTGCCGATGAAGGCACCGGTTGCCGGTATCGCCATGGGCCTGGTGAAGGAAGGTGAGAAATTTGCCGTCCTGACCGACATCCTCGGTGACGAAGACCACCTGGGCGACATGGACTTCAAAGTGGCCGGTACCGCCAAAGGCGTGACCGCACTGCAGATGGACATCAAGATCAAGGGCATCACCGAAGAGATCATGGAAATCGCCCTGGGCCAGGCCCTGGAAGCGCGCCTGAACATCCTCGGCCAGATGAACCAGGTGATCGGTCAGTCCCGTACCGAACTGTCGGAAAACGCTCCGACCATGATCGCGATGAAGATCGACACCGACAAGATCCGTGATGTCATCGGTAAAGGCGGCGCGACCATTCGTGCGATCTGCGAAGAAACCAAGGCTTCGATCGACATCGAAGACGACGGTTCGATCAAGATCTTCGGCGAAACCAAGGAAGCGGCAGAAGCAGCACGCCAGCGCGTCCTGGGCATCACCGCCGAAGCCGAGATCGGCAAGATCTACGTGGGCAAGGTCGAGCGCATCGTCGACTTCGGCGCCTTCGTCAACATCCTGCCAGGCAAGGACGGTCTGGTTCACATCTCCATGCTGAGCGATGCTCGCGTCGAGAAAGTGACCGACATCCTGAAAGAAGGCCAGGAAGTGGAAGTGCTGGTACTGGACGTGGACAACCGCGGCCGTATCAAGCTGTCCATCAAGGACGTGGCGGCAGCCAAGGCATCGGGCGTTTAATCACCCCCGCGGCTGACCGCTGAACAAGCAAACGCCCCGACTGGTTCGGGGCGTTTTGCTGTGTGGGGAAAATCCCTGCGGCACAGGTTGCCTGGTTACGGACTGGATGCTAGGTTAGCTCACCGCCCGTGTAGCTCAGTCGGTAGAGCAGCGCACTCGTAACGCGAAGGTCGCAGGTTCGATTCCTGTCTCGGGCAAGATCTCCTCTCTCCTCATTTCACCTTCCTGCTCAACTCCTCGACGGTACGCTTGAGCTGATCCATCTCGCGATCCTGATCGCTGATCTTCCCCTTCAGCGTCGATATCTCGCTGTTGCTCGAACTCGAGCTGGAACCGCTATTACGCTTGAGCTCTTCCACTTGCTTGCCTAGGTCGTTCAGGTCGCGTTCCTGTTCCTTGATCGTGCGTTTGAGGTCTTCTATTTCCCGACTGCTGGAATTGGCGCTTGAACCGCCGTTGCGTTTGAGCTCTTCGATCTGACGGCCCTGCTCGGCGAGGGTACGCTTCTGGCTTTCAAGTTCAGTGGCGTTGGCCTTGGCGGTTTGCCGCGTGTCCTTCAAGTTATCGATGCTGATGCCGGTTTTGTAGAACACGTCGTTACCGAATGAGCTGCGCAGGGCCGGAATCTCATCGGATGGCTCTGGAAAACTGGACGAGATTTCAACAGCCGCTTGCGCGGCACTGGCCAATGCTAGGCTGCCGAGCAGCAGGGTCGCGGTAACAAGCCGAATAGACGTTAACCTTGGAAAGCTGCGCATCACAGAATCCTTATGAAGTGCCGATGTGGCACATCGCTATGACTGGGGATTCTGGTATATGTTCCTTGGCCTCCTGCTGACAGGGCCTAGATTTTTGTGGGACAGATGTAAAGAGCCGTGTAAATCATCGACAAAACGTCCTATATTCGTTGCCTGCTTGAGCATTGCCCAGCAGTTTTCAAATGATCCCCGAATGGTTCCAAGGACCAGGAAAACCGCGCTGCCAGCGGTTCTGTTTCAGAGAGATCCTTGATGATCCAGTCCCATCTTCCATTCCTTCGATCAGCGAGAACGACATGACGGCTAAAGAACTGACCCAAGAAGCCAGACACGAAGAAGCGCTGCGCAAATACGCCCTGGACACGCCTCAGTTACTGGAAGAAATCAGTAACCTGAGCGCCGACGAGCAGAAGGACCAGATTCAGTGGGCTTTCGAAGACGAGGCCGAAGCCCAGGGCTTGCAGCCTTGGGAGTTGACGCTCAAGTACACCAGCACGCCTGAAGAGTTCGAGGCGCAGCGCCTTGCCTTGCACAAGGAGGCTGCCGAGGTGCTGGGTGTGGATTGGGATGAGTACTGCGAGATGAATAATCTGGTGGTCTGAAAAAAACGCCAGCCTTCAGGGCTGGCGTTTTTTTAGGCTCAGAGACTCAAGCGCATCGACAGATCCACCGCCTTCACATCCTTGGTCATCGCTCCGATCGAGATGTAGTCCACCCCGGTCTCGGCAATCGGCCGCAAGGTGCTTTCGTTGATCCCACCGCTGGCTTCCAGCTTCGCCTTGCCGCCGTTCAGGCGCACGGCTTCACGCATGTCGTCCAGGCTCAGTTCGTCGAGCATGATGATGTCGGCGTTGGCCGCCAGGGCTTCCTTCAATTCCGCCAGGCTTTCCACTTCGACTTCCACCGGTTTGCCCGGTGCGATCTTGTGGGCGGCCGCGATGGCCTGGGCGATCCCGCCGCAGGCGGCGATGTGGTTTTCCTTGATCAGGAAGGCATCGTACAGACCGATGCGGTGGTTATGGCAGCCGCCGCAGGTGACGGCGTACTTCTGCGCCAGACGCAGCCCGGGCAGGGTCTTGCGGGTGTCCAGCAGCTTGACCTGGGTGTCGGCGACGAAGTCGGCCAGGTAGCGGGCGCGGGTGGCGACGCCGGAGAGCATCTGCAAGAAGTTCAGCGCGCTGCGCTCGCCGGTCAGCAATGAGCGGGCCGGGCCTTCCAGATGGAACAACGCCTGGTCGGGGTTGACCTGGTCGCCGTCGCGTACTTGCCAGTGCACTGCAACGCGTGGGTCCAGTTGCCGGAACACGGCGTCGACCCAGGCCGTGCCGCTGATGATCGCGGCTTCGCGGGTAATGATGGTGGCCTTGGCCAGGCGTTCGGCGGGGATCAGTTGCGCGGTGATGTCGCCGCTGCCGATGTCTTCGAGCAACGCGCGGCGCACGTTGGCTTCGATTTCGGCGGTCAGGTCGGCGAGACGTAGGTTCGGCATAACGGGCTCCACAGGCAAAGTGGGCCGATTATAGAGCCAGTGTCCTGTTGCACAAACATTCAGTTTGTCGGGCCAAGGACCTGCATTTGGTCGGCTCCTCGCAACGTTTCCCTGATTTCCCGGTCACTTATTGCGACGTATTTCAAGCTGGGTCACAGAGTGCTCTGGTGCGACGGGGTTCTTTTATCTGATAATCCGCCTTTCGATTGACGTCATGGCTTTGACGTTGCCAACCGAAGAACACCGTTTCAGGAGGCCAGGATGCACAACGACGGGAATGTAGTGCCTTTGCATAAGGTGCCTACCGATCAGGCGAATCGCTCGCCACTCGCCCGTTTGCCTGTGATTCTGCTCCAGGTTCGCGACAAGGCTGCGCAACAGCTGCGCCTGGGTTTGCAGAGGCTGTTCGATAACGCCGACGACACTTTGTTCGAGATGGCCGACCGGGCGCGCAACGATGTCGAACAGAATCTGTTCTTCGAAGCCATGCGCGACCTGCGTCTGAAGCGCAAAAGTATCGAACGCGAATTCATCGAGCAGTTCTTCGAGGCGTTCGTCAGCCTCGCCCAGTACGACCTCACTCACGCTTCCCTGAGCCCCGCCATCGTTCCCGCTGCTCCGGCCCAGTCGTCCCATGACGATCTTGAGCGCCATCTGGCCGTAGAAGCCATGGTCACCCGGGTGCTCAGTCGCGATGGGGCCTCCCTCGATCAATTGACGGCCCGGCTCAGCGTGCTGCTGGCCCGGCCAATGGCAACCCCACAGAATCCCATGAGCCCGGCGCTGTTGTGCGAAACCTTTCTGCAGGCCGGACGCAACCTTGGGGTGGAGATCAAGGTCAAGCTGATCCTGCTCAAGCTGTTCGAGCGCTATGTGCTCAGCGAATGCGACCAGTTTTATGTCGAGGCCAATCAGTTGCTGGCGGCCACGGGCATCCTGCCGGACCTCAAGGTTTCACCGTCCCGGCGTGCGTCGGATCGTGTCGATGATGCGCCACGCCCCACATCAGAGCGTACAGCCAAGCCCCGGGCCGCCGAAGTCGATGACAGCGTGCAGGAAGTGTTCGCTGCATTACAGAAACTGGTGATGCAGGTGCGTGGCAGCGTGGCGCCGACCCTGGAGCCCAGCGCACCGGAGCAGCCGATCTCGACCCGTGACCTGCTGCGCCTGCTCTCCCATCTGCAGCAATACGTGCCGGCACCCACCCTTCAGGACGAGTTCGATCTGCGCAGCCAGCTCGAACAACTGCTCACCCGGGTCAGCGTCAAGAGCGGCAAGTCGCGCGTGGTCGAAGGCGCCGATGAGGACGTGATCAACCTGATCGCGATGATGTTCGAGTTCATTCTCGACGACCAGAACCTGCCGGAGACCCTCAAGGCACTGATTGGTCGCCTGCAGATCCCGATGCTCAAGGTCGCAGTTCAGGACAAGAGTTTCTTCAGCCGCGGCAATCATCCCGCCCGCCGGCTGCTCAACGAAATTGCTGCCGCAGCCATGGGCTGGGGCGAATGCGACGATCATCAGCGCGACAGCCTTTATCTGCGCATCGAGCAAGTGGTACAGCGCCTGTTGAACGACTTCGTCGATGACCCGGCGATTTTCTCCGAGGTGCTGGCCGAATTCCTCGCCTTCACCAGCGATGAGCGGCGTCGCAGCGAACTGCTTGAACAGCGTATCCGTGATGCCGAAGAAGGGCGGGCCAAGGCTGAACTGGCACGTCTGCGAGTCGAGGGCGCGTTGAATCAGGTCATGCTCGGCAAGCTGCTGCCTCAGGCCGTGGTGGAATTCGTGCAGCAGGCCTGGAGCCAGGTGCTGTTGCTGACCGGCTTCAAGCATGGCGAGCGGTCAGCCGAATGGCAAGCCGATGTCCTGACCCTGGAGCAACTGATCTGGAGCGTCCAGTATCACGACGAGCCGGATGCCGGCCTGCGCTTGCTGGCGATGGTGCCGGAGCTGCTCAAGGCTTTGCGCGAAGGTCTGAGCCGTTCGGCATTCGACCCGTTCGCCACCAGTGAATTCTTCAGCGAACTGGAAGTCCTGCACGTGCAGGCGTTGCAGCGCATGGGCCAGGCAACGGATCAGGTCCAGTCGGCGGATGCGCCGGTGATGATCGAGGTGGTGGAGAAAATTGTCCTGCGCCCCGCCTACAAAGCGCCGGCGGACAACGCGACGGTACGCTTGCCGGCCGATGACGTGGGCCTGCTTCAGGTCGACCAATTGCGCCTGGGTAGCTGGGTCGAGTTCCAGGAGGATGACGACAACAGCCTGCGCTGCAAGCTGGCGGCGATCATCCAGAGCACCGGCAAATATATCTTCGTCAACCGTACCGGCCTCAAGGTCCAGGAGCACAGCCGCACCAGCCTGGCCCTGGAGTTTCGGCGGGGGGCCGCGCGCCTGCTGGACGACACCCTGCTGTTCGACCGGGCGCTGGAATCCGTGCTCGGCAATCTGCGTCAACTCAATCGCGGCAAGTGATCGCACAGTCCGGGTCGATCACGGCATACTGGCGGTATCACCGTCGTCTTCGAAGGAACCTGTATGCAGCTGGACCCCGCGAGCGGTTGGTGCGATGGCGTGCGTCATTGCCCATCGCCCAACTTCAATGCGCGCCCCGAGGGCGAAATTTCCCTGCTGGTGATCCACAACATCAGCCTGCCGCCCGCCCAGTTCGCCACCGGCAAGGTGCAGGAATTCTTCCAGAATCGTCTGGATGTCACGGAACATCCTTACTTTGCCGGTATCGCCGACCTGCGTGTCTCCGCGCATTTTCTGATCGAGCGTGACGGCGCCGTTACCCAGTTTGTCTCTTGTCTGGAGCGTGCATGGCATGCGGGCGTTTCGTGCTTCGAGGGCCGGGAAACCTGCAACGATTTTTCCATTGGCATCGAGCTCGAGGGCACCGATGATCTGCCGTTCACCGACCCGCAGTATGCCGCCCTGGTGGATCTGACGCGGCAGTTGCAAGCGGCCTTCGCGGCGATCACCGTGCAGCGTATCTGCGGGCACAGCGACATCGCTCCGGGGCGCAAGACCGATCCGGGACCGGCATTTGACTGGGTACGCTATCGAGCGGCCCTGACAGAAGGGGAAGGGCAATGAGTTTTCTGGTGTTGCTGCTGGCGGTCTGGATCGAGAAGTTCTCGGCCCTGCGCCAGCGGGTCCAGCGTGATGGCGCGTGGCTGGGCGAGCTGAACAGAATCGAGGTGAGCCCGCGTTGGGTCAACCGGCCCTGGCTGGTGCTGGTGGCCATGGTCCTGCTGCCCGTGGCGCTGCTGGCGTTGTTGCTGTGGATGCTGGAGCCGCTGGCCTATGGATTGCTGGTGCTGCCGGTGCACCTGCTGGTGGTGATCTACAGCCTGGGGCGTGGTGATCTGTTGGCTGGGCTGGGACCATTTCGCGATGCGTGGCGGCGCGAAGACCTGCAAGCCGCTACCCATGTGGCCAAGCGCGACCTGGGGATTGAAGCCGACAGTGGCGCGCAGTTGTTGGGACGGGTCCAGGGCCATCTGTTGTGGCAGGCCTACCAGAGCTTTTTCGCGGTGATCTTCTGGTACTTCCTGCTCGGTCCGGTGGCGGCCCTGAGTTATCGCCTGCTGGCGCTGGCCGCCGAGCATAGCCAGAACCCTGGCGTGGCCGAGCGGGCAGCGCAACTGCGCCATGCTTTCGACTGGGTGCCGGTGCGGCTGCTGGCGGCGAGTTTTGCCCTGGTGGGCAACTTCGTGGCGGTCAGCCGGGTGATGCTGCACGAACTGCTGAACTGGAACATCAGCGCCGCTCAACTGGTCGACAAGGTCGGCCTGGTGGCCGGCGAAATTCCTGAGCCCTTGGCGGGGCCGGACGGCATCAACAGCCTCGACCGGCTCTGGGAACTGCTGCTGCGTGCGGCGGTGCTCTGGTATGCCGGGTTTGCGTTGTGGACGGTGTTGGCCTGATCCCACTCGATTCCCTTTTTGTTAATGCAATTTGTTGTGGCGAGGGAGCTTGCTCCCGCTCGGCTCTGTAGGAGCTGGCGAAGCCTGCGATCTCTTGATCTTTCGCTTGGGACTCAAGTGCCTAGGGAAAAGATCGCAGCCTCGTTGCACTCGACAGCTCCTACACCGTTAACCTTAAGTTACAAATCTCCCCTCTGATTTAGGCTATACAGGGACAGCGCCCGATAGTGGCTTTCTGCTGTCTCTGCGCGCACGCCCCATAACAATAAAAACACTACCGGGAGACTTCCTTGTGAAGAGTTTGCTCTGGCCCGCCGTCGCCCTGATGAATCGCCTGAGTTTCGGCATGAAGTTCAGCCTGATCAGCGTGATGTTCCTGCTGCCGATGCTGGTGACCAACTTCTTTCTGGTGCGCGATTCCTACCGTGAATTCCAGGGGACGCAAGTGGAGCTGCAAAGCCTCGACCTGTTGGGCAGCAGCCTGACCTTGCGCCGCGACCTGGAAACCTTGAACAACCTGGTGCAGATCAATGCCAGCCTCGGTCAGTCCGGCAAGGCCGGCGATGTGGACGCGAAAATAGCCACCCTTGAGCAGCAGATCCTTGCGCGTCTGCAGGGCATGACCGCCATGGCCGTGGAGCCCGAACAGGTGAGTATTTTCAACGCCAAGCGCGACGAAATGATCACCGGGTTCAAGGCCCAGCAAGCCGAAAATTCCCTGCAAAGCAAAAGTGCGCTGATCGGCAAGCTGCTCAACAGTTCGCAGATATTCAGCCAGATCATCGCCAGCCAGGCGGGGCTGAGCCGCGACAGTCAGAGCGACATCCGCCAGCTCAGCGAACTGATGACCGGCGTGACCCCCAATGTCACCCAGATCCTCGGTGAAGGCCGTGCACTGGGTGCTTCGGCGTTGGGCCTGGGCTTTCTCAATTCCGCGTCCAGTACCCGGTTCGATGAGCTGCTGGCGCAGATCGAAAAAGTCCAGGGTGAATATGGCTTGAAGCTGCACGACGCGTTGACCTCCAGTCAAGTGGCTGGACAAGCCCTTGCCGGCCCGGCTGACGCTAGCAAGGGCACTTTGAAGAAGGTCGCTGAGCTGATCGAGGAACAGGTGGTGATGGCCGACACCCTCGATGCGCCTTGGCCGGCCTTCTATGATCAGGTCAGCGGCCTGATGGAGCAGACCTACCGGCTGAACGACGCAGCGCTGGGTTTCCTCGGTGTCCAGT
Organism: Pseudomonas sp. B21-056; assembly: GCF_026016325.1. Lineage (NCBI taxonomy): Bacteria > Pseudomonadati > Pseudomonadota > Gammaproteobacteria > Pseudomonadales > Pseudomonadaceae > Pseudomonas > Pseudomonas sp. B21-056. The sequence goes on from NZ_CP087203.1 coordinate 915,888, forward strand.
TGCAGCATCGCCTGGAACAGAACCGCAGCCACATGGTGCTGCAGGCCGTGGCGCTGGTGGCGGTGTTCCTGCTGATTTTCTATCTGTACGCCGGCTTCTATGCCTCGACCCGTACCACCCTCCATTACCTGGGCCGGATGATGGACAAAGTGGCGGCGGGGGACATGACGGTCAATTTCGTGGCCCGCAGCAAGGACGAGCTGGGCGAGTTGGGTGAGGTGTTCAACGGCACGGTAGCGAAGATCCACGACCTGATCGAACGGGTCGGCCAGACCGTCGCCGAGGTGGAACGTCAGGCCGGACAGGTGGAATCGGTATCGGCCCAAAGCAACCAGGCGGTGGCCGGGCAGCGCAGCCAGATCGAACTGGTCGCCACGGCGATGAACCAGATGTCGGCCACGGCCCAGGAGGTGGCCCGCAGTGCCGCCGCGGCGGTCAGCAGCGCTCACAGTGTGAACGATGAAACGTTGAGTGGCCGTGGGCTGGTGGAGTCCCAACAGGGCAGCATCGCCCGCCTGGCCAGCGAGATCGATCAATCGGTGCAGGTGATCAACCAGTTGGCGACCGACAGCCAGGCCATCAGTCGTGTGCTGGATGTGATCAAGAGCATTGCCGAGCAGACCAACCTGCTGGCGCTCAATGCCGCGATTGAGGCGGCTCGGGCCGGGGAACAGGGACGCGGTTTTGCGGTAGTGGCCGATGAGGTGCGGACCCTGGCCAAGCGGACGCAGCAGTCGACTGAGGAAATTGAAGCGATGATCAGCCGTTTGCACGGCGGTGTGGGGGCGGCGGTCAAGGCCATGGGCACCAGTCATGAAATGGCCAGCGGCACGGTCGGTCAGTCGGAAAAGGTCCAGCAGGCGCTGGAGAATATTCTCGGTGCGGTTGGGATGATCGTCGACCAGAACCAGCAGATCGCTGCCGCGGTGGAGCAGCAGACGGCGGTGGCTCATGACATTGACCAGAACATTGTCGAGATCAATCGTGCGGGTGAACGCACTGCCGAGGGGGCGCATCAGACGGAGGACGCGAGCCGTGAGTTGTCGGTGCAGGTGGGGCAGCTCAAGTTGTTGATCAGTGCGTTTCGGGTATAGCTACGGGTTCATCGTTGAACCCTCTGTGGGAGCGAGCCTGCTCGCGAGGCGGCCTGATAGCCGGCCGGGGCTTTGTTGACCGGGTACATATCCGTTGCTGCGGTAACGGCCACTTAGGGTTTCGGCCTTACGCCGAGTCACTTTCGAAAAGCCGGAATGCCGGCCCAGGCGAAAGTAACCAAAGCGCTCATGCCCCACCACTAGGTGCCTCGCCTAGGCTCGGCATGCCCGAACGCAGGCATTGCTCCGTGGGCCCGCCGCGAAGGGCCATCCATGGCCCAGCGCGGCTATCCCGGCATCCATGCCGGGATGCCCACTACGCAATACCTGCGTTCGGCCAGCGTGGTTAACGGGGCGCCGAGATCAACGTCTACCGCGAGGCGGCCTTACAGCCGACCTGGCTCTTTCGGGTGTACGCCAGTCTCATTGTGGGAGCGAGCCTGCTCGCGATGGCGCCCGCACAGGCAACATCACCTGCTCAGGCAGACCGCTTTCGCGAGCAACCCCGCCCTCTCAGGGGAGTACGGTCACCAGTTGAACAATTGCCGGGCATTCGCCGTACTGGCCTCGGCCAATTGCTCCGGATCGATCGCCATGATCCCGGCCAATGCCTCGCAAATCGCCGGCAGGTGCGCCGGGCTGTTGCGCTGGCCGGGGAACATCGCCGGGGCCATGTCCGGGGAGTCGGTTTCCAGCACCACGGCATCCAGCGGCAGTTTCGCCAGCACTCGGTGCATGCGCAGGGCCTGGGGCCAGGTGGCGGCGCCGCCGAGGCCGAGTTTGTAGCCGAGCTTGATGTATTCGCGGGCTTCTTCAAAACTGCCGGCGAAGGCGTGGATGATCCCCGCACGCTTCAGGGCAAAGCGCTTGAGGGTGGCGATCACCGCCGCGTGGCTGCGACGCACGTGGATGAGTGCCGGCAGTTCGAACTCCGCCGCCAATTGCAGTTGCGCTTCGAACAGCGTCTGCTGACGCTCGCGGTCCAGGCCCTCGACGTAGTAATCCAGGCCGATTTCCCCCACCGCGCACAACTGCCGATGCCCGGCCAGGCGGACCAACCAGTCGCGCAGTTGCGTCACGTCGTCGGGGCGATGCTGGTCGAGATACACCGGGTGCAGGCCTAGCGCGGCGTGCAGGTCCGAATCGCTCTGCACCAGGTCCCAGACCCGCTGCCAGTTCTCCCGATACACCCCCAGCACCACCATCTGCCGGACCCCCAGGGCGCGGCTTGCGGCCAGCAGCGCCGGGCGATCCGCGTCGAAATCGGCAAAGTCCAGGTGGGTGTGGGTGTCGATCAGCTCCACGATTCAGCCCTGGTGAATACGCTGCTTGAAGGTCCGCGCAATGGCCTGCACGCCAGGCTGGTAGTCATCGTTCTCGATGGCCGCCAGGGCCAGCTCCAACGCCTTGTCGGCAATCAGTTGATGTTGCTGGGACATGGCATTGACCGGCAATGGCAGGAAATCCAGCAATTGCGTGTCACCGAAGGTACCCAGGCGCAACGGGCGCGACTTGAGCGGGAAGTCGTGCAGGGCGTCGAACACCCCTTGCAGCAGCACATAGGAGGTGGTGATCAGCGCATCGGGCAGGTGCCCCAGGCGTTTGAGCAAGTCGTCCATCAACTGGCGGCCGCATTCGCGGCTGAACGACTCGCCGTGTTCGATCAGTACTTGGCCTTCGAACCCGCTCAGTGCTTCGCGAAAGCCCGCGGCGCGCTCCTGGCTGATACTCAGCTCGGGGCGAGCGCCGACCAGCACGATTTGCCGGGGTTGTGTCTCCAGCAGGCTGCGGGTCAGTTGCAGGCTGGCCTGGCGGTCGTCGCTGATCACCGAGCAGAAGTGCTCAGGCTCCATCACCCGGTCGATGGCGATGATCGGAATGCCCTTGGCCTGCAACTGGCGGTAGCTGTCATCCCCGGCCGGCAGGCAACTGGCGACGATCAGCGCATCGCAGCGCCGGGCGCGGAACAGCTGCAACAGCTGCCGCTCGCTGTCCGGCGCGTCATCGGAACTGGCGATCAGCAGCTGGTAGCCCTGCGCCCGGGCACCCTGTTCCAGCAGCTTGGCGATGCGGGCGTAACTGGGGTTTTCCAGGTCCGGCAGGATGAAGCCCAGGGTACGGGTATGCCGACTGCGCAATCCGGCGGCCTGGGGGTTAGGCGTGAAGCCATGTTCTTCGACCACCGCACGCACCCGTTCGACGGTCGCATTGCTGATGCGTTGTTGTTCGGCCTTGCCATTGATGACATAGCTGGCGGTGGTGACGGACACACCGGCCAGTTGGGCGATATCACTGAGTTTCAACCCGTTTTTCCTTGTTTTTTCGAGTTTGCCCCGACAATGAGCGTCCATCCTACCCGATTCAGCCCGACGGTCATTGTCCAAACGCTGGCGACAAGTTGCACTTCAAGGATGAGAGATTATCGAGTAACGTGCCAATCTTTCTAGATTAAACGTTTCAGCAAGCGTATTTTCAAGGTTAGCAGGATTTTTTGGCCGTTCTGCCGCGATACCGCCAAAAGCTGTCCTGGGACGCTAACCTGTCATTCAAAACAATACCTGGCGCTAACCCGACGCCAAAAAGGAGAAAGCATGCTCGAGCTCAATCCAGAGCAGATATCCATGGCCCAGACGGCCGTGGATAAAGCCGCCGCGCTGCAATTGCTCGCTGACAAACTGGTGGCCGATGGCCTGGTAGCCGAAGGTTATCTCGCCGGCTTGCAGGCCCGCGAAGCCCAGGGTTCGACCTTTCTTGGCCAAGGTATCGCCATCCCCCACGGTACGCCGCAAACCCGCGACCTGGTGCATTCGACCGGCGTGCGTTTGCTGCAATTCCCCGACGGCGTGGACTGGGGCGACGGTCAGATCGTCTACCTGGCGATCGGTATCGCGGCCAAGTCCGATGAGCACCTGCGCCTGCTGCAACTGTTGACCCGCGCCCTGGGCGAGACCGACCTGGGCCAGGCGCTGCGTCGTGCCGGTTCCGCTGAAGCCTTGCTGAAATTGCTGCAGGGTGCGCCGCAGGAACTGGCCCTGGATGCGCAGATGATCGGGCTCGGCGTGTCGGCCGACGATTTCGAAGAACTGGTATGGCGCGGCGCCCGTCTGCTGCGCCAGGCCGATTGCGTGAGTAATGGCTTTGCCGGGGTGTTGCAGCAGGTCGACGCGCTGCCCCTGGGTGATGGCCTGTGGTGGCTGCACAGCGAACAGACCGTCAAGCGCCCGGGCCTGGCCTTCGTCACACCGGACAAGCCCATCCGTTATCTGGGCCAACCCTTGAGTGGCCTGTTCTGTCTCGCCAGCCTCGGTGAAGCTCACCAGGCGTTGCTCGAGCGACTCTGCGCGTTGTTGATCGAAGGTCGCGGCCACGAGCTGGGCCGTGCCACCAGCAGCCGCAAGGTGCTGGAAGTGCTGGGCGGTGAACTGCCCGCCGACTGGCCCAGTGCCCGTATTGGCCTGGCCAACGCCCACGGCTTGCATGCGCGTCCGGCGAAGATCCTCGCGCAACTGGCGAAAAGCTTTGAAGGCGAGATCCGCGTGCGCATCGTCGACGGCCAGGACAGCGCCGTGTCGGCCAAGAGCCTGAGCAAACTGCTGAGCCTGGGTGCCCGTCGCGGGCAGATCCTGGAATTCATCGCTGAACCGAGCATCGCCGCCGATGCGCTGCCGGCATTGTTGGCGGCCATCGAAGAAGGCCTCGGTGAAGAAGTCGAACCGCTGCCGCCGCCGAGTGCGCCGCAGGAAAGCCCAATGGCCGAAGTCGCGACCGTGATGCTGGCCCCCGCATCCGGCAGCCTGATCCAGGCGGTGCCTGCCGCGCCGGGTATCGCCATCGGCCCGGCCCATGTCCAGGTGCTGCAAGCCATCGACTATCCGCTGCGTGGCGAGTCGGCCGCCATCGAGCGCGAGCGCCTGCAAAACGCCTTGAATCAGGTGCGCCGCGATATCGAAGGCCTGATCGAGCGCGCCAAGGCCAAGGCCATCCGCGAAATCTTCATTACCCACCAGGAAATGCTCGATGACCCGGAGCTGACTGACGAAGTCGACACCCGTTTGAAGCTCGGTGAAAGTGCGCAAGCGGCGTGGATGGGCGTGATCGAGGCCGCCGCGAAAGAACAGGAAGCCTTGCAGGATGCACTGCTCGCCGAGCGTGCTGCCGACCTGCGGGACGTAGGCCGTCGGGTGCTGGCGCAGTTATGTGGCGTCGAAACCCCGAGCGAACCCGAGCAACCGTACATCCTGGTGATGGACGAGGTCGGTCCGTC